>JBILVS010000013.1:0-39690 GCA_044370335.1 Caulobacterales bacterium
CGCCGTAACCGGGAGGCGCGGCGCGCTGGACCGGAGCGAGCGCGGCCGCCGCCGCGCGCGGCGCAAGACGGGGAGCCCCGCCCTCCATCAGAAGCCGCCAGCCTCCGGGGCCGCCGTGACAGGCGTCTCGGAGACGGAGCGTCGCCTATTGTCCCTCCGCTTCGGTCGCCGTCTCGACAGCCCCTTGCGCGGCGCAGCCGACGATGGCGTCCCGCGTCGCCGGATCAATGGTGGTCGCACCCTCGGCGGCGGCCTGCATCCCTTGGGTGAGCCCGTCGCGGATCACCGTCGCTACGGCCTCGATCTGGGCCGGGGTCAAGCGTTCGCCGAGTTCGGTTTGCAGGCAGCCGCAGAACGCCTCGTTCTGACCGGTGGCGAGACAGGCCTGCTCTGTGGTGACGAACTGCGCGGCCACGTTAGCCGCCCCGGCGGCGGCGTCGACCGCGGCTTGCTTCGCCCCCTCGATTCCCTCGCCACAGCCTATCAGGGCCAGCGCCGCCAAGGGGAACACCACTTGCTTCAGCCGCATCGAGAAGCCTCCATTGTCCAGACTGGAGCCATGGCATGGGGTGGTTGGAGGCGCCAGTCAAACCCGCGTCAGCGGCGGGGCCAGCCCTCAACAAGCCACGAGCCCTTTGCCGTTGCCGCTTGGCCCGCCTACCATGGCGGCAAATCACAGGGATTCCGATGTCGCTGCCGCCCGATTTCAACTGGCCGAACGGGGCCAAGCTCGCCATCTCCATCGTGGTCAACGTCGAGGAGGGGGCCGAGCAGAACATCGCCGACGGCGACAAGGGTCCTGAGCCCGTGGACGAGCTGGGGGCGGCGCCGAAAAAGCCGATGCGGGTACACGGCAATGAGAGCAACTATCAATACGGGATCAAGGCCGGCTGGCCGCGTATCCTGAAGCTCTTGGATGAGCACCGGATCGACCCCACCGTCACGGCGGCGGCGCTCGCCTTGGCCCGGGCGCCGCAGATCGCCGCCGACATCCGCGCCCGCGGCTGGGAAGTGGCGGGCCACGGGTTTCGCTGGAGCCATCAGTTCTGGATGGATGAGGCCAAAGAACGGGAGTTCATCGTCAAGGCCCGGGACCTGATCGCCGAGACCACGGGGCAAGCCCCGAAGGGCTGGCTCTCGCGTTACCTGTTGACCGAGAACACGCGGCGCATCCTGGCGGAGGAGGGTTTCTCCTACCACATGGACGATTACTCCGACGACCTGCCCTTCTGGGATATCGTATCCACCGCCGCCGGTCCCAAACCCATGGTGATCGTGCCCTACGCCATCGACACCAACGACATGAAGATGTGGGTTGCGCCTGCCCTCCAGCCCTGGGACTGGGCCCGCTACGCCATTGAGACGATCAACTGGCTTGCCCGCGAAGAGGCCCCGCGCATGGCTTCCATCGGGCTGCATCTGCGGATCGTGGGCCGCCCGGGCCGCATCGGGGCTCTGGAGCAGATCTTGGCGCATGTGGCCGCGATGCCGAATGTCTGGATCGCCTCCCGCGCCAAGATCGCCGAGGCCTTCGCCGCTGCGGCGGAGCCGCCGCGCTGATGGCCATCGCCGACGATCCCAAAACCTTGCGCTCCCGTCTGCGGGAGCTCTATTTCGGCGTTACCCCGCAGGCCCTGCGCTTCCAGGGCGCGATGGTGGTCCTTGACCTTCTGGTCATCGTGTTCTTCGTGTTCAGCCAGTTTGTCCCAGAGGGGCCGCTGTTCTGGGCCATCGACTACGCCATCGCGGCGTTCGTCGCGATTGATCTGGGCGCCAAGCTCTATGCATTGGGGTCGGTGAAGCGGTGGGTGAAATACCCTACGACCTGGGTCGATCTCGTCGTCTTGGCGACGCTGTTGTTGCCAACGCTGCTCCACAACTGGGGCTTCCTGCGGATCCTGCGGCTGTGGACGCTTGTCCATCGCGAACGGTTCTGGAACGTGCTCGGCGGCGGCCGCTGGGACGACACCTATGTCGAAGACCTGACCAAGGCGGTCGTGAACATGGTGGTGTTCGTGTTCCTGGCCGCCGGCCTCGCCCAGGTCCTGTTTCTGGGGCAGCATCCGAAGCTCAACAACTTCCTCGACGCCATCTATTTCGTCGTGACCGCCCTGACCACGACCGGTTTCGGCGACATCACCATCGACACCGCCACAGGCCGGCTCTTCTCAATCGTACTGATGATCGCCGGCATCACGCTGTTTTTCGGAATCGCCCAGAAGGCCTTCAGCCCACAGGAGAAAGCCGTGCTGTGCACGAGCTGCGGTCAAGATCGCCACCCGCCGGATGCGCGCTTCTGCAAGGCCTGCGGCGCCGCATTGCCCCGCTGGTCCGGGCGGGAGCCGAAAATGAGGCGCCACCACCATCATCACAATTGACGCCGCGGCTGGGCCGCGTAATTTGTCCGGACAAATGGATGTCCGCTCTCTTTTGTTCGTGCCCGGCAATCGATCCGAGCGTTTCGCCAAGGCCCTTGCGGCCGGGGCCGACGCGGTGTGCCTCGACCTCGAGGACGCGGTGCCGCCGGAGCAAAAAGCCGCCGCGCGCTCGGCGGTGGCGGCGTTTCTGCGTGAGGGCCGGGGCGACGCGCCCGCGGTGGGCGTGCGGGTGAACGCCCCGTCGACGCTGGCCATGGCGGAAGACCTGGCCGCGCTGGCGGAGGCGCTGGCGCACGCCGCCTTCATCATGGCGCCAAAGACGCAGGCCGGGATTGAGCTTGAAAACCTGCGCGCCGCGCTAGGAACGGGGGCCCCGCCGTTGTGGCCGGTGATCGAGACGGCGCGAGCGCTTGAGGCCGCCTACGAGATTGCCCACGCCGCAGGCCCGGACGGAGGGGTGCTGTTCGGGGCCGCTGATTTCTCCGCTGATGTCGGCTGCACGCTCGAGTGGGAGGCGCTCGCCTATGCCCGGGGGCGGCTGGCGGCGGCATGCGCGGCGGCCGCCATCGCCCTTCTCGATGTGCCCCATCTCAATGTGAAGGACGAAGCCGGCCTGATTGAAAGCACCCGGCGGGCCAAAGCCTTGGGCTTTACCGGTCGGGCCTGCATCCACCCCGATCAGGTCGCGCCCGTGAATGCCTGCTTCACGCCCACCGAAGCCGAAATCGCCCGCGCCAAGCGGATCATAGCGGCGCTGGCGGACGCCAAGGGCGCCGCGGCGCTCCTGGACGGTAAACTCATTGAGAAACCGGTGATCCTCGCCGCGCAGCGGATCCTGGACAGAGCGGGAGCAGCCTGATGGTGCAGCAGTGGAAAGAGGTGGGGCCGCAGCGCTACCGCGAAACTTTTGGTCGGTACTTTGAAGACTTCCACGTGGGCGACATCTATGAGCATCGCCCCGGCAAAACGGTTACCGAATACGACAACCACCTGTTCACACTGCTGACGCTGAACACCCACCCGATGCACTTCGACGCCGAGTTCGCGAAAGCCAGCGAGTTCAAGCGCAATCTGGTGGTGAGCCCCTACACGCTCGCGCTGCTCATCGGCATGAGCGTGACCGACTGCAGCCAGAAAGCCATCGCCAATCTCGGCATGGACGAGGTGAAGTTCACCGCACCGGTCTTCGCCGGCGACACGCTCTATGGCGAGAGCGAGGTGCTCGCCAAACGCGAGAGCCAATCCCGGCCGGGGCAGGGGATCGTGACCATCCTCACCCGCGGTTTCAACCAGGACGGAGTGATGGTCTGCACCTTTAAACGCAACATGCTGATCCCGGGCCGCGGCCATGCGGTGGAAGATAAGGTTGGGAATTATTAGCGCCGAACCCGCACTCCCCCGGGAGCGGGAACAGGCGAGCGCAGCGAGACTGAGGGGGGGTTTCCCCCTCCGGCCCTTCGGGCCACCTCCCCCTCCCGGGGGAGCGGAGTGTAGACTTAAGCGGAGCCCTCAATGCCCGACGGACACGCCCATATCTCCGACGCCGACGAGCGCCAGATCCTGGACGCCATCGACAAGTGGCTGAAAACCAAGGTCGCCCCCGTCGCCATGCACTACGAGCATGAGGACATCTGGCCTGAGGACCTCGTGGCGGACATGACCGAGCTCGGCCTGTTCGGCGCCATCGTTCACCCGGATTACGGCGGCCTTGGCCTGTCGGCGACGACCTACACCAAGATCGTGACCCGCATTTCCGAAGAGTGGATGAGCCTCACCGGCATCTTCAACTCCCACCTGATGATGGCGACCGTCGTCCAGCGCTTCGGCACCGATCGGCAGAAGGAATACTGGCTGCCGAAATTCGCCTCCGGCGAAATGCGCGGCGGCCTAGGCCTGACCGAGCCCGACGCCGGCACAGACCTTCAAGGCATCCGCACCGTCGCCAAGAAAAAGGGCAACGACACCTATGTCGTAAACGGGACCAAGACCTGGATCAGCAATGCCATCCAGGGTCACGTGGTGGCGCTTCTGGTCAAGACCGATCCCGAGGCCCAGCCGCGCTACAAGGGGATGAGCATGCTTATCACCCCCAAGATCGACCCTGAGACCAAGCAGCCCCTCAAGGGCGTCAAAAACGGCAACAAGCTGTCCAAGCTCGGCTATAAGGGCATCGACTCGGGCGAGTTCATCTTTGAGGACTATGAGTGCTCGGCGGAGCTGTCGCTGGTCGGCGGGGAGGAGGGGCAGGGCTTCTTCATGGCGACAGGCGGGCTTGAGATCGGCCGGATCAACATCGCCGCCCGCGGCGTCGGCATCGCCCGCCGAGCGCTGCAGGAAAGCGCGAAATACGCGCAAATCCGCAAGACCATGGGCAAGCCCATCGGCGAGCACCAAGCGATCCAACTGAAGCTCGGCGAGATGGCCGCCAAGACCCGGGCCGCGGAGCTTCTGGTCGAAGACGCCGCCCGCGCCTTCGACGCCGGCGGCCGCATCGATATGGAGGCCGGGATGGCGAAATACTTTGCTTCCGAGACCGCCCTTGAAGTCGCCACCGAAGCCATGCGCATCCATGGCGGCTACGGCTACTCCAAGGAATACGTCATCGAGCGGCTCTATCGGGACGCGCCTTTGCTCTGCATAGGGGAAGGCACCAACGAGATGCAGCGGATCATCATCGCCAAGCAGCTCATGGCGAGGCACAAGGTTTGATGGCGGCCGAGGCCCCGCGTTGGCGGAAAGGCTCCTGCCACTGCGGGACGGTCCGATTTGAGGCGCTTACCCCAAGCCCTGTGGAGGTGGAGCGGTGCAACTGCTCAATGTGCCGCCGCTCAGGCTATCTGCACCTGATTGTGCCGGCGGCGCATTTCCGATTGCTGGCGGGACAAGGCAGCCTCGCGGCCTACCGCTTCAATACCGGCGTCGCGGTTCACCGCTTCTGCACGGTCTGCGGCGTCAAGCCGTTCTACACCCCGCGATCCAACCCCGACGGGGTGAGCGTCAACGCCAACTGCTTTGACGACGGGGATGCGCTGGAATTGACCGTCGTCGATTTTGATGGGGTGAACTGGGAGGCCAACGCGGCGGCTTTGGCGCACAAATCCAAGGGGCCAAGCTGAGGCGCCCCCTCGCCGCCGCCGAAGGCGGCGCTAGGTGTGGGGGGAAGGAGAAGTCACGAACCCACCCCAGCCCTCAGGCGTCGAGGGACGTTCGTTTCTTCCCTTGAAGTTGACCGTGAAAGGGGCCGCTCTCATGGCGCGTGGACTGCTCTCGTTGGCCGCTCTGGCGGCGCTTCTGCTTTCGGCCTGCGTGGCCGGGCCTTCAGGGCGCCCGGAGGACGCAGGCCCCCTGCAGCCGGTCGCGTCGGTCGATCTCAACCGCTATGCCGGGCGCTGGTATGAGATCGCCCGCTATCCTAACAGCTTTGAGGACGGCTGTGCGGGCGTCACCGCCAATTACGCCCCTCGGGCGGACGGCCGCGTCACAGTCGTCAACACTTGCCTGGACGGCGGCCTTGACGGTCCCGAACGGGTCGCCCAAGGGGTCGCCCACCCCATCGAAGGATCCAACGGGGCGCGGCTTGCGGTAAACTTCGCTCCAATCCCTTTGCCGGCGGGGCAGGGCAATTACTGGGTTCTGTATCTGGACGACGCCTACCAGCTTGCGGTGGTGGGGGAACCCTCAGGGCGCTTTCTGTGGTTTTTGTCCCGCACGCCGCGGGTGACGCCGCAGCAGCGGGCGAGGATGGAAGAAGCGGCGCGGGCCCAAGATTATGACCTCAGCCTGCTGGAAGAGGTGGCCCAGCCCTGACCAAAAACGCCTGAAAAAAGAGCACATTTCTGTGCTGTCTGAGGTCTCTAAGGGTAGATGGCCGCAGCGGATCATGGCTAAGGTGGCGGGCTATGTGAGGACGACGATGATCGAGATGCGCCGCGCCCGACCGGACGAGGCGGACCGCCTAACCGCCATCATGCGGGCCTCGTCCGCCTATGACGGCGATTACTACGTGATGGTGAAGCACTACGCCGTCACCCCCGGCATGATCGAACGGGAGGAGGTTTGGGTAGCCTCCGAATTCGGCCGCATTCTGGGCTTTTACTCCCTCGTGGACGGCCCTCGGCCTGAGCTCGATCTGATGTTCACCGTTGATGAGGCGCAAGGTCGCGGCGTCGGCGCCCGGCTGTTTGAGCACATGACCGAGCGCGCCCGGGCCCGAGGGTTTCCCTCCGTCCGGATTGTGTCGCACCCCCCGAGCGTCGGTTTCTACCAAAGAATGGGCGCGCGTCTGATCGGGGCGGTCCCCAGCGCCGGCCACGTCACCTGGTCCCGGCCGGAGCTTGAATACATCGTCCGACAGGAGACGATCGACTGATGACCGCCCTGCTCTCAGGCCTCCGCGTGTTGACCATTGAACAGTACGGCGCAGGGCCTTATGGCACGATGCTCTTGGCCGAGTTGGGGGCTGAGGTCGTCAAGATCGAAGCGCCGTCCATGGGCGGCGACGTCTCCCGTACGACAGGGCCTTATTTCCTGGGCGATCAGGACAGCCAATTCTTCCAGACCTTTTCCCGAGGGAAATCCTCCCTCGCCCTGGAGCTGAAGACGGAAGAGGGCCGCGCACGCTTTGAAGCCTTGGTGCGAGAGGCGGATGTCGTCGCCAACAATCTCCGCGGCGACCAGCCGGAGAAGCTGCGGCTGACCTATCCACACCTCAAGGCCCTGAACCCGAAAATCGTCTGCGCCCATCTTTCGGCCTATGGCCGGGACAACGAGCGGGCCTCCTGGCCGGGCTATGATTATCTGATGCAGGCCGAAGCGGGCTTCCTGATGATGAGCGGGGAGCCCGACGGGCCCCCGGTGCGCTGCGGGCTCTCCATCGTGGATTTTCACACTGGCTCGCAGCTGGCCGTGGCGATCCTGGCGGGGGTGTTCAGCGCCCAGCGCACCGGACAGGGCAGCGACGTGGATGTGGCGTTGTTCGACACCGCGCTGCATCAGCTCTCCTATCCCGCCACCTGGTATCTGAATGAAGGCGTGCAGACGGGGCGGCTGCCCCGCGGCGCCCATCCGTCCATCGCCCCCAGCCAGCTGTTCAAAACCCAGGACGGCTGGCTCATGCTGATGTGCCAAACGCCGAAATTCTGGGAGCTGTTCTGTGAGCGCGTGGGGCAGGAGGTGCTCAAGACCGATCCCCGCTTTGCCGGCGTGAGAGAGCGGCGGGCCAATCTGACGGCCTTGACCAAGACCCTCGACGCTCTTCTGACGACCCAGCCGACGGCGCACTGGCTGCAGCTTCTGGGCGGGCACGTGCCCGTGGCGCCGGTCTACGACATCGCCCAGGCGCTGGATAACCCGTTCGTCGCCACAATTGGGATGACCGACGCCGTGGACCATCCCGACGCCAAGGACGGCCGTCTGCGGATGCTCGCTTCGCCCATCAAGGTGAACGGTAAGCGTCCTTTAGGCAGCCGTGCGCCAAAATTGGGGGAACAGGGCTGACCGCCCGTTTCTCCGAAGACTGTCTCAATGACCAATGCTTGGGATCCCAGCTGGATTCCCCATCTGCTCGGCGCTTCTATGATTGTTCAGCGCACCAAGCCGGAACCGGATGGCCAAGAGATCGAGGAAGAGTTCTGGGGCCTGGTCATTGACGTCAGCCCCAGCAAAGGGTTCACCCTGGCCTTAAGAGTGCAGTATTCCCGCCAGACCTAGCCTCTTCCCGCAGGCCCTGACGCCATCGCGCCGCCCCCCGATGGGCCCCATGCTTTAAAGAGAACCGGCGATCCCGTGGACCGGGCAGATTACATCGCCACCATGGCGCAGAAGGTCGCCTGACGGCGCACTTGAAGCCCCGGTAGGGCGAAGCTTAAGGATTGGGCATGAAACTAGCCGACCTCAAAGTCCTTGACCTCTCCGCCTTTCTCCCCGGCCCGCACATGACCATGATGATGGCCGATCACGGGGCCGACGTGATCATGGTGGAGCCCGCCAACGGGGTGGGGGAACCCACGCGCCAGGTCGGCTATCGTACCGAGGACGGGGTCTCGGTGTGGTTCCGCAACATCGCCCGCGGCAAGCGCAGCCTCAAGATCAACCTGAAAGACCCAGACGCGCGGCAGCTGTTCTACGCCCTCGCCAAGGAAGCCGACGTCATCGTCGAGGCCTTCCGGCCGGGCGTCGTGAAGCGGTTGGGCGTGGACTACGACACGATCGCCGCCTTCAACCCGGGCGTGGTTTACTGCTCGATCTCGGCCTTTGGCCAGGACGGCGCTTACGCCCAGAAGCCCGGTCACGCGTTGACCATTGAAGCCCTCTCCGGCGTCCTCGACCTCAACCGGGGTTTGGAGGACAACAAGCCCACCAATCCATGCATCCCGGCTTCGGATATGGCCGCGAGCCTCATGGCTTTCTCCGCGATCATGATGGCGCTCTATCGCCGGCACGCCACGGGGAAGGGAGACTACATCGACATGTCGATGTATGACGCGCTCGTCTCCTGGACACCGAATGTGACCGGGCCGGTGTTGGCCGAGAACAAGCACCCCGAGCCCAAGACCATGCGCTCCTTCGGCGGGGCGGCGATGAACCACGTCTATGAAACCAAGGACGGCAAATTTCTCGTCCTCGGCGGCTCTGAGATCCACTTCGCCAAGAACCTGCTCAACGCGTTGGGCCGGCCTGATCTTCTTGATTACGCCAGGGTCGAACCGGGGCCGGGCCAGGAGCCGCTTCGGGCCTTTTTCAAAGAGACCTTCCGCACCAAGACGATGGCGGAGTGGGAAGCGCTGCTCGCCCCCGTGGATGTGTGCTGGGCGCCGGTGCGAAGCCTGAAAGACGCCTTCGAGGACCCCTATGCGATCGAGCGCGGCCAGATCCTGACAGACGACGACGGGCAACGCCATCTAGGACCGCCGATCCGATTCCGCCATGAGGACGGATGCCCCGATCTCCGGATCCCGGCCTACGGCGAGCACTCAGAGGCCATCGCCGCCGAAGCAGGCCTTGCCCCAGAAGCGATCGCCGCCCTGAAGGCCCGCGGCGCGCTCTAATCGGCCCGCTCAAGGCTCATGGCATAGGAGAACCGGTCGCCAGGATGCAAGCTCACGCTCGCTTGATAGGCGATCTCGTCCGCGCCGATGTAGCGCCGCACCGTTCGCAGCCCCGGCGCCCCAGCCTCACACCCCAGCGTCACCGCATCGACCCCGTCGAGGGCCACCGCGGTGATCGTCTGCTCCACCCGCCGCGTGCGTACGCCATGGTTCGCTGTGATCCATTCATTCAGCGCGCCGTGGAGCGCCGTCAGGGTCGCCGCATCGGGGGACAAATCCGCCCGGACATGGATCGTGGTCACCGCCACCGGATTGGCCTCGCCTTCGGCCCGGCGGACCCCGGCGATCCGCACCCAAGAGGCCGTCTGGTCAAGGCCCAGGGCCTCCAGAGCTGGATTGTCGCTGGGCTCCTGGCCGTGGCTCAAAACGGACAACCGCGCGTTGCGGGCGTACTGGAGAAGCCCTGTCACACCCGCGATGCTTTGAACGAAGCGGCCGATGGCGGCGCTGCGGGTGACGATCGTGCCTGCGCCGCGACGGCGCTCGATCAGTCCGGCCTCCTGCAACAGGCGCAGGGCGTCCCGCGCGGTATGCCGCGACACGTCATAGAGCGCGCACAGTTCATGCTCGGTCGGCAGGGCCGAGCCGGGCGGAAAGTCGCCCTGCGCGATCCGGTCCTTCAACGCGGCGGCCAAAGACCGATAGAGCGGACCTTTCATGCGCGGCGGCTTCCTTGCGTCAGAAAGCGCGCATGCTACAACAAATCAAATGTCCGGACAAAGCCGCACCGCGTCGCAAAGCCTCGCCGCCCACGTCGTGCAGACGCGGGGGGAGGATCTGCCCGCCGCCGCTATCCAGGCTGTGCAGCATTTCACTCTCGATACGATTGCGGTGGGCGTGGCAGGCTCTGCCCAAGCCTACGCGCAGCGCTTCGCCTCGGTCCTCGCCCGGGGGGAGGGGCCGGCCCAAGTCTGGGGACGCGGTTTTTCGGCCGGGCCCGCGGAGGCCGCCGCCGTCAATGCTTTCCAGGCGCACTGCCAGGAGTTCGACTGTGTCCATGAGGCGGCGGTTCTGCACCCCTTCACCGTCGTCGTCCCGGTCCTGATCGCTGAGGCCCAGGCTCATGGGCTGTCGGGGGCAGAGTATGTCGCGGCCTGTGCGGCGGGGGTGGACGTGGCGGCTGGTCTCGGCGTCGCCGCCACCAGCCAGATCAAGTTCTTCCGCCCCGCGACCTGCGGCCTGTTTGGCGCGGTCGCCGCTTTAGGCCGCGCCCGACGCTTGAGCCAAGAGCAACTGGCTCACGCCTTCGGCTATGCGCTCGCTTTCGCCGCAGGCACGATGCAGGCGCACGTCGAAGGCACCCCGGCGCTCGCCGCCAGCGTCGGTCACGCCGCCCGCGCGGCCTTTGACGCGGTGGGGCTTGCGCAAGCCGGCCTGCCGGGGCCGCAAGGCGCGATCGAGGGCCCGTTCGGCTATCTCAGTCTCTTTGAGACGAGCTTTGATCTGCGGCCGGTTCTGGAAAGGTTGGGCCAGCCTTGGCGGGTGACTGAGGTGAGCTGGAAGCCGTATCCCACGGGCCGGGCCGCCCATGGCGGGATCGCCATGACGCTGGCGCTGAAGGCGAAAGGGGCGACCGCAGCCAACCTGCAAAGCCTCGTGATAGAAGCACCGCCTTTGATCCACCATCTCGTGGGCCGGCCGATCAAGGCGCCCCTTGAAGTGAACTACGCCCGCCTCTGCCTGCCGTATTGCGCCGCCCACGCCCTTCGCCACGGAGGGGTCGGCCTTGAGGCTTTCGCGCCTCAGGCCCTGGCTGATCCCGGAACCCAAGCGCTTGCCGCCAAGATCACCGTGGCGAAGACCGACAACCCCGATCCCGCCGCCTTTGTCCCCCAGAAGGCGACCGCGCGCCTCGCCGATGGGCAGGTTCTGACGGCGGAGGCCGCAAGCCTTTTCGGCTCGCCCGCTCAGCCCCTGAGCCCACAGGCGCAGCTGGATAAAGCGCTGTCCTGTTGCGCTTTCGCGGGGCTGCCTGCGCCGAACGCCGCCGCCCTGATCGACGCGGTCGCCGTACTGCCGGGACTTGATAACGTTGAAGAGCTGGGCCGCTGGGCTGGAGGACCTGACCATGGCTGAGGCGCTGACCTTCTATGATGTGGCCGACCCCAAGGCGCTCCAGCGGGAGTATCCGATCGGCGCAGCTTTTGAGGCCTTCGCCAAGACGGTCACACCCGAAGCGCTGCGCGCCCTTCAGGAGCAGCGTTTCCAGGTCTTGCTGGCGCGCGCCTGGAGAACCGCGTTCTACCAACGGCTCTGGGGCGCGGCGGGCATCGAACCGGGGGACATCAGAAGCCTCGACGACCTCCCCAAGCTGCCGACCTTCGGCAAGGCGGAGATCGTGGACTCCATCGCGCGGCATCCGCCTTTCGGGGATTTCGCAGGCCTCGACAGTTACCCGTCGGGCGAGGTCCCGCCGGTGATCTTCCACACCACGAGCGGCACGACCGGCACGCCCCAGCCGCTGCTGTTCGGTCCTAAAAGCCGGGAGGTGCAGAATCTGCTGCTCGGCCGGCTCTATCGCATGCAGGGCCTGGGCGCGGGCGACGTGGCGCACTCGGTTTACGGTCACGGCATGATCAATGGCGGACACTATATCCGCGAGGCGGTGACGCGTTTCACCGCCGCGACCTTCATGTCCGCCGGCGCCGGCGTGGAGACACGCTCCGCCCAGCAGGTCCAGCTGATGAAGGCTTTCAGCGCCACCGTGATTCTGGGGTTCGCCGACTACGTGAAGAAGCTCGCCGAGGTGGCCGCCCAAGAAGGCCTGACCATCGGCGAAGACATCCGTATTCGGATGATCTCCGGTCAATTCGGCCGCGAGAACAAGGACGCGGTCTCGGCCCTGTGGGGCGGAGCGGCGTGTTATGATTGGTACGGCGTCGGCGACACCGGCGTCATCGCCGGTGAAGCCCTGGACCGGGAAGGCCTTTATGTCTTTGAAGACGCCCATGTCGTGGAGGTTGGGGATCTCGACACGGCTCGTCCCGTCGCGGACGGAGAGCCGGGGGACCTGATCGTCACCTGTCTCTTCAAGGACGACGTCTATCCCATCATCCGTTTCAACAGCCATGATGTGACCCGGATCGTTCCGGGCCGGTCGAGCCTTGGCTGGGGCTTGCGCCGCATCGAAGGATTCCTCGGGCGCTCCGACAACATGGTGAAGCTGCGGGGGATCAATGTCTTCCCGCAAGCCATCGGAGCGGTGCTCGCCGAGATTGAGGCCTATGCGGGTGAGTATATATGCCGCGCGGTGCGCGATCCCGCCACGGGGCGGGACGATCTCATCGTGCTGGTGGAGTCCATGCGCGACGAAACCGACGTCGCTGACCGTTTTATCGCGCTGTTGCGCCAACGCCTCGGGGTGGAGCTGATCGTGCGGCTTGTCGCTCCTGGGGCCACTGCGCCGTTGACCCAGATTGACCTACGCCAGAAGCCTATTCGTTTAATCGATGAAAGGTTCGGCTAATGCGGGGCGCGGAAAATCCAATCATCGCTGCGGGGATTGTGGGTCTGCACGCGCTATTTCGGCGAGGCGCGATCACGCCGGTGGAGGCGTTTGAGGTCTTTCACGGCCGCGGCGAGCGGCTAAACCCGGCGCTGAACGCCATCGTGCATTGGACGCTAGCGGACGCGGAGGCCGCCGCGGTTGCTTCAGCGCAGCGCTGGCGTGCGGGCGCGCCGCTGTCGGTGGTGGACGGGGCGCCGGTGGTGTTGAAGGCCAATCTCGCGGTCAAGGGCGCCCCGTGGACCGGGGCGGTGGCAGCCTACAAGGACCGGATCGCCGCCGAAGACAGCGCTGCGGCTCGGCGTCTGCGCGCGGCCGGCGCGGTGATCCTGGGAGTGGCGAACCAGCATGAAGGCGCCCTGGGCGCCACCACCACAAGCCCGCTTTACGGCCCATGCCAAAACCCGCTCAAAGCTGGATACACCCCCGGCGGTTCCTCCGGGGGGTCGGCGGCGGCGGTGGCCGCGGGGCTTGCCGCCGGGGCGATCGGCACCGACACGTTGGGCTCGGTTCGCCTGCCCAGCGCCTATTGCGGGGTGTTCGGTTTCAAGCCCAGCTTTGGACGCATCTCGCGCCGCGGCATGATGCTGTTGTCGTACACGCTGGACCATGTCGGCGTGCACGCCCGCCACGCCCGAGACCTGCTGCCTCTCACCGCGGCGCTCGCCGGTCGGGACGGCGGCGATCCGTTTACAACGGGGCTCGCCCGTCTCGGCGTGACGCCCACCGGCGCTGCGGGTTCCCTTGCGGGCTTGAAGATCGGGGCTTTGCAGCTGACCAGCTGCATGGATGTCTCCCCGGGGGTTGCGGCGGCCTACGAGCGGCTTCTGGCGCGGCTGGCGGAGGCCGGCGCGGTCGTCACGCCCATCGCGTGGGAGGGGTTCGACCTGCCGGTGATGCGCCGCAAGGGCCTGTTGCTGGCCGAGGCCGAAGGCGCAGCGCTCATGGCGGAGGAACTGGCCGGTGATCCGGCAGGCTTTTCCGAAGAGTTTCGCGGGCTTTTGACCTATGGGGCGACCCAGCCGGCGGCCAAGCTCGCCCAGGCGCAATGGGCGATCGCCCAGGCGCGGACGCTCGCTTGGGGTCTGTTTGAGCGCTATGAAGCGCTCTTGTCGCCCACCGTGGCCCATGTCGCCTTCCCGCACGGCGAGAAAGCCCCCGCCAATCAGGCAGACCTGACGGCCTTGGCGAATTTCGCGGGCTTGCCGGCGGTCTCTGCTCCGATGGGCCGCGCCGAAGAAGGCCTGCCCGCGGGCGTCCAGATCATGACTCCCTTCAGCGCCGATCGCATGGCGCTGTCCATCGCCGAGGCCTTCGAAGCCGCCGGCCTTACAAAGTAACAGAGAGCAGGAGAACGCTTGTGGGTGAGATGCATCAAGCCATGCCGGTGCTGGCCCGTCACGAGGGCGAGTGGGAGGGCGTCTATATCCACGTCGACGCCGACAACCGCGAAATCGACCGCCACGCCTCGCACCTGAAATGCGCTTTCCCCGATGACGGCCCGTTCGCGTACTATCAGATCAACACCTACCTCTGGGAGGACGGCCGCACCGAGGAGCTGCACTTCCCCGCCACCTATAAAGACAAGCGCATCTGGTGGGACACCGACCGGATCGAGGGCTCCGCCTGGGAGGTCGACGAGCGCACCGTTATGCTGACCTGGGTGCGGAAGGGCGAGCCCGGGACCTATCTCTATGAGATGATCCAGATCAGCGAAGACGGCGCCCATCGCGGCCGCACCTGGCACTGGTTCGAGAACGACCAACTCGTCAAACGCACCTGCATCAAGGAACGGCGCATCAAGTAGATCAGGCATCCTCGGCAAAGGCGCTCAAGGGCGTCGGCCGGGCGGTGTTGGCGATCAGCGCCTTGCGCCGGAGGAAGCGCTGAAAGCCGGCGGGGCCCATGCGAGAGCCGCCGAGGCCCGATAGCCCGAAAGCGTGTTTCTCGGCTTCGTAGAACAGCGAGGTCAACGCCGCGTCGTTGAGGCTCACCGCGCCCGCGTTGAGCCGCCGGGCCACGCCCTCGGCCTCCTCCAGCGTGCCCGCCATCACCGCGGCGGACAGGCCGAAGACCGTGTCGTTGGCGAGGGCGATGGCTTCGTCTACTGAATCGAACGCCATGACGGGCATAATCGGGCCGAAGGTCTCTTCGGTCATGACCTGCATGCTGTGGTCGACCCCGGTGAGCACCGTGGGCTTCAGCCACAGGCCGCCGCCATGGGTTTCAATGACACCGCCGGTCAGAACCTGGGCGCCTTTGGCCCGGGCGTCGTCGAGATGAGCCCTAAGGGTCGCCGCCTGCTTTTCAAAGATGATCGGGCCGATCTCACCGGCGGTGATCTCAGGCCAGTTGAGCCGGCAGGCGGCGGCCGCCGCCGTCAGGCGCTCGACAAAGGCCTGATAAAGCGGCCGCGCGACATAGATGCGCTCAATCGACTGGCAGGCTTGGCCCGTTGAGAGGACCGACCCGCGCAGGGCCGCCGTCATCGCCGCCTCGAGATCAGCGGAGGCCAGGATGATGAGCGGGTCCTTGCCGCCGAGTTCCAGAAAGGCCGGGATCATGCGCTGCGCGGCCTGCGCCCCTACCGCCCGGCCAGTGGCGACCGAACCCGTGAAGCAGACCGCATCGGAGGCCTCGATGACGCCGCGGCCGGTCTCGGCGCCGCCGAGGACCGTCTCAAACACCGCCGCGATCACGGGAACCTTCGCCACCGCCGCCATCAGGGGCGACACAAACCGCGGCGTGACCTCAGAGGGCTTCAACAGCACGCTGCAGCCCGCCAAAAGCGCGGGGATGGTGTCGATCATCGACAATGTGAGCGGGAAATTCCAAGGGCTGATCACGCCCACCACCGGGTAGGGGACGAACTGGGGTCGATGGATCACGTGCGGCATCGACCGCCCCTGCGTCCATGCCTCGGGCAGCAGATGCTGGCTTTGCGCGGCCCAGCCCGCCAAAGCTCCCAAGACGCCTTTCACTTCCTGCCTGGCGATGACCCGGCGGCCGGTGTCGATCTCCAGCGCCGCGGCGATCGCATCGGCGTGGGTCTCGATCGCGGCGCCCAACGCCTGCAACGCGGCGGCGCGCTCTTGAATGCTCGACGCCGCCCAACCGGGCTGGGCGGCCCGCAGGCGCTGGGCAAGGCCCGCCAGCTCTTCCGCTTGGGGCGGGGTGATGACGGCGTCATGAGCCCCGGTGCGGGGGTTGCGGACGGAGATGCTCATAGGCCCAACACTCCGGGATTCATGACCCCTTGCGGGTCAAACTGGGTTTTCAACGCTCGGAGCGCGGCCAGCGCCTCGGGCGTGCGGGTTTTGGCAAGGGGATAGGTTCGGCCTATTTGGAAATGCGCGGCGCCGAAGCGGGCGAAGGCCTCCACCACGGCCGACCGGGCCTCGGCCACCACCGCCGCGCCCTCGGGATTGGCAGGGCGCCGCGGCAATTTCGACAGATACGGCCCTTCCACGATTTCCTCATGGATCGGGTAGAGCTGGTCTGGCCAATAGAAGACGGGCTCAATCAGATAGCCGGTCTGGCCTACCGTTGTGGTCAGATAGCCGGTCGTGACGCCGGTGCGGACGAAGGCCTCCGCGCGGGCGGCGAATACAGCCTCCAGCGCCTCGAACGCGGCCGTCGCGTCAGACAGGGCCACGATGCCGTGGACCGGCGCCCAGCGCTCACCCTCTGGACCGAGAATGCTGTTGAGCGGGGTGAACGGACTGGCCCGGATCACCTTGGGGATCGTGTTCTCAACCTCTCTTCCCCCGGCGGCGGCCAGGGCGGCGCGGAGGGCTGCGGCCTTTTCTTCAACGCCGGCGGGGCCAGGGCCTTCGGACACGAGGTGGACCGAGTAATCCGCGCCATCAAGGAAGCCGCGCCCGGCGAGGGCGACTTTCGCCCCCTCCTTAAGACCGGACAACAGCGATTTCTGCGCCCCCACCACTTTCAGCAAGGCGCCCGCGTCGGCGAGAAGGCTCGCGCGCTTCATCCGGATGCGGGCGAGGTTTGGATCAAAGCCGACGATCTCGGACGCCAGATTGAGCCGCGCCGCTGTGGTCATGGCTATGAGCCAGGCGGCGTGGTCGGCGAAGGAAAACGAGAGCCAGGCCTCGTGGGCGGGAGCAGGGATCAGCCGGAAAGTAGCTTCGGTCTTGACCCCGAACGCCCCGCAGTCGCCCAGAAAGACGCCCGTGAGGTCCGGGCCGTCATGGCGGAAAAAGGGTTTGCCGCCGGAGGCGGCGGTCCCCGTTCGCAAAAGGCTGCCATCGGCCAGGACCACGTTCACGCTGAGCACGCTCTCCGCCGTCGGACCATAGAGGCTTGCGCCGAAGAAGGCGTTGTTCTGTGACAGCCCCCCGCCCACCGTGGAAGTCAGCCCTGAGAGCGGCCCCCAGAAGGGAGTGCGCAACCCATGCGGGCGCAACCCATCCAGCAGGTCCTGCCAAGTCGCGCCGGCGCCGACGGTGACAGTCCGGTCGCCGGGGTTGACCGAGACGGCGTTCAACCGGCGCAGATCCAGCACCACCCCGCCGGCCTCGGCCGCGGCATATCCGCCGGTGTAGCTCATGCCTCCGCCGCGGGGCAGGATGGCGACCCCAGCCGCGGCGCAGGCCCTCACCACCGCCTGCGTCTCCGCTGCAGAGCCGGGCGCGACGACAAGGCCCGCAAGCCCCCCACGTCCATAAATATCGTCGCTCATCAGCCGGCGATGGGCTTCGTCGGTCGCGACATGGGCGGGCCCCACAAGTGAAGCCAGCTGGTCTGCGAGAGCGGTCATAAGGGCGTCCATAAGCCAAGAGCGGCCGCGCTGAGCAGCGTGATCCAGATGCCGGCCACAAAGAGGCGCGCTCGGCCTAACGCGCCGGACAAAGCGGCTTCGGCTTCAGGCGTGGCGTGACCCTGCGCGATGGCGGCGAAGGCGGGGCCGAAGGGCCCTAATACGCCGCGGACCGCAAGGCCCAAGCTGATCGCCAGCGCCAGAAGCGCCGCCTTGAGCCTAATGAACAGGGGCCAGTCCGTGAGAAGGGCTGCGGCGGCGAAAAGGCCGCCGAGGGCTGCGAGGCGGAGAACCAGATCAAGCGCCTTCAAGGCCCGGGCCGGGGCCGGGTTGTGCAGTCGCCAGATCAAGGCAACCCATAACGCCGCCACAAGCCAAAGCGCCGCTTCCGCCCAAAGCAGCAAGGCGATCCAGCCTTTGGCCGCGGCGAGGGAGGCGCCCGTCGGGAACGCGAGCAGCAGAGCAGTCCGCGGGGCCATGTCGACGGCGTTCAGAATGCGGGCGGCGGTCACGCGGGCGACGGGAGTCTCTGAGGCCCGGGTCAAAATTGTCGAAGCATAGAAGGCCCCGAGATCGCCCCCCAGCCAATAGACAAGCACCAGAACGTGCGCCAAGGCGGCCAAAGCCACAAACAGGGGATCGCTGGGGATCATTCAGTTGGTATATCAACCATCCCACGGGGGCGGCAATCGCGCTGAACGAAGCGGAGCGGGGGATTGATGTCGCGCTAGCGCCATTCGTCTTCACCGGAGCGGGTCCGGCGGCGGGTCAGCTGCATGTGGTGCTGGAAGCGGTCGGGCCGATAGAAGCCCTCCAGCGCCTCAACGCCTTCTCCGCTTTCTTCCCGCATCACGCGCACGATCCGCAGAAGCGGCGCGCCGACGTTCAAGCCCAGGGCTTTGGCGACCTCCGCCGGAGCGGCGACGGCGGTGATCCACTGTTCCGCCTCGACAGCACGGTGGCCGGCCTCATCCAGAAGCTGCAACAGCGGCCGGCTTGCCAGGAGCTGCGGGTCAAAGCCTTTGGCGTAGAGCGCCGGAATATGGGTGACGAGATAGGAGAAGGGCTCCTGCTCGATCTTGCGCAGGCGCACCGCCCGCTGCACAAGATCCCCAGGCTCCAGGCCAAGAAGCCGCGCCACGTCCGCATCGGCGCCCACCTCCCGGACGTCGAGAAGGTCGACCTGGGTTCCCAAGCCCATCTCTTTCAGGCTCTGGAACAGGTTTTCGAAGCTGCCCATCACCACGGGGGCTGCGGGATTATAAGTCACGACGGTGCCGCGGCCGCGTTGGCGGGCGACATAGCCGCTTGAGGCGAGTTCGTTCAGCGCCCGCTTCACCGTGATGCGCGACACCCCGAAGAGCCGGCTCAGCTCCTGTTCGCCGGGGAGAAGCGAGCCCGGCGCGAAGCGGCCGGTCATGATCCGCTCCCGCAGGAGGTTATACATCTGCCCGTAGAGTGGCGTGTCGCCCTCGGTCTGCAAAGGCGCGGCTTCAAAAGCGGCGTCCGGCGCGGGTTTGGGTTGAAGCACCATCGCGGAAGGCTTTAGCGGGGTTCGCAAGGTCCCAGAAGTGGTTTCGGCCGCGGCGCGAGGGCGCAGGCTCATGCCTGCCCGCCCGGTTCGCCGCCGGCGGCGCGGCCGCGGAGGCTTGCGGGGTCCGACCAGATTTTTCCCCCGAGCGATAGCCCGATCGCAGGCGTAAAGCCCACAATCCGCACGCTCTGGTACTGGCCGTTGGTGAAGTAGGGGTCCCCCTCCATCAGGGTCCGGACTTCCGCTTCGTCCGTCGCGAACACCAAGAATATGGACCCGCTTAGTGCGGTTTCACCGGGGTTGCGCAGCGGACCCGCAGCCAAGTATCGCCGCCAGTGGCGCTCCAAATGCGCCAAATGGCCTTCAAGATCCCGCTCCCGCAGGGACGGCGCTTTAGAGCCATCCTCGCACAGAACCAGAAAGCACGGCTGCGACATGCGCGGCGCCGTTGGGCAGGGCTGATCCATGGACATCGTCCCGCACTCGCAGAACTCGTCCCGACGGTGGACGAGATTTAAAGGATATACCAATATGGCGCCCGGCCTGCAACCCGCCAGGGCGAAAGCCCAGTCGTGAGACAAGCGAACCCTGCCCAGCCATGCCCGCAAACCCGCCTCCGCAAACCTTGGCGCAGAAGATCATCGCCCGCGCCGCCGGCGTGGCTGAGGCCCCGGTGGGGGCTATTCTGACATGTCGGGTGGATCTCGCCTTCGCGCATGACAGCTCAGGCCCGCGACGATGGAAGCCGCAGCTGGAGGCTTTGGGCGCCCGGTTGTGGGATCCCTCCAAGGTCGTCATCGCCTCTGACCATTATGTCCCGGCGGTGGACGCCGAGAGCGCCGCGATCCTCAAGCTGACCAGGGCCTTCGCGGCCGACTACGGCGTGGCTCAGTTCTTCGACATGGAGGGCATCGCCCACACGCTTCTACCGCAGAAGGGCCTGCTCCGGCCGGGGATGTTCATCGCCGGAGGCGACAGCCATTCCCCGCACGCGGGGGCCTTTGGGTGTTACAGCGCCGGTTATGGCGCCACCGACATGCTGGGGGTGGTTGCCACGGGCGAAACGTGGCTTGAAGTGCCGGCCACTGACCGCTTCCGGGTTGAAGGCGGCTTCGGTCTTGGGGTCGCCGCCAAGGACGTGATGCTTTGGCTGTGCCGGAGACTTGGCATGGAGAACGCCGGCAAGGTGATCGAGTACGCCGGGGACGCGGTGGCGGGGATGTCGATGGATGAGCGGATGACGCTCACCAACATGAGCGCTGAACTTGGCTATGACACCGGGCTCATTGCCCCCGATGAGACGACGCTGGCCCATATCCGCGCCCATGGCGGCGATCCGGGCCCTGATCCGTTGCAATGGCGGAGCGACCTCGAGGCCGCCTTGGGCCTTGATATCGGCTTGAACGCCCCTGACCTCGCCCCTCAGGTGGCGGCGCCCCACAGCCCCGCCAACAGCGATGCGGTCGGCGCCCATGAGGGAACCCGGATCGACCAAGCCTATATCGGCGCCTGTGTGGGCGCAAAGCTCGAAGACCTCCGGATGGCGGCGCAGGTGCTGCGGGGGCGGAGGGTCGCTAAGGGGGTGCGGCTGCTGCTCGCACCGGCTTCCCGTGTCATCACCGCCCAGGCCGCCGAAGAAGGGGTTCTCGGTGCGCTCCTGGAAGCGGGCGCCACCCTGATGCCTTCCGGCTGCGGCGCATGCGCCGGCATGGGTGCGGGGATCCTCGCGGCGGGGGAGACCTGCCTTTCCACCACCAACCGAAACTTCAAGGGGCGCATGGGCCACGACGAGGCCTTCGTTTATTTGGGCTCCGCCTATACGGTCGCTGCCGCGGCGGTCACAGGGCGCATCGTCGACCCTCGCCCCCTGCTGGCCGACGCGAAGGCCGCCGCATGACGGGCCGGGCTTTCCTCCTCGGCGATCGGATCGACACCGATGTCTTAGCCCCCGGCGCGCTGATGAAGCTGCCGGCGGACGACCTTGCCCGACACTGTCTCAAGGCTGTCCGACCTGACTTTGCCGACGCGGTGCGGCCCGGCGACTTCATCGTGGCGGGGGAAGGCTTTGGCATCGGTTCCTCTCGGGAACAGGCCGCGGCCTCGCTGCGGCTCCTCGGGGTGCGCGCTATCTTCGCTAAAAGCTTCGCCCGAATTTTCTATCGCAACGCCTTCAATCTGGGGCTTCCCGCTTTAGTGTTTTGGGAAGAGGGCGCGATCGCGGAGGGCGATGAGCTTGATCTCGATCTGGCGAGCGGGCGTTTGCGTAATCTGACAGCTTCGCGCAGCTTTGCGCTGACGCCGGTCCCGCCGCACCTTCTGGCGATGGCTGAAGCGGGCGGACTGGTGCCTTTGCTCAAGCAGAGGTTTCAAGCCAAGGAACAGGGTCACCATGAACACTGAGGCCGCGACCATAAAGGCCCGCACGAGTCTCAAGGCGCGCTTGGCCCAGTCCGAGGCGGTCCTCGCCCCGGGGGCCTATGACGCGCTGTCGGCTCTGCTGATCGAACAGGCCGGATTTGAAGCGGCTTATCTGTCCGGGGCCTCGATCGCCTACACCCAGCTCGGCCGGCCCGATATCGGGCTTTTGGGCCTGACCCAGGTGGCCGACGTCACCGCCCGCGTCCGCGATCGGGTGTCCATCGCGCTGATCGTCGATGCCGATACGGGCTTCGGCAATGCGCTGAACGTCCAACACACAGTGCGGACCCTGGAGCGCGCCGGCGCCACAGCGATCCAGCTCGAAGACCAGACCGCCCCCAAACGCTGCGGGCATCTCGCCGGCAAGGCCCTGATTTCCGCCTCCGACATGGCGGGCAAGGTGAAGGCGGCGGTGGACGCGCGGGAGAGCGAGGAGACCCTCGTCATCGCCCGCACCGACGCCATCGCCGTGGAGGGCTTTGAACGCGCTTTGGAGCGCGCCGCGCTCTACCGCGACGCGGGCGCCGATGTGCTCTTCGTTGAAGCCCCGCAGGATCTGGCGCAGATGCAGCGTCTGGGGCGCGCCTTTCCCGACGTCGCCATGCTCGCGAATATGGTGGAAGGGGGCAAAACCCCGCTCATGACCAAAGATCAGCTGCAGGCCTTGGGCTTCCGGCTGGTGATTTCGCCCGGGTCGTTGGTCCGCGCCTATGCTTTCATGGCGCAAGAGTTCCTCAGGCAGCTCCATCAGAACGGGACGACTTCGGTCGCCCGAGATCGGATGTTGGACTTCAAGCAGATCAACGCCCTTCTGGGGCTGCAGGAACTGATGGTCGCCGGCGAGGCCTATGAAGGCCTTCGGGAGAAAGCGGCCGAATAGGCGGCTCATCAGGGGCGGATGACGCCGTCCTGGGTCATGCGGGCGATGGTTTCCTGCTGGCGCCGCAGAACTTCCACCCGCTCGATCATTTGGCCGTCCGGCGTGCGGTTGGGCGGCGCGAGGGTCCGGTTGTCATAATCCGCGGCGAATGCGTCGAGCGGCAGGCGCGAGAGCGTGTTGGTCATGCCCGCTTGCTGCCGGGCGGAGCGCAAGCCGGCAAGATCCAGAACGGCGTTGCCGTTGAGGCTTTCCCCTGGCGCGGCCTCTGCGAGAATCCGGCCGTACCAGTCCGCCACGAGACTCATGCCGTCGGTGGAGGCCGAAGGCACCGGCGTGCCGATGATTTCGGCGGAGTTGGCGGACACGACATAGGCCATGTTCTCCACCGCCCGAGCGAGTTTGCCAATGTGTTTGGGCGTCATCTGCGGGCTACCGACCTCAGATGTCGGGTGCAGGAGAATTTCGGCGCCGCGCATCGCCACCATGCGGGCGACTTCGGGATAAAGGATTTCCTCGCTTGCGATCGTACCCAGAACGCCGATCTCGGTGTCGGCCACCGCCCAGACGCCATCAAGGCCGTAAATGTCCAGATATTGGTCCCACACGTCGTAAGGCGTTGGCGTGTAGAGCGAAATCATCCGCCGATAGCGGCAGGCCACTTCGCCGTTCGGTCCGTAGATCACATTCGCCTGGAAATAGAGGTCCGGGAAATGCGGATCGAGCTCATAATGGTTGGAGCAGAGATAGATTCCATGCCGCCGCGCCATGCCGGCGATCGCCTCGGCCTCAGCACCATCCATGGCGATCGCCGCCTTGGCCTGCCACGCTTCCCGGGTTTCTCCCAAAGGAAAGCCGGTCATCCAATACTCAGGCAACACGACAAGCTTCACCGGATAGCCGTTGAAACCCTGCAGGAAGCCGCGGGCGGCGGAGATCTGGCCGGAGACCCGCTCGATGGCTGCGGCCATGCGTGCGCGGGCGTCTTCGGGCGTCCGGTCCTGGTTCACCGCATCACAGCGGGTCTGCAGGGCGAGCGCGGTGTAGCGGGCGGGTTGGCTCAATTGAGCATGCGCGTCGGTCATGGGCAAAAGCGCTCCAGCGGAAAGCCCGGATAAAAGAAGGTCGCGGCGTGTCATGAGGGGGATTCTGCTATGCCGTCACAGACCTTCAGCACCTTTTTGGGAGCCATGGCCCGCCAGGTCTGCAGAAGCCGCGCCCAGGCCCAGACGGGGCCGAACCGCTCCGGGCGCATGAGGATGAGCGGGTGGTTCTTATAATGCGGGGTGTAGAAGAAGGCGCCCGGCGCCGCCTCGCACAGCATCTCCCGCTCTTTTATGGGGATCTTGAAGACCGCCGCGTTGTCCTGCGGCCCCCACCAGGTCCACATCTTCCCATGCGCGTTAAAACAGGGATTGCCCCACGAGATCGCCTCGGTCACTCCAGGGAGATTGAGGCTCAAGGCCAGGGCCTTCAGGTCTTGGTAAGTGGTCAAGGGGCCTCCCCGATGCAGCGCAGAAGCGAGCCGTTGGGATCGACCAGGGCAAACATACGAAGTCCGTGGCCAATCGGGAACGCCGGTCCCTGCAGGCGCGGGATCGCTTGCGCCGGCAGCCCAAGGCCGGTCCACGCGGCCCACAACCCGTCCAGATCGTCGGTGCGCAGGCAGGCGCTGAAGGAAGACTGATAGGGATCGAGGTCGGGATAGGGGAAAAACTCGATCTCCAGAGAGCCTCGCGCCAGGATCATCCAGCCGTTGTCTTTGAAGGAGGTCTCAAAACCCAGCCGGGCGTAGAAAGCCTCGGTGGCGGCAAAATCGATGGCGGGAAGATTGGCGGTGATGCGGTCGGTCATGCGCACGCCTCAATGATATCCGCGGCTGAAGCGCTCCACACCGCGGGGTCGGCGGCGAGCGCCCGAAGGGCCTCTCGCACCGCCCAGATCCGGAAGGGCTGGCCAGAGACATAAGGCGTCAAGGTGAAGCTCAAGACTTGCCCGCCGAAGCGGGCGTATTCGGCCTTCAGGCAAGCGGCCGCCTCCAAGATCTGGTCGCGCCATTCGGCCTCGGTCTGGCGCTGGTCAATCAGGAGCTTGCGATCATCGAGCTCATTGGAGAGCGGCACGCAGGTCAACCGCCCTTGATCGGTGCGGACGGGCACGGGAACCTGGTCCATCTCCCAGTCGAGGCAGACGGTGAAGCCCTGCTCGGCGATGAGGTCGAGGGTGGAGAAGCTCTGGTGGCGGGCCGGGCTGAGCCAGGTTGTGGGGCGGAGCCCGTGGCTGTCGAAGCCGGCGCGGGTCTTGGCGACCAGGCTGCGTTCCTGGTCGATCTCCATCCCGGCCCAGTGGATAGAATCCGTGTCCCAGCCGTAGGCGGCGATCTCGTGGCCGTCGGCTTCGAGCGCGCGGATCAGCGGGCCAAAACGCCCCAGCGCCGCCCCGTTAATCGGGACTGTGGCCTTGAGCCCCGCGGCCTTCAGCTCTTTCAAAAGCCGAAACACCCCGACCCGGTTGCCGTAGTCCCGCGTCGTGTAGTGGCGCAGGTCCGGATAGGGCGTCTGCATCGCGCCGGGGTGTTTGAAGGGTTTCCCGCCCGGATTAAGCATGTGGTGCTCGATCGGCGCCACGATCAGGAGCGCGATCGCTTTGTCACCCGGCCAAGCGATGGGCGGGCGATCAATCGACAGCCGCCAAGGATAACGGTCCTGATCCATGCCGTGCCGGCGGTGGGGGTAGGAGAGGTAGCCGGGAGGGAGGCTCATGGGGCGAATCCGCTCCCCCCGGTCGCCAGGCCCCGCCGCGCAATGTCCGCCACGGTCTGATCCCAGCAATGCTCGCGATAATAGCCCGCAATATCCACCGCTCGCGTGATCCAGACATCGTCCGCGTGCGCCACGATGTGCTTCAACGCCTCCTCAAAAGCCCGGATGCGGTGGCTTTGGCTGACGAGATAGGCGTGCAATGGAATGCACATCACCGTCCCGCTGGTCTCACCTTCCTCCAACAGCTGATCGAAGTGGCGCTTGAGGATATCGGCGTAACGCCAAGGGCTCATGGCGAGCGCCCCATAGGTGATAACGTCGTTCACCTCGAGGCTATAAGGCATACTCATCAGCTTGCCGGTCTTGGTCTTGAGCGGCTGGGGCTGGTCGTCCTGAAACAGGTCGCAAGAGTACCAGAAGTCGTACTCCGCAATCAGATCGAGGGTTCGCTCGGTGTGGGTTAAGGCCGGCGCCAGATAGCCCCGGATGCGCTGGCCCGCCGCTTTCTCCACGCTGGCGATACTGTCCTCCAGCACCGCCCGTTCTTGGGCCTCGTCCATGCCGTAGGAGTAGCGGGTGTTGTAGACGCCGTGGCTGAAGAACTCCCATTCCCGCTGCACACAGGCTTCGATGATCTCGGGATGATGGTCAATCAGGCCAATGGAGAGAGAGACGCTGCCCTTCATGCCGTATTTGTCGAGCAACTCCATCAGCCGCCAATGGCCGACCCGGTTTCCCCAGTCTCGCTGCGAATAGGCCACGACATCGGGAGAGGGCTTCGGCCAACCGGGGCGCGAGGGATTCTTCGGCGGATCAAACTCGTAATACTCAACGTTCGGCGCGATCCAGAAGGCGAGCTTCTTGCCGCCGGGCCAGACGATCTTGGGCCGGTCCTGATACGGCCAATAATCATAGAGATTCGGGTCAGCGTGCATGGCGGCCCTCAAACCACGCCTTCACCTCTGCAACCCCCACCACATCGGCGTATTTCAGCTGCAGGTCGGTCAGGTTCGCGAAGTGATAGCTCTCATGCTTATCGGCCACGCATGCTTCAGGCACGATGGTGCGATAGCCATGGCTCAGGCTGTCCACCGCGGTGGCCCGCACGCAGCCGGACGTGGAGCCCCCTGTCACCACCACGGTGTCGACCTTGTGGAACACGAGATAGCTCTTCAACGGAGTTTCAAAGAAGGCGCTCGGCATGCGCTTGTCGAAGATCAGGTCCGTTTCGCACTGGACATCCGCTCGCGGATCAAAGGCGTGGCGGTCGGAGCCGAATTTGATGTTCTGCAGGCTGTCCGGGGTGTTGCTCCGCGTGCCCCAGACGCCCGCGTCCCCGCCGTCGGGCTTGTAACAGACCCGGGTCCAGATCACCGGCATTCCCGCCGTCCGCGCCAGGGCGGAGATCGCGTTCACATGGGCGATCTGGGCGGGATCGGTCACGTAAGCCGTGTTCGGAAACAGATCGGGCCGGGTGTAGGCCTGTTGGAAATCCACGTTCACGATGGCCAAGCGCTCGCCGAAGCCGAATCGGGCCCGGGCCGGATTGGCCTTCACCCGCTCAAAAATCTGCCGCGCGGTCAGATCTTCGAGGGTCATGGTGGGCGGAAAGGAAAGGGAAGAGGGGAGCTCAGACATCAGGGCGCTGTCCTTTGGCGGCTTGCGCGCGGGCCGGGGGCGGGGTTGGTATAACAACCACGTCGCTTCAACCGGGAGAAGCCCCCATGCGTCACGCTTTTGCGACCCTTGCCGTTTTGCTGTGCGCCGCCTGCGCCGGCGGCGGCGGCGCTGAGACCCCTGTCGCAGCGGCGCCGGCGACGGAGCCGGCTTGCATCATGGTGGTGCAGGGGGTGGTGACCGACCGGGCTTTGTTCCCCCAATACGCGAGGGCGCTGCCGCCGCTCTATGCCCGATTTGGGGGCGCCTATCTCCTGGTGGCGCGTAGCCCTGAGACGCTGGAGGGCGAACCGCCCTTTGAAAGCATCGTGATTTCGCGCTGGCCCAGCTGCGAGGCCGCCCGGACCTTCTGGGACAGCCCCGAATACCGGGCTCTGGCGGAGATGCGCCAAGACTGGGGCAGGTTTGACGTGATTATCGCTCCGGAAATGCCCGCCAACACGACCGCAGCGCCCATGGCGCGGCCCTAAAGCCCGCTCAGGGACGGGCGGGGAACGCCGCCGCTCCAGGCGCCGAAGTGGGGCTGAACGGGCACAGTGGGCGTCAAAGTGTCGTTTCCAGCCCCCGGCCTCGCACTGTGCCCTTGCAAAGTTGATATATTCTTTGCCAGTGTTCGTCATGGAACGGTCACTCTGAACCAGGACCTCGGGGAGAAGCCATGAACAACCGTCGCCTTCTGTTGTGGAGCGCCGCTCTCGCGGCCGTGATGACGGGGCTGGCCCCGCAAGTGGTTCATGCCCAAGAGCGAGACACCTCCGCCGGCGCTGGCGACGACATTGTCGTGACCGCGCGCCGTCGGGAAGAAACGCTGCAGGACACGCCGGTGGCAGTCACGGTCTTCGGCCAGGAAGAATTTGAGAATCTCAGCATTCAGTCGATCGACGACGTCGCACGCTTCACCCCAGGCCTTAGCTTTTCCAAGACCTTCGGTCGGTCCACAGACCGGCCCGTGGTGCGCGGCCAGTCGAACGTGCTCGCTAACGTCCAGTTCGGCGTCGAATCGGGCACCGCCTACTTCATCGACGGAATCTATTATCCCGGCTCCATCCAGTCGCTGGACCTTGGGGACGTGGAGCGGGTCGAAGTAATCAAGGGCCCGCAAAGCGCCCTTTACGGCCGGAACACCTACGCCGGCGCCATCAACTTCATCACCCGCGACGCCGGCGAAGAATTCGGCATGAGCGGCGGCATCAGGATCGCTGAGCACAATGAAGTTGACGTGCGGGGCTCGATCGAATGGCCAATCGGCGAGAACGCCGGCGCCCGCCTGTCGCTGCGGCGTTACACCTATGACGGTGAATACCGCAACCTCGTGACCAACGAGCTGGTGGGTTCTGAAGAGACGACCTCAGTCGGCTTCTCCTTCCGCTGGGACATGACGCCGGACCTGTCGCTGCGTCTGCGTACCTCCTACAACGCCGACGACGACGGCCCGCTGCCAATCTTCCTGCAGCCGGCGACCTTGAACAACTGCTTCCCCGGTTACCGTTCGCTGGCGTTCCGGACAGGCTCGGGCTCGACCAACAACTTCCAGTATTTCTGCGGCGTGATCCAGCCGGGCCAAGTGGCGCTCAACACCGGTCCTGCGGTCGGCACGGTGCCGTTGGTCCCGGGTGCGCCCGCGACCCTGGGCTCCAACGTCTATTCCCCGCGCGACGGCACCGCCTTTGACGGCATCGAGCGCGACACGTGGCTGACCACGGCGGCCCTCTCCTGGGACATCGGCGGTTCGGGCTATAACCTGGACGTCAACTTTGGCTTCCGGGACGAGCAGGAGTTCTTCGGCACCGATTCCGACCACTCCAGCGTCAACTTCTTCTTTACGCCGCCTGTGGTGCCGACCACGGCGGAAGCCTTCTTCGCCAACACGAGCCGCGACGACATCCAGGACTATTCCTTGGAAACGACCCTCGCGAGCCCGTCCGACAACGCCTTCCGGTGGAAAGTCGGGCACTACTACTACTACGGCCAGAACGGCGGCTATGACCTGACCTTCCCCGATCCGCTGGGGCAGACCACGCGGCTCGATATGTCCTACACCCGCAACCAGGCTCTCTTCGGTCTCGCCGAACTGGACCTGACAAACGCCCTCACAGCCACGTTCGAAGGCCGTTACGCAGAGGAGCGAAAGTCTGTCCGCAACTACAACGCGGCCGGCGTTCAGACCTTCAGCCGCGCCGTCGAGTTCGACGCGTTCACCCCCCGCGTCACGCTGCGCTGGGAGCCGAGCGACGAAGTCACCCTGTACGGCATCTACTCGCAGGGCGTGAAACCAGGCGGCCTCAACGGCAGCCTGGGCGTGCTCCGCGGCATTCCGGTCTATGAACAAGAGGAGTCCACCAACTACGAGCTGGGCGCGAAATTCAGCTTCTTTGACGGTCGCCTCGACATCAACGCCGCCGGTTACTTCACTGAAGCCACCAACGTGCAGCTCACCACCGCGGTGACCAACGAGGCCGGCACCGCCGTCACCTCCATCGCGACCAACCAGGGCGACGGCGAAATCTGGGGCTTTGAAATCGACGGCCGGGCCGTCATCGCCGACTATCTGACCGTCGGGGCGTCCTATGCCTGGACCCGTCCGGAGTTCACCCGCGGCTGCGATCCCGATCAGTGGACACTGACCTCGGGCGGCGGCGCGCTGAACGCCGGCAGCACAACGGCGCCGGGCACGGGCACCTCGTTCTTCGGCCTGACTGGGAACTGCGACATCTCCGGCAAGCGCTACCCGCTGACCAGCGAGCACCAGGCCTCGTTCGACTTCGACCTGCGACCCTTCTCCTTCGCCAACGGCTCGGAGTTCTTCGTCCAGGGCAACGTCTCGTATGAAAGCTCGAAGTACGTGCAGGTGCACAACCTAGCGGAAACCGGCGACACCACTCTCGTCGGCGGCCGTATCGGCATCGAGGGCGACAACTGGACCTTCGCCGCCTTCGGTCGCAACCTGACCGACGAAGACACCATCACGTTGGCCACCCGCTGGCTGCAGATGCCGTACGTCGCGGGGGCTGGACCCTCCACCGCCCCGGTCGGCGCCGAGCGGGCCGCCCCGCGCGCCTTCTTCGGCGGCTTGCGTCCAGGCCGGACGCTGGGCGTTGAGCTGCGCTACACCTACTAAGGCCGTTGCGACCTACAGACGAGCTTCGGACCGGATTTCTCCAGGGGCGGCGCGCTATCGCGTCGCCCCATTTTTTTCCACAGTCCCTCAGGGGGCGAACATGCGGTTTTGGCGCGGACTGGTGATGGCGGCGATTCTGACCGTGGTTTCGGCAGGTTCAGCTCTGGGGGAAGCGACCCTGCCCGGGGTCCTGCAACAGGATTTCGCGCTATTTCTGCGATGGTTTGAGGGGCTTCGACACCGACCGCCAGGTGTTCTTTAAAGAGGCTCCGGGCGTGGCGGAAGAGAACCGCCGCGAGCGGAGTCATTCGATCTTCGCGCCTGTCGCCCTTCCGGCCTTAGGCGAGCACGTCTTCTCCGTAGCGCAGGATCTTGGGGGCGACCCTGCCCGAATTGACCGCCAAAGTCTCTCTGTCATGAGCGTCGATGAAGCCCGCAACGCGATCCCTCTCCGCATCCATACCCTGGAAAACCCTGCAGCCCTCGTCGGCGCCCACCGGGACCCAAGGCTTTTAGCATTCCTCACTCCAGCGGAAACGACCGTCTTTGAACGCTGCGCCGTCTTTTAGCGCCGCTGGGAGAACCAGTTTATCGGCCCGATGGACGAGGGCGCCTGCCGCATTATTGTCGAGCCGCTAGGGCCGTAACCTGATCGTCAGCGATGATCTTGTGCTGACCGAAGACACCATCGGGATTCATGATCGCGCCATCGATGAAGCGGGGTCTTATGTCTATGGCAACCGCGCTGGCGTGCCGCATCAGCCACGCCGGGCCCAGGACTTTCCCTGCTGGACCGCGGTGCTGAGCATGGGGACAGCGGCGCGGGCGAAGCGCCTGCGGACTGGTTCTTCCAGCGCGAGCAATGGATGGACCACCAGGACGGCGAGTTCACCAACACGACCGATGAAACCCCTGCGCGGCAGGTGAGGCTCCGCTTGCGCCGGGTCGAATGGCCCTTCGGGACCAACCGGCCTTTCCTGACGCTTGATGTGCTGGAGGAGGGCAACGACCGCCCTGTCCCCTGCGCCTGAGGCGAAGACGAAACGGAGCGATTGCGCATCAACCTGAGGTGGCTGCAGGCGAGCTGCACCTATGATCCGGAGCGGCCCTTGGGGTGATCAGGGCAACCTGTCGAAAAGGTAAGGCGGGCCGCCGGGGACCTTGAAGGCGACGGTGCCGTCATCCAGCACGCCTTGCTCGCGATAGCTTAGCATGGGCCCCGCCAGCATCACGACCGCTTCCAGGCGCATGCGGCGGCCAGACCGCGCAGTGATCACGCATGTCTCTGGGATCAAGGCGGCGAACTGGCCGTTCGCGACCGGCTCAACCTCAAGCGCGCAAGCTTCGCCGTAGCCAATCAGGTCAGAGGATTGGACCGATGCGAAGGCGCCTGGCTCTCCCCCGCGACCCGCGTAAGGCGCTGGGTCGACAAAGGTGTAGAAATCCATACGCGGTTCGCCGGTTTCATCGGTTCGGAATGACCACAGCCGCTGGCGGCTGATCGGCCCGTTCGGCCCGCCGCTGCGCCATTCGAGATAGACGATGTGGCTCCCAATCTCAGGCGCCGTCACCCGGTGAAAGGTCGCGTGCTGGTGATCGATCCAATCATAGGGATGGCCGGCGGCAGGCGGACGCCGCAAACTCTCATCGGCCTCCGCATACTGTCGGGTGTTGGAGTAGGCGCCTTCAAGCGCGGCGCTGAAGCGAGAGAATGGATCAGTCGAGGCGGCGGTCGTGGTGCAAGCCGCGAGGCCCAGCGCCAGAACGGCCAAGACAGCCCTCACGGCGCGAACACCCCCATCGCGGTCATGACGGCGACGGCGGCGTTCTCCCCGCTCTCCATGGCGCCCTCCATGCCGGTATAGGTGCGACTCAGATGCTCCCCCGCGAAGTGGAGCCGGCCTGCGGGAGCGCCCATGCCTTCGGCCCACCGCGCCACCTGGCCCGGCGCCCAGTGCATGTAGGCGCCGCCCGCCAGCGGATTCTCGGGCGTCCAGCGGACCGCCCGGCGCAGTCGCACCCGCGCGGCAGGCCGCAGGATCGCCAGTTCCGCCTGCGCCCGGGCTTCAACCGCTGCGTCGTCCAAGCCCATCCAACTGTCGCAGCCGTCGCCGTTGATCCAGGCGAGGATCATCCCGTTCGGCTGGCCTGCGTCGTCGCGGACAGCGAAAATCCGCTCGAGCGGCCCATCGCTCAGCATGTCGATCGGAAGCCCGTCCTCCTCCCAGAAGCGGGCCTCCGCTTCGAGATAAAGGTGCATGATCTTGGTGTAGGGCAGGCCAGCGATCGCCTCCTGCTGGGCAGGTTGCAGCGGCGCTTCCAGGGCGATCCGGCGCAAGGCGGGGAAAGGAACGGAGGCGATTGCATAGGCCGCCCGCAAGGTCTCTCCGTTCTCAAGCCGGACGCTCACCCCATCGTCGGCCGTGGTGATCGCCGCGGCGCGGCTCGACAGACGCACGGGCTCAGTGAGCGAAGCCGCCATGGCGTCGGTCAACTTCGCAGACCCACCCACGACCCCTCCGGATGGCCCGAGCTGCCGGTCGAGCGCATAGAGCGTCTGCGTCCGCCAGACATTGATCATGGAGTAGGTCGCAAGGCTATTGGCGTTGAGCCCGAGATCCAAAAGCCGCAGAGCGTCGGAGTTCAGACCGGCCTGGGTCAAGAAATCGGCGGCGGAAATGTCCTGGCCAACGACCCCGGCGCTCATCCAGTCGTCGATGACCCGCGACGGGTTAGAGGCGCCTGCAAGCTGCATGAACACCGCTCCCGGCGAGGCCATCCGCAAGGGCGGCGGGAAAGGATTTCTCAGGCTCAGAGGCCATTGCGCAGGGCCGATCAGCTCGCCGCCCAGGGCCAAGACCATGGGGTTGGGCGGGCTCGCGTCGCTTTCGATCGCAAGCCCAAGCTCTTGGGCGGCGCCCCGGATGCGGCCATAGCCCGCCCCGACCTGGCTGCCGCCGGCGTTCGGCGCCCCGGGCAGATCAGTCAGCGTCAAAAGCCGCCCGCCGATCCTGTCGGAGGCTTCGAGAACGATGACGCGCAGGCCCTCCGCCTGCATCAACCGCGCGGCGTGGAGGCCAGAGAGCCCTGCCCCGATCACGATCACGTCCGCATCGGGGCGGGCGGGGGCGCAGCCGGGAAGCGCCAAAGCGGCAGCGCCGGCGCCCAGAGCCAGGGCCTGGCGACGGGTCAGCGCCATTGTGATTTATCCCTCAAGAAGCGCGCCGCGTCCTGACCATCCGTCGGCAGATATTCCGAAAAAAGGTTCGGCGGATAGCGCTCGACATAAGCATCGAACACGTCGCGGTAGAGCGACATGTGGATCACCGGTTGGCGGTGACGGGAACGAAAATCCGCGATCGGGATCCGAGCCGAGACCAGCGTCTCATGCTCCGAGCTTGCCTCGTCGAGCAATTCCCCTCGGGGGCCGTAGATGGCGGAGCCGCCGACCATGCCGACACCCTCCATGAACCCGGGATTGTCCGGCGAGACGGCGTTGTTGGACACCGCGGTGTAAACCCCGTTGTACATCGAGGTCGCCTGGATATCGGCCGGCGTAAACCCGCCCGAAGCGGTGCGCAGAATGATTTCAGCCCCCTTCATGGCGAAGGCGCGGAAAAGCTCCGGCTCCCGCTGGACGCTGGAGGTCGCGATGTTGCCGTAACCGGTTCGGGTGACGGGGATCACAGCGTCCCGCCCGTACATCTCCACATAACGGTCGAGCACGTCGTGGATGGTGGTGGTAAAGAGCTCAAAGCCCTGGAACACTCCTTTGATGTTCCGCGCTTTCCAGTGCCGGTCGATGATCGCGCCGTCTGGCCCCATTACGGTTGTGATCGAAAGCAGGTGGTCGGGCCAATCGGGATCGCGGGCATAAGACCCGAACACGATCATGCACCCGTATAGCCGGGCCTTGGCGGCGACAGCTTCGGTTTCTTCGCCAGGGATATCGATCGCCACCCGCAGGGCGTCGCGCCGGTCCCAGTCGCCGGACCAACCCGTGATTGGAAATTCGTGGAAGAAAAGGATGTCGGAGCGCCCGCCCCAACCTTGGGCGTTGTCGACCAACTCAAGCATGTGGGCGAGGTTATCTGCTCGAGTTTGCCGGAGACGGCCAACCTCCACAGCCCGTACGCGGCTCTGCACCACACCCAAAGCCAAGCTGTCCTTGGTGAGGGGAACGGTGGGATACCCGCCGTCTGTCTGCATCTGCAGCGGCGGCCCGCCGCGTTGCAGCGCCTTGGCCTCCGGGGCGGCGGCGACAAGGCCCGCGGCGCCCGCCGCAAGTCCTGCCGCCCCCAAAAGCGACCGGCGGGAGAGGCCGGTCTGGGCGTGTCCGCCGTCATCCCGCACAGTCATGGTGTCCAAACCCCCTTCGCTTTCAACCGATCACTCACGATCCGGCGGCGTTTCGGTCCCTTCCCGGACGCGCTGGTAATAGAGCCAGCTTGTGACGTTCGGCCGGGCGTCGTCCACCGGCGGCGGCTCGCGATAGGTCGGGTAATGGGTCGCCACCTCGTTCTGCATCAGGGGCGAAATCTGGTTCCAGTCCAGCACCTTAGTGCCAGCAGTGTGGAAGTAGAGCATGCCTTCCCGGCCGCCCATGCGCATCCAGGGCAGCCAATCGGAGATCCGCACCCAGCCCACTTCCACGCTCGCGGTGTTGAGCCGCGCGTCGGTCAGATTGCTGGTCACGCCCATAAAGTTGAACATCTCGGTGGCGTGATACGTGCCGCCCACTTCAGCCTGATAGGCCCCGCCCAAGGGATTGGGGTAGAAGAGCGGGACCGTTGAGGTCATGAACCAGTGGTCCTCCACGAAATTGGCGTTGAACGTCAGGGGCGCGCCGCTCCGGGTGCGCTCGAAGAACTCCCCGTTCACGGGGTCATTCGCGACGTGCAGCACGTCCACCGTCTCCCCGGTCCAGGGATTGGTCCACTCTGAGAGCACCTCGCCCGTAGTCGGGTCGAGATAGATCAAAAGCTCGCGGGAGACGCTGCGGAAGCCCTGGCCCCGCTCGGGATTGGACGCCGGTCCGCAGGTGCGGACATTGAGCCCCTGCACCCGGAACAGGAGGCGATCGGCTTCCCCCTGGCGGCGGGAATACACATCCCCCTGCCAGAACCAGTAAACGGGCTCGCCGTCGGTTTGGGTGCACCAGATGCGCCGCATCGCCTGCAGCGCGCCCTGCGGCGTCGAGAGGTCGATCGGCGCCGGCTGCGCCCCGCGACGCTGCGCCTCCGCCTCTGGAGCCGCCGCCATCAAGGCCGCCGTCCCTACCAACGCCGCTATCCATGCCCGCATCGCCTGCTCCCAAGTTTCGCCTGCGCCCGTTTTGGACGCTTTCGTTCGTCAACTTAGGGGAGGGCGCCCAGGCGCTTCGGTCAAGATGGTATATCAACTTGTGATCGGCCCACGCCCAATTTGCTTGCGCAGCGCTCAGGCTTGGGGCGAAAGATATATCCAATTCGGAGGAGGCGCTTATGGCGACGCGGATCATCGCACTGTTCAATTTAAAGCCCGGCGTGACGCCGGTGGCTTACGAGGCCTGGGCGCGTCGGGTCGATCTGCCCTCGGTCAACGGCCTGAAGTCGGTCGACCAGTTTGAGGTTTTCAAGTCCACGGGCTTGCTGATGAGCGAGGCCGCTCCGCCCTACGCCTATATCGAGATCATTGACGTCAACGACTTGGAGACCTTCGGCGGAGAGGTCTCCACCGACGCCATGAAGGCGGTGGCGGGCGAGTTTCAAGCGATGGCGACGGATCTCGTCTTCATCATGACGGACAAGCTCTAATGCGGGCCCTGCTCCTTAGCCTCTCCGCCCTTGGCCTCGCCGCCTGCGCCACAACGCCCCCCGCCCCCCCGCCGGCGCCCGAAACGGCGGCGACGGAAGAACGCCTTCCCATCGATCTGCGGCGCACCACGCTGATCGTGCGCGACATGGACCGCTCTTTGGCGCTTTACCGCGACGCTTTGGGCATGACGGTCGCCTATGATCAGCCACTCACCTCCCCGCGGCTCGGGCGGGAAGGGGGCGACGGGGTCAATCGCTCACGCCTTGTGCTTCTGCGCGCCAATAACGGGTTCATCGGCATGTTGGGCCTGTGGCAGTTCCTGGACGGTCCGGCTGCGCCGGCGGCCGACCCGACCCCCGCCTTTGCGCCGGGAGAGATCGTGTTGCTGTTCAACGCCTCGGACTTGGAGGAGCGCTTTCCGGCCGTCGCGGCGACCCCGGGGGTGACGGTGATTTCCCCGCCCACGCCCCGGACCTATCCGAGCGATAACGGCGACATCCATGTGATGGTCTCGATGCTCACCGATCCGGACGGGCATATCGTCGAGCTGAACCGGCTCGTATCCGGTGGGCCCGCGCGTCAGTAAAGGTCATATGGTTAGAAGCGCGTTCAGGTTACTAACTGTTGTTGATAAAAATAGATCAACCGTAAATCCTAGCTTGACCTTAAGAGATGTTCTGTAAAAGGGCCACATCGAGCGCGAGAATAAAATTCGCGATGGCGGTGAAGAGGCCCTGATGATTGACGGTCTGCTCAAAAGCACGATTGGCCGGGCGTGCCTTGCGGCGATGGTTGTTCAGGCGGTTCTGGTGGCGCAGACGGTCAATGCCTGGGGCCAAGAGCGGCCGGGCGCGCCGATCACGTTTGCCTCCATGGCCCCCAGCGGCGGGGCAGGGGCTTCGCCTGCGCCCGCGGCGACGGAGACCGTCACGTGGCGCTATCCCGATCAGCCGGAGACCGTCTATAGCGCGGCGGGATCGCAGCGGGGGGCGGCCGCTGCGCCATCAGGCCCGCGGGTGTTGGATCTGCGGCGGTCGTCGTCTTCATCCCCCGCCCCGATCGCCGCCCCAAGGACAGCCGCAGTGGGAGAGGCCCCGGTATGGCTTGAAGATGAACAAGTGGGACCGCCCTACCAGCAAGGCGGAACCTGGTATGTGCCCACCCCAGAGCCGGGCTACAGCGAGACCGGCGCCCTTGCGGTTTATGGGACCCCGGGCGCGGTCACTGAGAGCGGCGAGACTTTTGATCCCGCGGCCTTGAGCGCGGCTCACCCCACGCTGCCGATCCCGTCTCTGGTTCAAGTGACAGACCTCGCCACCGGCCGCGACGTTATCGTGCGGCTGATCGATCGCGGGCCCTTCGCGCCGGGTCGGTTGATGGCGTTGTCTCCGGGCGCGGCCGCCGCCTTGGGCGCCAATGACGGCGCTCAGGTCCATGTCCGCTACTTAGGCCCCGCCCCTCGCCGGGTCATCGAGACCGCGGCGACCCCGGCCGCGACCCCGACGCCGCCCGTCGGCGCGCCGGTCTATGCCGTCGGCCGGTCATCAAGCATCGAAGAGGGCCCCATCGCCCCCTCCACACCGATCGCTCAGCTGCCGTTGCCGCCAAATGTCGGCGCGCCGCTCACCCCGGCCGTGCAGCGCACGAGCTACATCCCGGGCCCCTTGCGGGGCGGCTTTACGGTCCAGCTCGGCGCCTTCGCCAATCTTGAGAACGCCTATGCCCTGCGCGCCCGCGTCAACAGCGCCGGCAGCGTCGTGATCGAGCCCGTGACGACCGCTCAGGGCGAGCTCTTCCGCGTGCGGCTTGGCCCCTTCGTCAGCGAAAGCGAAGCTGAAGCCGCCCGCGCCGCCGCCGCCCGCTTGGGCGCCGCGAACGGGGTCGTTCGTCCGCTTCCCTGATCACCTTCCCACGCCGCGCGAGGACCCTGCAGCCGGTGCAGCGCTGGGGGGTTTTCATCGGACGCCGATTCCTAGACCATAGGGGTTGGAAGTCGGCGACGGCATCGGTAAGGAGCGTGACGGATGAGGTGGGGCTCGCACAAAGGGCTTGCGGCGGCGGCGTTGGGGCTGGGACTGTGGCTCGCGCCCGCAGGCGCCCAGGAGCCGAGGGATCAAACAGGGCCGGTCTCGCATGCGGTGACGATCGACTATGACAGCGGCCTCGTCATCGCTTGCGATCGCTGTGAAGAGCCGATCGCCCCAGCGTCAATGAGCAAGCTGATGACCATGCTGCTCGTGGCGGAGGCCATCGAGCGCGGCGACATTACGGAAGACACGCTCGTCACCGTGTCCGAGCGAGCCTGGCGCCATGGGGCTGTGTCCTCCGGCTCACACATGTTCCTGGCGATCGGTTCGCAAGTGCGGGTCGGCGATTTATTGCGCGGGGCGATCATCGTTTCCGCCAACGACGCTTGTGTCGCTCTGGCCGAGGCAGTCGCGGGCTCTGAAGCCGCCTTCGTCCAACGGATGAACGATCGGGCGGGAGAACTGGGGCTGAGCACGGCCCGCTTCCGCAATGTCACGGGCCTGGACGAAGAAGGCCACGAGATCAGCCCGCTGGATTTGGCGCGGTTGGCGGCGCTCATGATCCGCGAGCATCCGGAGATGTATGCGCACTATGCCGAGCGCAGCTTCACCTTCAACGACCGCACGCAAGAGAACCGAAACCCGCTCCTGGGCGCTTTTGAAGGCGCGGACGGGGTGAAAACCGGCCACACCGACGCCTCCGGCTATGGGCTGATCGGCTCTGCGGTGGTGAACGGGCAGCGGCGGATCATCGTGTTCAACGGCGCACGCACGATGGCCGAACGCCGCGAGCGGGCGGTCAGCCTGATCCGCTCGGCGTTCTTTGATTATCAGGTCCGAGAAATCTACGCTGCGGGCGAGGTCATCGGCGAAGCCGAAGTCTGGCTCGGCGCCCGGCGCACTGCGGAACTTGTCTCCGCCACGCCGATCTATGCCGGAGCAAACCAGTCGGTGTTTTCCAATCTCACCGCGAGCATCATTTACCAAGGTCCCGTGCCCGCGCCGATCGCCCCCGATCAGGTCATCGCCCACCTCGTGATCGAGGGGCCCGGCTTTGAGACCGTGCGCTATCCGCTGACCGCGCGCGAACCCGTGAGCCGCGCCAATCCCTTCTCCCGCGCGCTGTCCGGCATCGGCATCGCCTTCGGCGGGTCATGAGCGCTGGGCTGTTCCTGACGCTTGAGGGAGGCGAAGGCGCCGGCAAGTCCACGCTTCTCGCTCGCCTGCAGACCGCGCTCGCCGCTCAGGGCCGGGAAGTCGTCGCCACCCGCGAGCCGGGGGGCACGCCCGGCGCCGACCTGATCCGCGCTTTGCTGGTTCAGGGCGACGCCAAGCGCTGGGACCCGCTGACAGAGGCGTTGCTCTTGGCAGCGGCCCGGCGGGACCATATCCGATGCGTAATCCGTCCCGCGTTGGAGCGCGGCGCGGTGGTGCTGTGCGATCGCTTCGTCGATTCCACCCGCGCCTATCAGACAGGGGCCGGCGGCCTGCCGCGCCGGGTCGTGGAAGACCTAACGACCCTGATCGACGCGCCGAAGCCCGACGCGACGCTGCTTCTCGATCTGCCGCCGGAGGCCGGCCTTGAGCGCGCCCGGGGCCGCGCAGGGGGCGAAGATCGCTTTGAGCGTCTTGGCCTCGCCTTTCATGCCCGGGTGCGGGAAGCGTTCCTCGATCTTGCCGCGGAGGCGCCCGACCGGTTTTTGGTCATCGAT
>JBILVS010000214.1:0-3844 GCA_044370335.1 Caulobacterales bacterium
CGCCGGCGCTTATCGCCATCACGTGCCGGCGAGCGTGGATCACCTGATCCAGCGGTCGGAGTTTCTGACCACTTACACGCCCTATCAGCCCGAAATCGCGCAGGGCACGCTGCAGGCGCTGTTTGAGTTCCAAACCCAGGTGGCGATGCTCACCGGCATGGAGGTGGCCAACGCCTCGATGTACGACGGCTCCACGGGGTGCGCGGAAGCAGCCGTCATGGCCGCCCGCATCACCAAGCGATCGGGCGTGGTGTTCTCCGGCGGCCTGCACCCGCATTACGCGGAAACCACCCGCACCGTGTGCGAAGCCCTCGGCATGACGATCAAAGCCGCCTCCGCTGCGGTCGATGCGGAAGGCGCGGTGGCCGAGCTTATTGACGCCGATACGGCTTGCGTGATCGTCCAGTCGCCCAACGTGTTCGGCACGATCACAGACCTTTCGCCAATCGTCCGCGCCGCCCATGCCAAGGGCGCGCTCGTGGTGTCGGTCTTCACCGAGTGTGTGGCTTTCGGTCTCATTGAGCCGCCGGGCGCCTATGGCGTTGACATCGCGGTGGGCGAGGGACAATCGATCGGCAACGCGTTGAATTTCGGCGGACCTTATGTCGGCTTGTTTGCGACGCAAGAAAAATACATCCGCCAGATGCCGGGCCGTCTAGCCGGTGAAACCACCGACGCCGACGGCAAGCGCGGCTTCGTGCTGACGCTGTCGACCCGCGAGCAGCACATTCGTCGGGAAAAGGCGACCTCGAACATCTGCACCAACTCGGGCCTCTGCTCGCTGGCGTGGACGATCCACATGTCGCTTTTAGGCGAAGCGGGGCTGAAACGGCTCGCGGTCCTCAACCACGAAACTGCGATCAAAACCGCCGACGCGCTCGCTGCGATCCCAGGGGTGGACCTGCTCACCCCGCGCTTCTTCAATGAGTTCGCCCTGCGTCTGCCGAAGAACGCCACGGAGGTGGTCGAGGACCTGGTCGATTACGGCGTCCTCGGCGGCGTGCCGTTCTCGCGGCTCAGCCCGCAAGCGGGGATGGACGATGTGCTGCTCGTGGCGGCCACGGAAACCAACACCGATGAAGACATCGCGCTGTTCAAGACGGCGCTGGAAGAAGTTCTGAAAGGGGACATGGCGTGACCCAACTCCGATCCACCCGCGGCGAAGCCGGCGAGGCCGCTGCTCTCGCCACCACCTCTGGATCTCGCGGCCTCCTTCAGGCGACGAGCCTCTTGTTCGAGACCGGCTCGCCCGATCGCTCGGGCGTCGATTTCCCGGAGGCCGAAGGCCTGAAGGACCGCCTGGGCGGCTTAGGCCGCAAGGGCGCCGTCGGCCTGGTCGGCCTTTCTGAGCCGGAAGCCGTGCGCCATTATGTGCGGCTCAGCCAGCGAAACTACGCGATTGATCTTGGGTTCTTCCCCCTCGGCTCCTGCACCATGAAGCACAATCCGCGGCTAAATGAGCGGATGGCGCGGCTGCCGGGCCTGTCGGACATCCACCCCCTCCAGCCGACGTCCACGGTGCAGGGCGCGTTCGAGCTGATGGCGGAACTCGCGCACTGGTTGTTGGAGCTGACCGGTCTCGACGCGGTGGCGATGAGCCCGAAGGCCGGCGCCCATGGCGAGCTGTGTGGCATGCTCGCTATCCGTCAGGCGCTCATCGCCCGCGGCGAGGGCGAGACCCGCAAGCGCGTCATCGTCCCCGCCAGCGCCCACGGCACCAACCCCGCGACAGCGGCGGCTTGCGGCTTCACCGTCGATGAGATCGGCGCCACCGCCGAAGGTCGGGTGAACATGGACGAGCTGCGGCAGAAGCTCGGCCCGGACGTTGCTGGCATCATGCTGACCAACCCCAACACCTGCGGCTTGTTTGAGCGCGACATCAGAGAGATTGCGGACCTCATTCACGCCGCGGGCGGGTACTTCTACTGCGACGGCGCCAACTACAACGCCATCGTCGGCCGCGTCCGGCCTGGTGATCTCGGCGTCGACGCGATGCACATCAACCTGCACAAGACCTTTTCCACCCCGCACGGCGGCGGCGGTCCCGGAGCGGGGCCGACGGTTCTCTCCGAGGCCCTGGCGCCTTATGCGCCGATCCCGCATCTTGTGCGCCGGGAGGACGGAGCGCTGGACCTCATCGAGCACGCGGCGGAAGCCGAGGGCCAGCCCTTCGGCCGAATGTGCGCCTTCCACGGCCAGATGGGGATGTTCGTACGCGCCTTAAGCTACATGATGAGCCATGGCGCGGACGGCCTGCGGCAGGCGGCGGAAGACGCGGTGCTGAACGCGAACTACATCCTCGCTCGCCTGAAGGACCGCTACAACGCGCCGTTTGCGGCCTTTGGCCCCTGCATGCACGAGGCGTTGTTTGATGACAGCAGCATCCGCGCCTACGGCCTTGAGACCATCGACCTGGCGAAAGCGCTGATCGACGAGGGCTATCACCCCTTCACCACCTACTTCCCGCTGGTGGTGCATGGCGCGATGCTGATCGAACCGACCGACACCGAGCCCAAGGCCGAACTCGACCGCTTCGCCGATGTCATGATCGCCCTCGCCGACAAGGCCGAGAGTGGCGATCAGGCCCACTTCAAAACCGCGCCGCGCCTTGCGCCCATGCGCCGGCTCGATGAAACCACCGCCGCCCGGAAGCCGAAGCTGCGGTGGAAGCCGGATGAGCAATACAAGCACGCTGCGGAGTGATCTCCACGGCGGCGCCGTCCGCTTTCCAGCCCAACGAAAAAGCCCAGGCCCTGAAAGGCCTGGGCTTTTGAATGTTGGGATTCCCCCGGCTAGGTCGTTTTCCGACCTTTTGGAACAGGCCGGAAACGTCGGAAAACGCCCCAGTGTTAATCCTTGACCACGTTGCGACGCTTTTGGCCGAGCCCGTATGGTCGCAACGTGGTCTAGCGGAAGCGCTCGGCCAGTTCGACCGCGCCTTGACCGACAAGCCGACCATGCGCCGCCGCGCCGTCAGGCCCGCGTAACAAATTCTCCGCCGCCGCGATGGCTGCGTCGGCCGCCACGCTTCGGACTTCCGCTGCGGCGGCCTGCTCAGCCCGCGCGATCCGTTCTTCCACTTGCCGTTCGCGGCGCTGAAGATCCGCCGCCAGCTGCCGCTCGGCTTCGCGCCGCATGCTGTCCGCGTCCGCCTTCGCCTGTTCGACAATCCGCGCGGCCTCGGCCTCCGCCGCGTCCTTGCGGGCGCTGTATTGTTTCAGAAGCGCTTCAGCCTCCCTGCGGAGGGCCTCGGCCCGAGCCAACTCGTCCCGGATGGCCGCCGCCCGATCATCCAGCGAATTGAACACCGCTTTGTGCGCCCCGGCGTAAAAAACGAGGGCGAAAAACAGGACGAGACCGGCGCCGACCCAGAACTTGGAATCTGCAACAATGCCTTCCATCAGTCGCTCTCCTTAGGCCGCCCGAGGGGCGGTGAGCTTCGCGACGATGTCGCGGGCGACATCCGCCGCGGCAGCCCGGGCCGCGTCGAGGCCCTGTGCCCGCTGACCGGCGAGCCGCTCTTCGGCCGCATTGAGCCGCTCCGTCAGCGCCACCTCGACCGTTGCCGTCTGCTTTGCCCGCGTGTCGGCTGCTTCGCTGCGCGCCGCCTCCATGAGTTGGCGGGCTTCGGCCTTGGCCTGCGCCATGGCGCTGTCGTAGGCCGCAAGCGCCTGATGCGCATCGGCGTTGGCTTTCGCCGCAGCGTCCACGTCGCCCTTGATTTTGGCCTCCCGGGTGGCGATCACGCCTCCCAACCGCGGCAGCAGCACACGGTCGAGCGCCAGATACAGAATGACGAAGAACACCGCGAGCCAGAACAGCTGGCTTGGGAAGTAGGACGGGT
>JBILVS010000215.1:0-3841 GCA_044370335.1 Caulobacterales bacterium
GCGCTCCTGAACGAGCGGCCTGAGATCGACCGCGCCATCGTCTTTACCCGGATGAAGCACGGAGCTGACCGGGTCGTCAGCGCACTGCGGGCCAACGGCCACGAGGCGGAAGCGATCCACGGCAACAAAAGCCAGGCGCAGCGGGAGCGGGCGCTGGCGGCGTTCAAGGCGGGCCGGGTGCGGCTTCTTGTGGCGACTGAGATCGCCGCTCGGGGCATCGACATCGACGAGGTGAGCCACGTCATCAACTACGACCTGCCGAACGTGCCGGAGCAGTATGTGCACCGGATCGGGCGAACCGCGCGGGCGGGCGCCGATGGGCAGGCGATCAGCTTCTGCGCGCCGGACGAGCGCGCATGGCTTCGGGACATCGAAAAGCTCACCAAAATGCCGGTGGAGGTGATCGAGCATCCGCTCGCGCTGCCGACGCCGGGGCCGAAAGACCCGATCCCCAAGCCGCCGCCGATCGGCGGTCGCGGGCAGGGCCGGGGGCAGCAGCAGCAACGCAGCCAGCCGTCGCGGCGGGATCAGCCTCGGCAGGAACGGGGCGAGCGGCAGGAATCGCGCAGCGGGGACAAGAGCCGGCGTCCGGACCGCGCGCGTGATGATCGGCCGCGGACTGATGATCGGCGTCAGGACCGTCCGCGCCAGGACGATCGTCGGCAGGAGATGCGCTCGGAGAAGCCACGAAGCAGCGATAATCGGGGCGGCGACAATCGGGGTGGGGGGAACGGCGCCCGCGGCGCGGGCAAACCGCACAAGGCACGGAACGGGAAGACGTATCAGACCCGGTCGGACGCGGTGTGGTCAAACCAAGATTGAGGGTTTGGCCGTTTTTTCCGGCCCCTTGAGGGAGAGGGGTAAGGGTAAGGGTAAGGGTAAGGGTAAGGGTGTGACTGTCGGCGGAGGTCCTTGTCTTCGCCAACCGTGTTTCTCTCTGCCCCTTCCCCTGGAGGTGAGGGGGGATCTCCGGAGGGGTGTCTGGCGTCCCTCCCTAATCCAGCGCGAGCCGATACCCCACGCCGCGGACGGTCTGCAGATAGACCGGCGCCCGGGGGTCGGTCTCAATCTTGCGGCGCAGGCGCGTGACCTGCACGTCGACGCTCCGCTCCAGGCCGGCGCCGGTTTTGCGGGCCAGTTCCTCGCGGCTGATTGGGTCGCCTGATCGCAGCGCGAGCACTTTCAACAGGCTCGTTTCGGCTTCCGTCAATTTCACGGTCTGGCCGTCTTTGGTCAGCTCGCCGCGTTGCAGGTTGAAGGCGAAGGGGCCGAAGGCTGCGGCCTCGATGGTCCGAGCGCGGCGGCTGAAGGCGCGGCGCAGGATCGCGTTGATCCGCATCGCGAGCTCTTCGGGCTCGAAGGGCTTGGGGACATAGTCATCGACGCCGAGGCTGAAGCCCTTGACCTTGTCTTCGTGGTCTCCCAAGGCGGTCAGCAGAATGATCGGGACGGGGCTTGTCTTGCGAATGGAGGCGGCCAGGGAGAAGCCGTCCTCCCGCGGCATTGTCACGTCCAGGATCAGAACGTCGAACTCAAACGAGGCCAGCAGGCGCCGCGCGGCTTCGGCATGGGCGGCGGTCGTCACCCGGGCGCCCCCCTTTGCGAGGTAGCGCTTGAGCAACTCGCGGATGCGGTCGTCGTCGTCGACGATGAGGATGTGAGCGGGTTGGCCCGCCGCGTCGAGGATGGCGATTGGATCGCCTTTCTGGGGGGCGCTCATGGGGCGGCGTTCTCTTGCAGTAGGGCTTGCAGAACCGAACGGGCGGCGAAGACGGCGTCGGGACCTTTGGCGCGGAACACGCCGGCAAGGCGTTCTCGGAGGGCTGTGGAGGCCTCGCGTTCGGCGGCGGCGCCTGGGGGCGTCAGACGGAGCAGACGGGCGCGGCGGTCCTTGGGGCTCGGGCGGCGGTCGATGAGGCCCGCCGCTTCCAGCTCGTTGAGCACGCGGGCGAGGCTTTGCTTGCGGACATGCAGTCGGCCCAAAAGGTCTGAGATCGTCAGGTCCGGCTCGCGGCGAATGGCGGCCAGCGCGCGATAATGGGCGGGGCCGAGATTCCAACGGGAGAGGGAAGGCTCCGCCGCCTTGAAAAAGGTGCGGGCGGCGGCCAAAATCAAATCGGCTGCCCTGTCGAGCTCGTCTTCACGCAAAAAAAGTCTCGCTTCCGCCCCGGAGGAAGGAGGGTTTTGCGCAAGATTTGCCCGTGTTTGATCAGTCGCCATGGTGTCCGCTAAACATGCGGCGGAGTTTCGACGCGCACAAGCCGTCATCCCCCCCCGCAAACGGGTCTTATGGGAGTTTTGCACAATGGCTTTGGTCCCGTTTCACGATCGTGACGGCTGGGTTTGGATGGACGGCCAATTGGTCCCGCAAAGGGAAGCCAAGGTGCATATCATGACGCACGCGCTGCACTACGGCAGCTGCGTGTTCGAAGGCGAGCGGGCCTATGACGGGGTGGTGTTCCGGTCGGCGGAGCATTCGCAGCGGCTGCACAAGTCGGCGCGGCTTCTCGGATTCGAGATCCCCTATTCGGCGGAGGAGATCACCCAGGCGAAGGCCGAGGTGCTTGCGAAAATGGGCCTGGAGACAGCCTATGTGCGCTGCCTCGCCTGGCGGGGATCGGAGGCGTTAGGCGTCTCGGCGAAGGCCAACACGATCCACGCGGCGGTCTGCGTGTGGGAGTGGGGCAGCTATTTCGAGAACAAAATGGCGGGGATCCGGATGATGGTGGCGCCGTGGCGGCGGCCGGCGCCGGACACTGCGCCCTGCGAGGCGAAGGCCGCGGGGCTCTACATGATCTGCACTCTCTCCAAGCATGCGGCGGAGGATGCAGGCTTCCAAGATGCGCTGATGATGGATTGGCGCGGTCAGATCGCGGAAGCGACGGGCGCCAATATCTTCCTGATCCGGGACGGCGCCATCCATACCCCGACGCCGGACTGCTTCCTCAACGGGATCACCCGGCAGACGGTCATCAAGCTGGCGCGGCGGCGCAATCTTGAGGTGATCGAGCGGCCGATCTTCCCGGGCGAGTTGGCCTCGTTTGACGAGGTGTTTTTGACCGGCTCAGCGGCGGAAGTGACGCCGGTGAACGAGATCGCGGGGATCAAGTTCAAGCCGGGGGCGGTGTGCGAGGCGATGCTGACGGACTACGCGGCCCTGGTGCGGGGAAAGCTGACGCTATGAACGGGGCGGGATTGACGCTGCGGCGCAGCAAGAAAATGTTGCGCTTGCACATCTATCCGTGAGCCCTGCGCGTAAGTCCCTTCGCGGCATGGTCTGGCCGCGATTAGGGGTATGACATTATGACGATTTCCAAGTTGTGGGCGCCCGTCGCGGCCGCCTTTGCCCTCGTTTGCGCTTTCGGCGCCCCGCCGGCTCTGGCGGATGCGGACGACCGTAGCGCGGCCATCGCGGCCTGCCGCACGGCGATCGCGACCCAGCTGGGCGTGAGCGAAGATGCGGTCGATTTCGACCAAAGCAGCACCCGGGGCGGTCGCATCGATGTGCGCCTGCAAGTGCGCGGCACCGGCGCGGACGGACGCTACGCCTGCCGCTACAGCCGCTCAACCGACAGCGTGGTAGGCGTGGCCGCCGGCACGCAGGCGAGCGTCGGCGACGTGATCCAAACCGCGACGGCGGCGGGCGCGGCGTCGAACTGAGCTTCGGCTTTTTGTTGGTTCGGTTTTGGAGCGGGGCCTTCCCTTGGGGAGGCCCCGTTTCGTGTGCGCCCAGCATGGGCGCGATCTTGGAGGTGAAAGTCCTCTCGTGAGCTGGTCACGGCGAGGCAAGCGAAGCGCAACTGCGGAAGGGTGACCGAGTGTCGGATCATCCGGCTGGTTA
>JBILVS010000216.1:0-3837 GCA_044370335.1 Caulobacterales bacterium
GGGCGTGCCCGGCGCTAGCGCCTATTTCCGCGCGGGCGCGGTCGTTTACACGCCAAAAGCGCGGGTGACGCTGCTCGGCTTGACCCGGGCGGACTTGGAGGGCCTGCGGGGCGCGAGCGAACCTTACGCGGCGCTGCTTGCGCTCAGGACGCGGGATCGGTTCGCCGCCGCCTGGGGGCTTTCGGAAACCGGCGCCGCAGGCCCCGACGGCAACCCTTACGGAGACCCCGCAGGCCATGTCTGCGTCGGCGTCGCAGGCCCGGACGGCGTCACCACCCGCACCATCCGCACCGGTCACAGCGATCGTCGCCTCAATATGGCGGCTTTTGCTCAAACAGCCCTTGAGCTTCTCGCGGAGCGGCTGAGATGAGGGGCGCAGGCGATCTCGGCGCCAACGAAATCATCCGCGGCCTGGGCATGCAGCCGCACCCCGAGGGCGGCCATTACGTCGAGACGTTTCGCGATGAACCAGGTCCCGACGGCCGCGCCCGCTCCACCTGCATCTATTTCCTGTTGCAGGCCGGTGAGGTCAGCGAATGGCATCGCGTCGACGCCGCCGAGATCTGGCTGTGGCATGCGGGCAACCCCCTGTCGCTGACGGTGAGTGCTGATGGAACGCTCGCCTCTACCCGCGCTTGCCGCATCGGGCCGGATTTCCGCAACGGCGAACGCCCGCAGGCCGTCGTTCCCGCGGGCGCCTGGCAGACCGCCGAAACCTTGGGCGCCTGGACCCTGGTGAGCTGCGTCGTGGCCCCGGGCTTCACGTTTTCGGGTTTTGAATTGGCCCCGCCGGATTGGCGGCCGCGTTAAGGCCGGTTCTCGATCGCGTCTTGGATCTGTTGCGAGGAGGGCCGCCCCGCATAGCCCAGATGCGACGCCACCGTGATGATCAGCGCATCGCCCTGCACCACCACCTCGGGGGCCGCGCCTGTGCGGATGGTGACGCGGCGAATCGGGGCCTGCGGGGCAGCGGCCAAGCCGTCCACCGCGCGGCGGGCGGCATCAAGGATGACGCCCGTGTCGGAAGCGGTGACCTGAGCGGGAGCATCAAACGCAACCATTCGTCCGACCCGCTGAACGACGAGCTGCTGGGTCTCCGCCAATTCTGTGCGGAACGTCGGCGCCGGGATCGCGGCGGGCCGCAGCGGCGGCGCCTGATCGGCAAAGCTGGCCGCAGCGCCCATCCGGTCGTTGCGGACAAAAACGGTGATCTCGCCCCAGCGCGTCACCCGCAGCTGCACAGACCCGTCTGGGGTGCGGAAGATTTGTTGCCCGCCGGCGCCCATCGGATCCGGCCGCAGAACATAAACCTCCGGATCGCCCTCAAACCGGATCAGGGCGGCGGGCCCTGATCGGTCCAAGACGAATCGCAACTGCCCATCGGGAGTTTCAAACTCCCCCGAAGGCGCGGCCTGCGTCGTCCCGGCCTGCGCATAGGAGGGAGACGCCGCCGCGATGGAAGCGCCCGCAACCATAGCCGCCAAGCCCGCAGCCATCCGCAAGCTCCGGACAGTCCCGCGGGCCCCGCCCCGGCGGGCGTCATCCCAGCCGTCGCGTTCTCGGTGATCAGTGTTCATTGCGCGCAGAATTAGCCAGCTGGTTGAGGCGCTTTTGCGGCATGATGACGGCGCCGTCACACTTGCCGTAGCGGCACGTGGCGCCACAGCCACACTATGACGCTTCCGCCACCCTCAACCCGCGATGTATTGCGCTCCGTTCACCGTCAGCGTGGCGCCGGTGATGAACCCGGCGTCGTCCCCCGCAAGGAACGCCACGGCCTTGGCGATCTCTTCGGCCTTGCCGAGCCGCCCCACCGGGATGGTGGCGATGATCTTCTGCAGCACGGGCTCCGGCACCGCGGCCACCATGTCGGTGTCGATATAGCCCGGCGCCACACAATTCACGGTGACGCCCTTAGAAGCGCCCTCCTGCGCCAGCGCCTTGGTGAAGCCGATCATCCCGGCCTTCGCGGCGGAATAGTTCGTCTGCCCCGCCTGCCCTTTCTGGCCGTTGATCGAGGTGATGTTGATGATCCGCCCGAAGCCGCGCTCGCGCATCCCCTCGATGACCGGCCGGCACATGTAGAACAGGCTGTCCAAATCGACGCGGATGACTTCGCGCCACTGGTCCACGTTCATCTTGTGGACGGCGCCGTCGCGGGTGATGCCCGCATTGTTGACGAGGACGTCGATGGGCCCGACCTCAGCCTCCACTTTGCGGATGCCGGCCTGGCAGGCTTCCCAATCCCCCACGTCCCATTTGAAGACTTTGATGCCGAGTTCTTTGGCGACTTCTTGGGCGGCTTTGTCGTTGCCGGCGTAGTTCGCAGTGACGGTGAAGCCTTGCTTCACCAAGGTTTCCGAAATCGCCTTGCCGATGCCCCGGGTCCCGCCCGTCACCAAAGCCACACGCGCCATGCTGTTACCCTCCCCGGACATTGAAATGTTCACGCTGCGTTAGCTTTAGATCCAACGAGCGCCCTTTGGCTAGGTCTGGTTGGCGGGACACGGAAGCGCATGCGGGCCACAGCCGCGCTGAGGACGCGACCGGCGGGACCGCGCCGCCCCGACTCGGTTCCGGGTCAGGCCGCTCTCCACAACATGACGTTTACCCATTCCCGCTGGATGCTTGTTTGCAACGCTGTTGTGCGCCTGGTCCAGCGCGTATTCGCCTTCCCCTCTGAAATGGCGCGCCGCGGACGCGAGACACCGCCCCCCGAACCGATCCAGGCTTTATCGCCCCTGTCGGCATGGGCCATGACCTGCGCCCCGATCGCGGCCTTGTTCGCCCTTGTCGCGGTTCTGGCCGTCGCGTTCTTCCGGACTGTGGCCATCGAGCACGACGCGAGGTCCCGCCACGCCGACCGGGAGGCCTTGGCTCAAAGCCTTGAAGCAACCCAAGCCGACATCCGCGCAACCGCCCGCGATTACCCCTATTGGGACGCAGACTTCGAGAACGCCACCGTTCGCTGGAGCCAGTCCTTTGTCGACGACAATTACAAGACGGACCTAGCGGACCTGTTGCTGATCGCCTCCGAAACGGCAGGCGTCCGGCATCGATGGGTCCACCCCACAGCCTCCGCAAACCCCGACGCTCTCAACGCATCCGTGCGCACGGCCCTCCCCCAAGGCCTGCAGCGAAGCAATTTGACCATAGAAGACCAGGCCGAGGTCTTCCCCCGATCATACCGACGCGCTTGCAATAGCGCGCCCTTGGCCGCGACGATCATCTCCATCGATCCAGAGACCACTTCACTTCTGTCACGGGTCGGATTTCCTGCGGGTCGGCGTTGGCCTCGAGACCGCCGCACTCTCCGGCCTGGGATCGCGCCCAGGCCTTCGGGAGATCGCCTTCACCGTTTCGCTCGACGACCGCCCTGGACGCGCATCCCTGGCGCTCAGCGAGGCCGGCGAAGAGCCGATCGGCTTTATCTCGTGGCGCAATCGCCAGCCCGAAACGACCCTGTTTCACAACCGCTTGGGGATGCTCCTGTGCGGTTTCAGCCTTTTTTTGTCGCTGTTGGCGACGTGGGTGATCTCCCGCTCGGTGCATCAAAGCCTCCGCGCCTCCCGAAGCCGGTCGCTCCGCCGCCGAAGCCGCCCACCATGCCGCCGAATGCGCCAACACAGCCAAGTCACAGTTCTTGGCTGCGATGAGCCACGAGTTGCGCACCCCGTCGAACGCCATCATCGGCTATTCCGAAATCCTCGCCGAAGGGGCCAAGGCCGATCAGCGTGGGGAAGATCTGAAAGACACCCAGAAGATATTGGTCTTCGGCAACCACCTCCTCGCGCTGATCAATCAAATGCTTGATCACGCCGCGATCGAATCCGGCGC
>JBILVS010000076.1:0-13367 GCA_044370335.1 Caulobacterales bacterium
GCATTGGAAGGCGCCGCCGCCCGTGAGGTTGGCGGTGGAGGAGAGGCCGACGACCCGACGGCCGGGGAAAAGCGGCGCTAGGGCTTTCAGCGCATCGTCTCCGGCATGGGAATAGATCGGGACGACAACCGCCTCGTTGCCGATGAGGAAGTTCATGTGGCTCGCAGGGATGGCCTCGCCGTCCTCGTCGCGGACAGCGCCGGGGCTGGGGATGCGGATCACGTCAAGCCTGCGGCCGGCGGCGTCGGTCATGGCGGCGAGGGCCTCGGCGATGGCGTCGAGGACCTCCGCGTTCGGATCATCGCGGCCTGCCGGCGCCTGGCAGACGACGCGGCCCGGCGCCACGAAGCGGGCGAGATTGTCGATGTGGCCGTCGGTGTGGTCGTTGACGAGGCCCTTTTCGAGCCAGAGCACCTTCCGCACGCCAAGAGCCCGCTTGAGGTGCGCCTCGGCGGCGGCTTCGTCCCAGCCAGGGTTGCGGTTGGGGTTGAGGAGGCACTGACGGGTGGTGAGCAGGGTCCCCTCCCCGTCCATCTCGACGGCGCCGCCCTCCAGAATGAAGGGGTGGCGGAGCACTTCCGCGCCCGCGACCGTGGCGACGGCGTCGCCGACGCGGTCATCGAAGGGCAGATCATATTTGCCGCCCCAGCCATTGAAGCCGAAGCGATGGGCGCGGCCGCCGCGGTCGAAAAGGGGGCCGGTGTCGCGCAGCCAGATGTCGCCGAAGGGGGTTTCGATGACTTCCGCTGCGTCGCCCACGGCGGCGAGAGCCGCCCGGTAGGCGTCAGCGCCGGCGGCGAGGACGCGCATCCGGTCGCCCTTGGCCAGAGCCCGAATCATTGCGGCGACTTCGTCCTGAGCGGGGACAAGGTCGTCCTGCCACAGGTCCGCGGCGGAGGGGAACGCTGTCCAGATCGCCTTGTGGGGCGCCCATTCGGCGGGGATCGGCGCCCTCTTCTCCTGGGCGTGGGAGCCGTGGGTGTTATAAAAAACGGACATGCGGGGCCCCCCTGCCCAAAAAACCGCCGGCTGCGGTCAGACAGCGCCAAAGCGCGCTCACTTAAGCATGACCGGCCCCGATGCAAGCGTCTGCAAAGGCCTGGATGAAAAAAGAAGGAGGCGGCCCTCCCGAAGAAAGGCCGCCTCCAGCACATATTGACGTGCGCGACGCTTAGAACGCGGTGCGAAGCGTGACCAGGAAAGTGCGCGGAGCGCCGACCTGGGCGTTTTGGTTGCCTGAGATGTTGGTGGAGATGTTGCCGAGATACTCTTCATCGAAGAGGTTTACGACGTTGAACTGAAGGTAGGCGCCCTCCATCTCGACGAGGTTGCCGAAACTCCACCGTGCGTTGGCGTCGACGACGGTGTAGTCGGGCGCGACCTGGGTGTTGGTCAAGTTGGTGAAGCGCTCGCCGAGGTGGCGCGCCTGAACCCCCAGACTCCAATTGGCGACGTCGTACTCCACCCGGCCGGCATAGGTCCATTCGGGCGTCTCATAAAGGCTCCGCCCTTGGGTAAGGGCGGTCCCAATATTGGTCCCGATTTCGCTCTGCTTGTAGGATGCAGTGCCGACAAGGGTCAGATTCTCGATCCCGACATAGCCGATCTCGAAGTCCGCGCCCGACGAATCAATCCCGCCGACATTGAAGGAGCCGGTGTCGCCCGTGACCTGATCGAACGTGCGCTCGATGCGGTTTTCGAACTGATTGAACCAGGCGGTGGCGGACGCGATCAAGGTCTGGCTGCGGTAGCGATAGCCCAGATCATAGGCGGTGGAGGTTTCCGGCTCCAGACGGCCCAGAGTGCTCAGGCGACGGCCGTAGAGGTCGTCCGTGCGGGGCGCGGACAAGCCTTCGGCGTAGCTGAAGAAGATTTGGTGGCCGTCCGCTGGGCGGAAGGTGATTCCGAAGTTCGGCAGGATGTCATCATACTCGACGGTTGCACCGCGGAACGGAGCCTGCACCTCCGGATTGGCCGACAGAAGCGCAATCTGGGCGGGGCTGGTGGTGCAGATCGGGTTGTTGCCGTTGAAATCGAGGCCTTGGAAGCAGTTGTTGTTCAGCTCCCGCTCGAAATACGGCAGACGCAGACCGGCGGTCACCGAGATCAGATCATCCATGAAGTCGCCACGGTACTCGAGCGAGAACTGGTTGAGGATCGCGTAGGACACCCGATCCCGACGACGGATCGGGGCGCCGCGGGCGTCCAGGATCGGGGTCGCATAGCCGAAGTTCGAGCTGAACACGTCAACGGGTGTGGAATCCGCGTTGATGCGGGTCGCCTGGCCGACCTGACGGTGACGGCCGCGGTCATAGGTATAGCTGAAGCGGAGACGGTTGGTCGGGTTGATGTCCCAGATCAGTGAGGTTTGGATCGACCACCGTTGGGTGGTCGTCGTGTTGGGCTGGAACAACAAGACCCGGTCAAGCAGGTCGCCGTCTCCGTTGAGGTCCACATCGGTGTTGATCCGGCTGCTCGAAGCCGCGCCACCCTCGATATAGTCCAGTGTCGAGCCGCCATTGGCGAGCACGTACTGGAACGTCGGGTCGACGGTGAGGGTGAGGTTTTCCGCCAGCGTGAAGCGACCCTGACCGCGAATGTTGCCGGTGTTGGAGGGGTTGAGAGCCAAGGGGCCGACATTGCTGCAGGTCCGCGCGATGTCCGCGACGCCGGCCACAGCGGCTTGGGTCGTTTGGCACGCGCTCAGGTTGCCGGCATAGTTCCGCAGGCCAGAGGCGTTAAAGGTCGCGACCGGGATCTGACGGATAAAGTTGTTGCGGTTTTCGTTGTAATGGAAGGCGAGGCTCAGGAAGTCCCGGCCTTCCAGCGGGTAGTACACCCGAGCGTTGAATTGGGCCTTATCGACGCCGCCGAAGTTACCAAGGAAGTGATCATACTCTTGGGACGACAGCGAGACGAAAGCCGTGGCGTCGGTGCCGAACAGAGGGCCCGTGTCGACCATCGCGAAGACGCGGTTCATGTCGAACGTGCCATAGCCGTACTGCAGGATGCCGCCGAACTCATCGCCCGGCAGACGTGTGCGGTAGTTCACGGTGCCGCCGGTGGCGGAGGCGGTCGGGCTGTCCACATCGGTGGCGCCGAGGTTGACCGTGGCCGCTTCGATCAGCTCGGGATCAAGCTGCTGGTTGGAATAGATGGCGTAGTTGCCGGTGTCGTTCAGCTGGGCGCCGTCAAACTGCAGCGACACCCGAGCGCCGTCGAAGCCGCGGATGTTGAGCGAGCCGCCGGAGGAGCCGTAGGCGTCATTGTTGGAGAACACGACGCCAGGGACCAGGTTCAGCGATTCGAGGATCGTTTGGCCCGGAGCCTGGGTCTCGATGTAGTCTTGCGTGACGGTCGCGCGCGCCTTCGGCGCGGTTTCTGCGTTGATTAGCCCGGCAATATCGCGCGAGCGCTCGCCGGTGACGACGATTTCCTGATCGCCTTCTTCAAACGCTTGCGCGCCGGTCGATTGGGCCTGCGCGGTTTGAGCGCCAAACGCCATGGTCAGAGCGGTAAGCGCCGCTCCGCCCAAAAATTTCTTCAGCTTCATGATGGACAACCCCCGGAGACACACGACGGACACACTTTGACCAACGTCTCGCCGCTGCGCGTGCCATTAACCGGGGAAGACTTCACATCCACGACAGTTATGTGACAGTACGGTGACACGGTGCGGTCCGCCGATTTTGTTGCGGAAAAGACGCAGCAGCGTCCGCCTCCCCTTTCCCAATCGATTCAGGCTATGGGCAAGCGATGAACGCCCCCTCCCCGGCCGCTCGCGGCTTTTCAGCGCTGTCTCCGGCCTTGCGGGCCTTTTTGCTCCTGGCCGGGATCGTGACCATCGTGCGGGTGGCGGCGCTGATCGCGAGCCCGGTGAACCTGCATTTTGACGAGGCGCAATACTGGGCGTGGTCGCGGACGCTGGATTGGGGGTACTTCTCCAAACCGCCGCTGATCGCGTGGGCAATCGCTTTCACCACAGGGCTGTTCGGCAACGCGGAGGCCGCGGTGCGGCTGGCGGCGCCGTTGAGCCACGGGCTTGGGGCGCTCGCGTTGTTTCTGCTGGGGCGGAAGCTCTACGGCCCTTGGGCGGGGTTCTGGGCCGGGGCGAGCTGGCTCGCGCTGCCGGGGGTGGCGCTGTCGGCGGCGGTGATCTCCACCGACGCGCTGATGCTGCCGATCTGGGCTTGGGCGCTGCTCATGCTGTTGCGGTTTCTGGAAACGCCGGGCTGGCGGACGGCGGCCACGCTGGGAGCGCTGATTGGGCTCGGGGCGCTGGCCAAGTACGCGATGCTCTATTTCTTGCTGTGCGCGGGGTTGGCGGCGCTGTGGGTTCCGATGCTGCGGCGGCGGCTTCTGTCGCGGGATGGCGCGATCGCGACGGCGACGGGGCTCTTGGTTCTGGCGCCCAACCTGATCTGGAACGCTAGCCACGATTTCGCGACGGTGGAACACACCGCGGCCAACGCCAATCTCGGGGGCTCTTTGTTCAATATCGGGGAGATGTTGGATTTCGTGTTCAGCCAGGCGGGCGTGATCGGGCCTGTCATGTTTGCGGCGCTCGGTTACTTTTTGTGGCGGGCGGCGCGGCGACCTTCGGCGCTGACGCCCAAGGACAAGATCCTGATCGCCTTCATTCTGCCGCCGCTCGTGCTGATCACGGGCCAGGCGTTGTTGAGCCGGGCGCACGCGAACTGGGCGGCGGCGGCCTATCCCGCGGCGGTGCTGTGGGTGGTGGGGTCTTTGCTCGCCGCAAAGGTCCGAGGGCTGCGCACGCTGATCGCTGCTGTCGCGGTGAACGGGGCGGCGGCGCTGGCGTTTTTAAGCTTCACGGTTTTCCCCGGCTTTGCGGACGCCGCGGGCATGGGAGGGGCGTTCAAACGCGCCCGCGGTTGGGATGCGGTGTGCGCGGCGACACAGGCGCGGGCGGCGCAATCGGCGATCCCCTACTCTGTGGTGTTGGTGGATCATCGGGCGCTGTTTTTCGCGCTCTCTTATTATTGCGGGTCGGAACGGACGGAGGCGCCGTTGCCGCCATTGCGGATGTGGCTCTTGCGGGACGAAGCGGCCAACCATGCGGCGATGACCGCGCCGATGCAGCCCGAGGACAGCGACCGCGTGCTGATCGTCTCAATGGGCCAAGGCTATGTCGCGTTGGTGCACGAGGACTTTGCGGAGGCCGCCTATCTCGGCGAGGCGGTGATTGATCTTGGGGGCGGGGAGACGCGCTGGATCGGGTTCTCGGAGGCGCGGGATTTTGCCCCTGTGCCGCGGGACGCGGCGTTTGAAGGGCGCCTCACGTCCGGCGAGGAGCGGCCGCTGCCGCCGGCAGGGGCCCTGCCGCCGGCGTGATCGCCGCTCAGATGAGACCCAGATCCTCCGCCAACGCCTGCACCAGACGCTCATGGCGGGCGCGGATGACATCGGCGGTCCAATCCTCCACCCGGGCGATGTCGCGGGTGAGGGCGTAGATCGGATCGCCGTCGGCGGCGAAATACTCCCGCTTCTTCTCGTCAAAGCTTTTGTTGCCCGCGCGATCGTTCTTGAGGGCGGAGAGAAGGACGAAGTTGCCGAGGAGATTGCAGAGCTCCCGGCGCACCTCTTTGACGGGGAAACGCTTCACCCAGTCGGGGCTCGGATTGGCGGGCAGGACGTGTTCGACGGTGGCGTCGTCTTCCAAAGCCAGGACTTCGCCGTCGGGCAAAGCGGCGTTGACCCACAGGACGACAACGCGCCGCTGGCCGGTTTCGCGGCTCGGCTGCTTGTTGATGCGCCCAAGGAGCTCGTCGTGCTCGGTGGGGGACAAGGCGAGGTTGGAGGGGCCGAACAGCTTGGCGTCGTCGCCCAGCGCTTTCAAAATACGGGCAAACCGACGCTCTTTGCGGTCGGCGCGGACGGCGTTGAGGAAGCTCGCCAGGGCCAGCGCCTCCAGGCCCTTGAAGAAGCGGAGCGTTCGGGCCGAGGAGCCGCGATGGTCGGCCAAGTAAGCGACGGCGGCGGGCAGCCAAAGCGTATCAGAGAGCGTCATCAAGCGCTTGACGCGGCGGTTCACCTCGCGGCTGTGGACGCCCGCCTTCACGGAGGCGGCCCGCAGCTCAAGCAGCGCCGCGCCATAGCGAGGAAGATCGTCGGTGAGAAATTGACGCGGCGCGGCGCGGCTTTGGATGGCGATGCGGAGGGCGGTCAAGTCGCCCGGACCGCGGAGCAGTTCGCCGGTGTAGATCACCGGGATGATCTCGCTGACAAGCTGAGAGAAAGCGTTGCGGCCGAGGCGATCCTCAAGGCCCTCCCACAACAGAGCCGCTTCGTCGACGCCGGCGTCATCGAGGCCCGAGCGCTCGAGAAGCTCCTGCTTGAGAATGTCGGGACCCGACAGAGAGCGGCCGCGATTGTTCATCGTGGCGAAGATGGTGGCGGCGCCGCCGCGCTCGTCGGCGATCATGACGTCGAACGTGGCGCTGCGGACAACAAAGCGGATGAACGCATCCAGCGTTTCGTCGTCGAGGCCGCTGAGATTGTCTTCGATGGTCTCGACGGCCTGGGCGATCAGGGACTGGCTGTCGGACCAGTTCTCGCCGCCGCTCAAAAGGCGCGTGAGGCCCCCGGGGACTTGGACATACTCCAAAAAGAAGCGCTCGTCGGCTTTGCGCAGCCGGAGGCGCGGGCGGGCGGCGTCATCAAAGACGATCAGGTCTTGGAGCGGGCCGCTGCGGGCGCTGAGGCGGTCGCGGACCCAGGCGAGAAGCATGGTGAAGGTGGCTAGGCGTTGTTGGCCATCGGCGACTTCAAGCTCGCCGCGCTCGGTCTTCACCAACACGATGTGGCCGATGAAGTAGTAGGCCGCGCGGCGCTCAAACGCGGAGAGAAGATCGACCAAAAGCGCCGCCACCTCGCCGGACGTCCAGGTGTAAGGGCGCTGGTAGGCGGGAATGCGCAGCGGCGCGGCGGCTGAGAACAAGGCCGCGAGGTTTGCGATCTGCGCCGTCAGACCAATCGGCAATCCATGGGCTGAGAAGTTCATGGCGTCCCTCGTGCGTGTGACGACTTCTTCAGCCCCTCTTTATCGGTTCGTCGCAAACCGGGGCGACGGCGGCAAGGCGATCGTCGGCGTGAAACCGGGGTTTCGGACTCCGGCGCCGCGACGGCGCCACACTTACGCAGTCGTGACCGAGACCACCGTGAAAGCTTGTTCAGGATGCAGCGCGGCGACGCAGCGAAAGCCTTCGCGGCGGAACACGGATTCCCGATTCCCTAAGGCGGTGAGGAAAGCCGTGTCCAGCCGCACCCCTTCCCGCCCCACGCCGGGATTGGCGACGGCGATGACCCGTCGGGAGACGGCCTCGCCACTGTCGATCAAGGTCACGCCGGGGCAGGCCTCGGCGAGGGCCTCGCGCAGCAGCGGGAAATGGGTGCAGGCGAGGACGAGGACGTCCATGTCCGGGCCGCGAGGATCGTCCAACACAGGCGCCAAAGCCCGGCGGATGCGGGCAGGATCGGGGACGGCGCCTGTTAAGACCTCTTCCGCCAAAAGCACGAGATCGGCGCTGCCGGCCCGCAAAACCAAGGCGTGAGCGGCGTGTTCGGCGATCAGGCGATCGGTGTAGGCGCGACCGACGGTCGCAGGGGTGGCGAGGAGGCCGATGACGCCGGTGCGGGTCATCGCCGCGCCGGGTTTCACAGCAGGGACGACGCCCACGACAGGCACAGGGAGCGCTGCGCGGGTCTCGGCTAACGCCAGGGTGCTGGCGGTGTTGCAGGCAAGGACGACGATGTCTGGCTTTGTGGCCTCGGCGACGGCCTGAAGCAGCGCCGGAATGCGGGCGCGCAACGCCTCGTCCGGCCTTTCGCCATAGGGCAACCAGGCGGTGTCGGCGAGGTAATCGACCGCGAGGTCGGCCCTGGTGGCGCGGAGGGCGCGGACCACGCTTAGCCCCCCTACTCCGGAATCGAACACAAGGGCCCGTTTCACGGCGGCTCCGTCTGCTCTGTCATCGGGCCCTCATCGGGCGCCTTCTCACCCTTGCGCAAGTGGGGTTATCGGCTCCATATCCCAGACTGCATCTTCAGGTTGCGGTCCGGACAGGCCGAAGCAGGGGGTTTTCCCCGGGTCGAACATTCCTGTGGAAAGACTTTCTTTACCGAATTCCCTAGAATCGCGATCTTAGTTAGTGACGTTCCAAAGCTGCGCAGTGTGGGAGACCTTTGCGCGGAATTGGTTGGGCGGCGCGGCAGGCGACAGAGCTTGTCAGGCCACAGGCCTTCGGGGGTTTATTCCTGCGGGCCGAGTGTGAGGGCGAGACAATGAATCCGGTCGGCACTTCCTCCATCGTCTTTGTGACGTTGTCGGGCCTGTTCTGGGGCGGATGGGTTTTCGGATCCCAGACCCCGGCAGGTCAGGACGCTTTGGCCCGAGCCTATCAGGCCTATGCGGAGCATCAGGCTCAAGCCAACGAAGACCTTCTCGACACAACGGCGCTCCGGGCGCTGGTGTGCGGCGCTGATCAGGTCGGCCCCGGGGGCCGCGAACAGCGGCCGTGCCTTGCGGTTGTGGCCGCGGGCCGCATCTTCATCGTTGACGCGGGCTCGGGGGCGGCGGACGCCCTCAATCGCCGCAACATCCCACTGGACCGCCTGCAGGCGGTTTTGCTGACCAGCGCCGGCTTCACCCAGAGCGCAGACCTGGATGAGCTTTACGCCTCGGCTGTGTCTGGCCGTTCGGACCAGCTTTTGCCTGTGTATGGCCCGACCGACACGCAGCGTCTGGTGGAAGGCATGAACACGGCGGCCGGCTTTGACGGCATTGATCGCGGCCTGCAGGCCTGGGCGCCGGCGCCGGAGCCGGATCGCTCGGTGATTGTGTTCGAGGGCGACGGTCTGACCGTTTCGGCCTTCACCACCCCAGAAGACGCCTATGCGGGCCGGGTGGGCTATCGTTTCGACTATCGCGGGCGCTCGATCGTCGTCGCCGGCGACGGCCGGGTGGAGACCGCGCAGGCCGCGCAAGACGCTGACGTGCTGCTGCACAGCGCGCAGGCTTTGGCGCTGACGCAACTGCACCAACCCGCCTTCCCCGGCGCCTCGATTGCGGAGATCGCGTTGGAAGCGCAGGCGGCGAACGCGGGCACGGTCGTGTTCACCGGCGCCGGCACTGAAATGGCTGCGACCATGCAAATCCAAGAAGCGCGGGCCGCCGGACTGGCGGATGCGCGGGCAGGTCGGGTTGGCATGCTGGTGGAGCTGCCGCTCGCCAGTCGCGAAGTGAATGTGCGGTCGCTTTAAAATCGACGTTTTGCGACGGAGTTGAGAGCCTCCCTACGTTGAACGCAGGGAGGCTTTTTCATGCCTGATCTGGCTCTTGCGGCGATCGCCGCGCATCGTTTTGGATTTGGCCCGCGGCCGGGCGAGTTGGCGGTGATCGCGGGCGATCCGGTGGGCTGGGTCAAGGACCAGCTGCGACGGCGGGCGCTGGAACCTGCGGTGGTCGCGGCGCTGCCTGCGGCGGAGGATGATCTGCTTGCCTTCGGCCGATGGCTCGCGAGCCGCCGGCTGCGGAACGGCGGCGCAGCGCGGATGGAGCAGGCTGCAGAGAATGCGGGCGTCTCTGAAGGGGAGCTGCGGGCGTTTTCGCTGGAGGAATCGTTCGCGGAGACGTTCCGCGCTCGGGCGATTTTAGCGGTGAACGCGCGGATCACGGCGGCGGCGGCCTCCGACACGCCGGTGATCGAGCGGCTTGTTCAGTTCTGGGGCAATCACTTCACTGTGTCCTCGCTGAAGCCGGCGGCCGTGGCGCTGCCGCCCTCTTTCGAGCGCGATGTGGCGCGGGCGCATGTGCAGGGGCGCTTTTCCGCGATGCTCACGGCGTCGTGCCGGCATCCGGGCATGCTGATCTATTTGGACAATGTGTTGTCGGTCGGCCCCAATTCGCCGGCGGGACGGTCCGGGCGGGGCGCGCCGCGGGCGCCCGGAGGCGGCGGGGAACGGGTCCGCGACATCAACGAGAACCTGGCGCGGGAGGTTTTGGAGCTTCACACCATGGGGGTGGAGGCCAGCTACACCCAGAGCGACGTGCAGGCGCTGGCGGCGATCCTCACGGGGTGGAGCGTTGATCAACCGCGCCTGCGGGACTACCTCACCGATCGCGTCGGGACCCGGCGGGGCGATGCGCTCTTTTATTTCGACGCGCGGCGGCACGAGCCGGGGGCGAAGACGCTTCTGGGCGAGACTTACGCCGAGGACGGGGTCGCGCAAGGGGAAGCGGCGCTTCTGGCGCTGGCGCAGCGACCGGAGACGGCGCGGTTCGTCGCGTTCAAGCTGACGCGGCATTTCCTGGCGGACGCGCCGCCGACGGCGGTCGTTGATCGCGTGGCGCGGGCGTTTTGGGACAGCGACGGGGATTTGCCGACGACAGTGGAAGCGCTCGTGGACAGTCCGGAGGCGTGGAGCGAGCCGCTCCAGAAATTCCGGCGGCCGGAAGACTATCTCATCGCGCTGCTCAGGTCGCTGAACCTTTCAAACCTGCCCGAAGCGGCGGCGATCGGGGCGCTCACCACCATGGGGCAGCGACCGTACGCGGCGCCGGGGCCAGACGGATGGGACGACACAGAAGCTGGGTGGATCGGCGCGGATCAGATCTGGAAACGGGTCGAGTACGCCGCGGCGCTCGCGGACCGGGCGGCGCGGGCGGACGTTAACGCCACGGCCTTGGCGGAGGCCTGTTTCGGGCCGCTTCTGTCATCGGCGACACGGCAGGCCCTGCTGCGGGCGGAAAGCCCGGCGCAGGCGCTGACGCTGTTGTTCGCCTCCCCTGAGATGCAAAGGAGATAACGCCGATGCGCTTGTCCCGACGGGCCTTTATCGCCGCTTCCGGCGCCGCCGCCTTGAGTTTTCCATCGTTTGCGTTCGGCCAAGCGCCGGGCGGACAACGGTTTGTGTTGATCATTCTGCGGGGCGGGATGGACGGTCTTGGGGCTGTGCCCGCCATCGGCGATCCGCAGTTCGAGCGGGCGCGGGAAGGGCTTGCCCCGCCGGCCTCCGGCGATGGGGCGCCGTTGCCGCTCGATGGGTTTTTCGGGCTTCATCCCGCCCTTTCGGAAGTGCGCCGGCTTTACGAGGCGCGGCAGGCGCTGATCGTGCACGCTGTGGGGACCGGCTATCGGGATCGGTCGCATTTTGACGCGCAGAACGCGCTCGAAATCGGGCTCAGCGCGCCGCATGGGCGGTCTTCGGGATGGCTCAATGCGGCCCTTGGCGCTCTGCCCGGAGCGAGGGGGCTTTCTGTTGGCGCGTCGACGCCGCTCGCGCTGCGGGGAGCGACGCCGGCGTCGTCGTGGTCGCCCTCGGTGCTGGCCCCGCCGGAAGAGGACACGCTGGCGCGGCTGATGTCGCTTTATGCGGCGCAAGACCCTGCTCTTTCGGCGGCGCTGCAGGCGGGGGCTGACACCGCGATGGTCGCGCAGGACATGGCGATGGACGGGGGCGGCCGAGGCCGGAGCCTTGCGCCGCTGGCGCGGGCGGCGGGGCAATTCCTGCGCGATCCCGAGGGCCCGACGGCGGCGGTGTTGGAGCTTGGCGGATGGGATACGCATATCGGCCAAGTCGCCGAGTATGGGGCTCTGACCCGGGCGCTGCGATCGCTCGACGGGGGGATCGCTGCGCTGCGCGAGGCGCTGGGTCCTGTGTGGGACACAACGGCTGTGGCGGTGGTGACCGAGTTCGGGCGCACCGTCGCCATGAACGGCTCGGGGGGAAGCGATCACGGCCAAGGGTCGGCCATGCTGCTTTTGGGCGGCGCCGTCGCGGGCGGTCGGGTGCTGGCGGATTGGCCGGGGCTTTCGCGCAGCGCTTTGGCGGACGGTCGCGACCTGGCGGTGACGACGGCGATGAATGACGTGCTCGCGGGCGTGCTTGCCGATCATCTCTCGACGCCGGCCCGAGCCTTAAGCGACAGTGTCTTTCCTGACGCTGGCCTTCGCCCCGTTTCCGGCCTTATTCGGGGATAGGCCCGCGCGGAACAGCGCGGAGGCGGCGACGAATGCGGCGGTGGTTGATCACGACGCTGGCGGGGCTCATGGTCTGGGCCTGCGCCTCAGCCCGGGCGGATGTCTATCTTTTAGAGTTTGAGGGCCGGGCTTACGGGCTCTTGGGCTTGGGTCGCGCCACGGTGCGGATCGACTATGGCGACAGCGGCTACACCGTATCGGCGTCGCTGCGTTCGGCGGGGCTGTTGGCGCTGTTTGAGCGGACAACGCTGAACGCGTCGGCGCTCGGCGACGTCGTGGACGGGATGCCGGCCTGGCGCAGCTATGTGCTCGATCACGCCTACAGCGCCAAGCGGCGACAGATCCGGATGACGCGGCATGCAGACCGGGTGGAGGCGTTCATCGAGCCGACCTACAGGGTGTGGGGAGATCCGCCGGCAAGCGAGAGCCAGCAGCTGGCCTCGCGGGACCCGCTTTCGACCTTTGTGGCGCTTGGAGCGGCAGTGGGGCAATCGCGGACGTGTTCGGGGGCGTTCCCAACCTATGATGGGCGGTTTCACTATCGGTTGGAGCTGTCCGGAGGCCGGGTGACGCGGTTTGACGATGGCGGCTTTGAGGGCCAAGTGCTGCGGTGTGAGTTCGCCTATGTGCCGGTGGCGGGGTTTGAGCCGGAGGACGGCGGCGGACGCGGCCGCATCCCGCGGGGGCAAATCTGGTTTGCGCTGGTGGAGGGACATCGGTTCGCGCCGCCGGTGCGGGTCAGCTCTCCCCTGCCCCTGGGCGAGGCGGCGGTCGTGCTGCGGCAGCTGCGGCGGGGAACGGTCGCGGTGGAAGCGACGCCTCAGACTTTGCTCCTGCCAGAATCGGCATGGGGGGCGATCCTATAGGATCGCTCCCCTGCCCCACCACCCGGCATGCGGGTCCGCACCGGGCGGTTCGAGGCGTTGAGGGTCAAAAGAGCAAGGGCGCGCCAAGTTCGGCGAGCCATCGGGTGGTCAGGACTGCGTTAAGAGCCGTGCCGCTGTTTCGCCGCCAGCGTGGGCCGTTGGCGGCGACCCGTCTGGCGTGGTCGGGTTTGGCCCCCATCGCCAGAAACTCCCGATCCATGGTGGTTCCCCGTTTCCAGTGCTTGAGCTGGATGGCGCACAGCCGATGACGCATCCATTCGTCGAGGCCTGCGAAGACCCCCGGCGTCTGCGCCAGACCGAAGTAGCCTTTCCAGCCGAGGACATAGGTACGAAGCTCAGCGATCACGGCCCTGAGGCTGCGGCCGCCGCTCTAGCGCGTGAGCTCCCGGACACGGGCCCGGAAGGCCCTGAGGGCCTTGTCGGAGACACAGCGTCTGATGATCCTTGGTAGGAGCGACCCAGACGCTGAAGCCCAGGA
>JBILVS010000217.1:0-3813 GCA_044370335.1 Caulobacterales bacterium
ACGGCGAACCGCGCCCACGGCCTTGTGCGCCAAATCCTCAATTACGCCCTCAAGCGCGAACTCATCGATGCAAACCCCGCCCTTGGGATCGAGCGGGTGTTTCCCGAAACCTCCCGGGAGCGGGTTCTGACAGAAGACGAGCTTGCCAAGCTGTGGGCGTGGCTTGAGGCGGCCCGGGCCAATCGCGGGCTGGGCCTCGCGCCGGGCCAACCAGCCGGCCAACGCCCTATCAATGGCGTATCTTATGTCACAGCGACCGCTCTTCAGCTTTGCATCCTGACCCTCCAGCGCGCCGGCGAGGTGGCCGGAGCGCGGCGGGAAGAGTTTCATTGGAATGATCGCCTTTGGGTAATCCCGGCTGAGCGCATGAAAAGCAAGCGCGCTCACGCTGCCCCCCTCTCCGAGATGGCGCTCGCCCTGTTTCAGGAGGCGTTTGAACGGTCCGGCGGCCCGTTTGCTTTCCCCGATCGCGGGGGCGATGCCCCCCTTGACCCCAAACGCCTCACCCGGGGTATGGCGCGGGCCTGCAAAATCCTCGGAATCCCGCCGGCGGGCCCGCATGATCTGCGGCGGACGGGGCGCACGATGATGACCAGCGAGCGGGTCGGCGTGACTTACGAGACCGCCGAGCGCGTCATCGCGCACTTGGTGGGTTCGGCGGTGAGCCGGGTTTATGATCGAAACGAATATCTGCGCGAGAAGCGGGCGGCGCTGGAAGCGTGGGCGAGGGAGATTGACCGGTTCGTTGATTAACAGTGAGACGCGCTCCGCGCCCGGACGGAGCATTGGGAGCCCTCCAGTAAAGGACGGCCTCTCCACTCAAATGAGAAACCGAACGGGGCGCCTTACCCTTCCCCGACGGTGAGTTCCTTTTTGGACCGTTATCTGCGTCCTGCCTTCGCGCGTTATGGCGAGTAGTCCCACTTCCGGAAGTCCCGCGCGAGCGGCAAGACGCTTCCCGATATCGGACGTTCGACGGTCAGGCGGTCAGTGGCTCGAAATCTTGTATATTGAGCGTTCTTGGACGCCGAGGGCAGGAAACCGCGTTGTGCAGCCGTGGGCTATGGAGATTGTGGTGTCGCCATTTCTGCAGGCGCTGCATCCAGCCGTGGGCGGGCACAGGTATGGGGCGGCGAGCCAATCACCAGGCTCGGCGGCGGAATGTGACGCGCCAGCAAGCTGACCCACACGTTCGCTTTCTGACCAGCGAGACAGGCGCCCCAAGGGTCTCGCGCGCATATCAGCGTGACCGCGAGAACGCCGCCATCGTATAGATCCTTATGCTCCAGCTCGACACATCCCCAATGACCAAGTTCGCTCATCCTGATATCACGGCCAAGGGTGAAGTCCGCGCCTCTGTCACCTTCAGCGGATTTAAGACACTGTGGTTCAACACAGGAACGCTCTGCAATATTACGTGCCCGCACTGTTATATCGAGAGCAGTCCAACCAATGACCTTTTGGCCTACCTGACGCCAGAGGACATGGCGCCTGTTCTAGGCGATTTGGCCAGTCTACAATCTGGCACAGTGGAGATTGGCTTCACGGGCGGCGAGCCGTTCCTGAACCCTTCGATTCTGACATTGATCGAGCTGGCGCTCAGTGCTGGCCATCCTGCTTTAGTGCTCACCAACGCCATGCGGCCGATGATGCGGCCGAAGGTGCAGGCGGGCCTGCAGGCCCTCCACCGCCGGTTCCCTGGTCAAATGACCCTGCGCGTCAGCCTCGATCACTGGAGCGCTGCGCTCCATGACCGCGAGCGCGGGCCTGGCGGGTTCGAAGAGACCTGCACCGGGATCGATTGGTTGGTTGCCCAGACGATCCCGATTGCAATCGCGGGGCGCACATGTTGGGGCGAAAGCGAGGCGGAAAGCCGCGACGGCTTTGCCCGCTTGATCGCGAGGCGCCGCTGGCCAATCAATGCGGCCGATCATGGCCAGCTCGTGCTCTTTCCGGAAATGGACAAGCGGGTGGATGTTCCTGAAATCACGACAGCATGCTGGGATATCCTCAAGCTCGATCCGGCGGGGCTGATGTGCGCCAGCTCACGTATGGTGGTGAAGCATCGCGGGCAAGCGGGTATCGACGTGCGCTCCTGCACGCTTCTGCCCTATGAAGGTGGGTTCTCTATGGGCGCAAAGCTGGTCGACACGATGGGACCGGTGAAGCTCAACCACCCCCACTGCGCGAAATTTTGCGTGCTTGGCGGCGGGTCGTGCTCTGCCTGATGCGCCCAAAAGCGCGCCTATGCTGTTTCGCCTAATCAACGCTGCAAATCGTGCAATGCTACGCGTCCGCCCCTCGGACCAACCCAAGCTGCCTTTCGAGTTGGTGACGAAACCACCGCTGATGGTCTTCGACCTGGCAGAGGGTTTAGTCCGAGCCTCTAGACTTTCGCCCCGCCCTCCCCCGTTACGGCGAACCATCCCAACTCCAGACATTTGCGCTGAGCGGCAAGTCCCGGCCCGAAAGCGGACCTTGGCTGGTAAGAGGCGACCGGCTCGAACTCATCGGTTTGGATTTGTCGACGCGGCTTGGGAACAACCATTCTGTTCCCTTGAGCGACTTGCCCCGCACCGAGGCCGCTATAGCCAGACGCGCCTGCTCTGTAATCTCGAACTGCACCGGCGCGCCCGTCTTACGCTGAAAGACGAGCGCGCGGGTACGCACCTGATCGCCCTGCATCACATCTTCGACGCGAAGATGCACGAGATCGCAGCCACGCAATTTGCTGTCGATCGCAAGGTTGAACAGCGCCAGATCACGAACGCGATTGGCGATTTGCAACCGTACACGGATGGCCCAAACCTCCCGCGGCTTGAGCGGCGGCTTTTGCCCGGTGACCTTGCCCTTGTTCCACGGAACGAATGGCTTCGTGGGCACTTCGCTGGAATGCATTGTCATGATGTTCCTCCTTCTCTGGAGGACCCGAACAGCGGCGCTCAATCTGCGAAAACCTCAACCGGATTCACCTGGATCAATCTATCACTGCCCTTGATCTTCGCCGCCAATCTGCTTGACTGGCTGTAATATATAGGTTACAAACGAACCGTGCCGCAGGTCATCCGAACCGATGCCTTTGACGAATGGCTGAAGGCTTTGCGCGATCTGAAGGGGCGTGCTCGCGTTGACATGCGAATTCGTCGCCTGGCCGATGGAAACCCGGGCGACGTGCGGCCTGTTGGCAAAGGCGTGAGCGAACTGCGGATCGACACGGGCCCTGGTTACCGCGTGTACTACGCGGCGAAGGGTGAGGAGATCATTGTTTTGCTCTCGGGCGGCGACAAGTCCACGCAGTCGCGCGACATCGAAACGGCATTGGCGCTGTGGGAAGATTGGAAGGCAGCGAACCCATGAGCAAGGTCATCACCCGGCCCTACGACAGCGCCGACTATATCGACTCCCCCGAAGCTGCGGCCGCTTTCCTTGAGGCCGCGCTTGAAGACGGCGATCCGCAAATCATCGCCGCAACGCTCGGCGACATCGCGCGCTCCAAGGGCATGGCGATGATCGCCGAACAAACAGGCCTCGCGCGCGAAGCGTTGTACAAATCGCTGAGCGCAGATGGCAACCCAAGACTGACGACGCTGCTTGGCGTATTGAAGGCGATGGGCTTGCGTCTGTCTGTCACGGTCGATGAACACTAGGCGGCGTGATCGCCATCTCCGACATTTGATCGACCGACGGGAAGCGAACGCAATCCCGACATTCACGCTCTCCGCCGATCGGGCTGGAAATCGCCGAAGACAGCCGCTCGTAACTTAGGGTGCCTACCCAAACTCGGATGCCTCCGAAAATCCCGGGACGGTTCAG
>JBILVS010000077.1:0-13333 GCA_044370335.1 Caulobacterales bacterium
GACCGGGTCTGCCCCTTCAACGCCTGACAGCCATTGGGCCTGTTGGTCCAAATCGTCGAGGGCCTTGGCGAGCCACCGGATCGTCCTGCGCGTCATGCAGTCAGACGCGCGAAAAACGCTTCAACCTTCGCCGTCGTCGCCAGAGGCCCTGGATCGGCCAAACGCGCTTCGACCTCTGCCGCCTGGGTGTCGGTCAGGCGGCTCTCAGGGTGAAAGTCCGCATAGAACAGGTCCTCCATGATCGCTGCGATCGCTTCGCGGCGCTCCCCGGAAAAGAGCTTTCATAGCGGCTTTGAGTTGTTTGAACCTTCCCATGTCCAAAGTGTGCCACAGGGGCGCGCTGGCGTCATCCTAAGGGCTCCGCGCCATCACGGTGCGCGTCATCAGGGCCATCACCAGTTCGCCTTTCTGATTCACAACCTCATGGCTTGCGATGAGGATGCCGCGCTCTTCGCTCACGGGCTGTTTGCCGACGAAGGTCACTTTGAGTTGGAGCACGTCGCCCGCTTCCGCCGTTCGATACCAGCGCAGCGCATCTTGGCCCAGGCGAGCGAGCACCGGCCAGTCCTTCGTCTCTTCCCAAAGCAAAGCCGACCACACCGCATAGACGTGGGCCTGCGCGGCGAAGGCCTCGTGACCGCCGTCGCCCGGCGTTGCCTCCCCAGAGGCGAGCGGCAAATGCGGGGCGAAGCGTTCCTTGAAAACAGCGATGTCTTCGGCGCTGACGGTGCGCGTCCCGCAGGCGTGGGTGTAGCCCAGCGGGATATCGCTCAAGTACCAGCTCTGCCCCTTCACGCCCATCGCGCTGCCCCTTTGCCCACGGCCCGGCTGCGCCGTCAGCCCCCCAGCGGCGGCGGCGAAACCTCGACGAGGAGTTTGCCGTCATGTTCGCCGGTGAACAAGCGCTTCACCGTTTGCGGGGCGTGTTCGAGGCCCGGCTCAATGTGGACCTTGTATTTGATCTTGCCTTCCGAGACCCACATCCCGATTTGCGCGACCGCCTCGCCCCAGCGGCCCATGTAGTCGGAGACAATGAAGCCGCGCACGGTCAGCCGCCGCATCAGGATGGTGGTGAAGCTCTTAGGCCCTGCCATGGGGCCGGTGGCGTTATACTGGGAGATCATCCCGCACAGCGCCATGCGGCCGAAATTGTTCATCCGCGCCATGACCGCGTCCATGATTTCCCCGCCGACGTTCTCGAAATTGATGTCGATGCCGTTCGGGCAATGCCTGTCCAGCGCCGCGCCCACGTCTTCCTTTTTGTAGTTGATCGCGGCGTCAAACCCGAGCTCCTCCACGATCCAGCGGCATTTCTCGTCCGAGCCGGCGATGCCGACCACGCGGCAGCCTTTGATCTTGCCGATCTGCCCCACGATCGAGCCGACCGCCCCTGCCGCCGCCGACACCACCAGCGTTTCGCCCGCCTTCGGTTGGCCAATGTCCAACAAGCCGAAATAGCCCGTGACGCCGGTGAGCCCCATCGAGGACAGGATCGCGCTCATCGGGAAGCCCTCCGGGATCTGGTTGCACACCGAGCCGGCGACGACCGTGTAATCCTGCCAACCGCCGAGCCAGGGCACGACGCGGGCGCCCACGGGCACGTTCGGATCGCGGCTTTCCTCCACCACCCCCACGGTGCCGCCGCGCATCACTTCCCCGATCTGCACAGGCGGCATGTATTGGTCCATGTCGCTCATCCAGATCCGATTGGTGGGATCGAGCGACAGATAGACGTTCCGCACCAGAACCTGCCCGTCCTCCAGCGCGGGAACAGGGGTTGTGACCAACTCCAGATCCCCGTCCTTGATGTCGCCTTCGGGGCGGCGAGCGAGGCGCCATTGGCGGTTCATGCGGGTCATGGTGGGGGGCTCCGTTATGAAAGGACAGGTGTTTTGTGGTCGATCTGGCGCAGGTCTTGGTCTCGACAAGCCGGCCGTCAAAGCGCATCTCATCGGCGAGTCAGGCAGCTCAAGGATGCACGATGCGGGGCTTCTGGGCACTTGTTTTTGCGATGCTGGCGTTTGTCTGGGCCGCGCCGGCCCAGGCGCAGGGCTTCGCGACGGCCCCGCGGCAGGCGCAGCTGAGCCTGATCGCTGACCGCGAGACCGTCGCCCCGGGGGAGAGCTTGACGCTCGGCTTGCGCCAAGTGATCGCGCCCGGCTGGCATGTTTATTGGCAGAACCCTGGTGATGCGGGTCTTCCGCTCGAAATGGAATGGGCCCTACCGGCGGGCTTTACGGTGGGGGCGTTCCAATGGCCGACGCCCAAGACCTACACCACCATCGCCGGAGATCTGCGGCTGGTGAACTTTGTCTATGAGCAGGAAGTCATCCTCCCGTTCGTGGGCCAGGCCCCGGCGAATGCGCGGCCCGGGGATGTGCTGACCCTTTCGGCCACCGCCTATTACCTCGTCTGTGACGACAAGACCTGCGTGCCGGAGGAAGCCGTCGTCAGCCTGCAGCTGCCGGTAGCGGCCGAAGGCGCGCCGAACGGCTGGGCGGCAGCCTTGGCCGCGACCAAAGCCGCCATCCCCCAGCCCTGGGCGGGCGTCACCGCCCATCTTGATCCGTCGGGGCGCTTGAGCGTCGGGGGAGGCGAGCTCGCCGCTCTGGCCGCCGCCGGCGCGATCCGCGACGCGCACTTTTTTCCCTTCAGCCAAGTAGCGATCGACCACAACCGCCCCCAATCCCCAGAATGGGGCGAGCAGGGGTTGAGCTTTTCCCTCTTCCCGCCCTTCGGTGACAGCGCCGTCGCAGCGCCCCTGGAGGGCGTGGTGGGCTTTGAGGTGGAGTCCGCCGAAGGCTGGGTGCGTCGCGGCCTTGTGGTGTCCGCCGCTGCGGGGGGTGTGTTGGACGGGACCACAGGCGTCCCGCTCAGCGCCGTGGAGGCGGCAGCCGATGGATCGGACGCCGCCGCGATCCCGGCCCTCGGCCTCGGCTTGGCGCTGCTCTTCGCCTTCTTGGGCGGGCTGATCCTCAATGTCATGCCCTGCGTGCTGCCGATTCTGTCGGTGAAGGCTTTGGGTCTCGTCCACGGCGCCCAAAGCGGCCAGGCCCAGCGGCACGGGATTTTGTTTTCAGGCGGGGTGATGCTCACGTTCTTCGCCCTGGCCGGAGCGCTCATCGCGCTGCAGGCCGGAGGCGCGGCGGCGGGCTGGGGCTTCCAACTCCAGGAGCCCTGGTTCATGGGGGCGCTGGCGGCTCTGTTCTTCCTGATTGGGCTCAACCTTTTGGGGGCCTTTGAGATCGGCTCGGGCTTGCAGAACGTGGGCGCAGGCCTTGCCGGTCGTTCCGGCGACCTCGGCGCGTTCTTCACAGGCGTCCTTGCCGTCACCGCCGCCACGCCCTGCACCGCGCCATTCATGGCGTCCGCCATGGGCTTTGCCGCGGCGCAGCCGCCAGGGACGGCGCTGCTGGTTTTCGCCGCCTTGGGCTTAGGCTTTGCTTTGCCGTTCACCGCGCTCAGTTTTGCGCCGGGGCTTTCGCGCTTCCTGCCGAAGCCCGGCCCCTGGATGGAGCGCTTCAAACAGGCGCTTGCGTTCCCGATGTTCGCCACCGCCGCCTGGGCGGCTTGGGTCTTGGGCGGCCAGACCGGGGCGAACGGGCTATTGGCGCTGTTTGCGGTCCTCATAGCTCTGGGTCTGACCGTGTGGGGCTTCCGCGCTTTCATGGGCCTTCGGGGCAGGGCGGGCACGATCCTCGCAGCCCTCGCGGTTGCCGCCTTTGGGCTCACCGCGATCCGCCCCCCCCCGATCACAGCGCAGGCCTGGAGCCCCGAGCGCGTGGCGGAGCTTCAGGCCGAAGGTCGGGTCGTCCTCGTGAACTTCACCGCGGACTGGTGCGTCACCTGCAAAGTCAACGAGCGCACCGCGCTGTCATCGCCGGAGTTTGTCCGGACTTTGCGCACAATTGACGCAGCCTACCTCGTCGCCGATTGGACCCGCCGCGATCCCGTCATCGCCGAAACCCTTGCCCAATATGGCCGTGACGGCGTGCCGCTATATCTTGTGTATCATCCTGATCGTGCAGAGCCGGTCATATTGCCGCAGATCATTACGTCGCAGTCAGTGGCGGATGCGATGAACCCAAGCTAAATAGTCAGGTATTAAGGTTCGGGTCGCGATGGCGATCCGCCCTCATGCAGACGAGCCAGACGAATGAACGCCTTGTCCCGCCGTGGTTTGATGTTGGTCGCCGCCGTTGTGGGCGCCGCCGTGTTGACGGCCGGCGCCATGATCGCGAGCGTGGCCGAGGGCTCCAGTGCGGGCCAGGTGTTGCATCATCGCGGCTTCTCGTTGGCCGCCAGCGTCACGGGCTTGTAAGCTCCTCCGCCGCAAACGGCGCGAGCGTGATCGCGTCATTCAGCAAAGCCCGAAGGCCGTTCATCGCCCGGGACTGCGCATCCGCGGTCTCAGCCGCCTGCAGATCATGGGCCCGAACCCGAGCGTCTTCCGCGATGCCGTGGAAAATGCACGGCAGATCATCCGACGCCCCCGCCGCCCGCAGCGCCTGCGACAGCGCCTCCGCGTCCACCGTGAAATCGGCCAACGCGGCATAGAAAGCCTCGTCCGGGGTCTCGATCTGGACCAGGGCGGCGGCGTCCTGCGCCACGTCCTGGGGCAGGGCGGCGGGCTCGACCATAAGGCCGGCGCCGGCGACAAAAGCGGCGAGACAGGTGATCATTCGGGCTCCTCTTCGCGTAAGAGGCGAGCAAGTCCTGTGCCACGCCCCCCGCCGAAAGCCGCGCGGAACCGCGGTTGCAGCAGGCCGCCCCTTCGTTTACCCCTCCTCGCCCTCCAGTCCGCAGAGCCCAAGCCATGACCGACGCTTTCCGCCCCAAAGCCCGCCGTCCGCGGGGGTTCGCCGACCGGCGAGGCCCGCAACTGGCGCATGAACGTGAGATCGTCGAGACGGTTCTGGCCGTCTATCAGGCCTGGGGCTTTGAGCGTTTGGACACGAGCGCGTTTGAGTATGCCGACGCGCTCGGCAAGTTTCTCCCCGATCAGGATCGGCCGAACGAGGGCGTCTTTTCCCTTCAAGACGACGACGAGCAATGGATGGCGCTGCGCTATGACCTGACCGCGCCCTTGGCCCGCTTCGTGGCCGAGCATTTCGACGGCTTGCCCAAGCCCTATCGCCGCTGCGCCGCGGGCCCGGTGTGGCGCAATGAAAAGCCCGGCCCTGGCCGCTTCCGGGAGTTCTGGCAGTGCGATGCCGACACCGTGGGCAGCGCTTCGCCCGCGGCGGACGCGGAGATGATCGCCATGGCGTGCGCGGCGTTGGAGGCGCTGGGTTTGGGCGGGCAGTATCGGTTGAAGGTCAGCACCCGGACCTTGCTGGACGGGATCATGGACCGCGCCGGCATTGTTCAGCCCAAACAGCGCTTGGGCGTTCTGCGCGCGGTGGATAAGGCCGACAAGTTCAGCCTCGCGGATGTGCGCCTGTTGTTGGGCGAAGGCCGCAAGGACGAGAGCGGTGATTTCACGCCCGGCGCGACGCTGACGAACGATCAGGCCGACGCGGTCTTAGCGCTGCTCTCCATCGGCGCAGACGGCGGCCGCGCCGCGGCTTTGGCCCGGATCGGCGGGCTTCCCGGTGGGGAAGCCGCGGCCGAGGCGCTCGGCGCGATTGATGCGGTGCTCTGCAGCCTGGGTGTGAGCGACGACCAGGCGATCTTTGACCCTTCCGTCGTCCGCGGCCTGGAATACTACACCGGCGCGGTCTTTGAAGCCGAATTGCTGCTTGAGATGAAAGACGAAGACGGCCGGCCGGTACGGTTCGGTTCGGTCGGCGGCGGCGGCCGCTATGACGATCTCGTTTCCCGCTTCAAGGGCCAGCCGATCCCGGCGACAGGCTTTTCCATCGGCGTCTCGCGGCTCGCCGCGGCGTTGGCGATGGCGCAAGGCCAAGCGGCGGAGGCGTCCGGCCCCGTCGTGATCCTCGCCTTCGATCAGGCCGACATGGCGGACTATTTCGCTATGGCCCAGGAGCTTCGGGGGGCGGGCGTTGTCGCGGAAGTGTATCTCGGGTCCTCTGGCCCCAAGGCGCAGTTCAAATACGCCGACAAGCGCGGCGCGCCGATCGCCGTCATCTGCGGCGGCGATGAAAAGGCCAAAGGCGAGGTGGCGATCAAAGACCTCCTCGCCGGCGCCAAACTGGGCGACGCCGCCGCCGACCGCGAGGCCTACCAGGCCGCCCGCGACGCCGTGCAGATCACGGTCCCCCGCGCCGACCTTGTCGCCGCGGTCAAGGCCATGCGGGAGCGCCAGGGATGAGCGCGGACGCCATCGCCCAGGTTTTGGAGCGCTTTTCCCCTGTGTGGGTGGAGCCGCCGGTGTTGCAGCCGGTGCGGTTCTACCTCGAGTGGTTGGGAGAAGATCTCCGCGCGCGGGCGTATCTCACCACCGACGACACAGGCCATGAGGCCTGCCTGCGGCCGGACATGACCACGCCCGCCTGCCGGGCGGCGCTCGCCATGACGCCGGCGCCGGCGGCGGTGGCTTATCGGGGCCTGGTGTTTCGGCGGCAGCCGCCTGGGTCGGTGCGGGAGGCCGAGTTCGTGCAGGTGGGGCTTGAGCATCTCGCGCCCGTCAGCGAGGCGGCGCTTCTGGCGGCGGCGCTGGAATCTGTCCGGGCCTGCGGGGTGGAGCCCGCTTTACGGCTTGGGCACACGGCTGTGTTCGACGCGTTCCTGGCTGACCTCGCACTCCACCCGGCGTGGACGCAGCGGCTGAAGGCGCAGGCGCAGCGCGGCGCGCCCTTGTCGGTGGAAGCCGTCGGCGGGGCGGACGCCGCGGTCGGCCAAGCTCTTGCGGGGCTTGGGCCTGAAGAAGCGGGGGCGGCGCTCACTGCGCTTTATGACGCCGCCGGCATCACGCCCGTGGGCGGCCGGCCGATGGCTGTGGTGGCGGCGCGGCTCAAAGAGAAAGCTGCGCTGCGGGCGGCGCCGCGCCCGGACCTTGTGGACCTCGCGTTCCTGCAGGACGCGCTTTTGGTGGACGCAGAGGCCGATGCGGCGCTCGCGGCTCTGGCCGGGCTGGTCGCCAAGCGGCCCAAGGGCCAGCGGGCCAAAGCGGAAGCCGCGCTGGGCGCTGTTGAGGCGTTGTGGCGGGAGGCGAAGGCGCTGGTGAAAGCGCCCGCCGCGCGGTTCGCCCCGGGCTTTGGCCGGGCGCTGCGTTTTTATGACGGGTTCCTGTTCGACCTCGAGGCGCCGATCCTGGGCGAACGGGCGAGTCTTGGGGGCGGGGGCCGCTATGACGGGCTCATCACGGCGCTGGCCAAAGATATGGGCGTGACGGGGCCGGCCACGGCGAGCGGCTTTGCCTTGCGGCCTCAGCGGATCGCGCAGGCCCGGGAGATGGGCGCGTGAGCCGGCTTGTTTTCGCCGTTCCCTCCAAGGGCCGTCTGCAGGAGCAAGCGGAGGCTTATCTCGCCGACTGCGGCTTGAAGATCGCCCGCGACGCTCGCGGCTATGCGGCCTCGCTCCCCGCGCTTGCTGATGTTGAGGTGCGCCTGATCTCCGCTGGCGACATCGCCCGGGCGCTCCGGGACGGGGAAGCGCATCTCGGCGTCACGGGGGAAGACGTGTTGCGCGAGGCCGACCCCGCTTTGACCCGCTCCCGGCCTTTGTTGGGGTTAGGCTTTGGCCACGCCGATCTGGTGCTGGCCATTCCTCAGGCGTGGGTTGATGTCGAGAGCCTCGAGGATTTCGCCGCCGTCTGCGCCGAGCATCGGGCGCGAACCGGCGACCGGCTCCGGTTGGCGACGAAATACCTCAACCTCGCCAAACAGTTCCTGGACGATGCTCACGTCGGCGACTACCGCCTGGTCGAAAGCCCTGGCGCCACCGAAGGCGCCCCCGCCTCGGGGGCGGCGGAGGCGGTCATCGACATCACGACCTCCGGCGCCACCTTGCGCGCCAACCACCTGACCCGCGCGCCCGGCGGCTTGATCCTGCGCAGCCAAGCCCAGCTGGCCGCAAGCCTTGCCGCCCCTTGGAGCCCCCAGGCCCGCGCCGCCTGCGAACGCCTTCTTGACGTCGTGGCCGCCCGGGTTCGGGCGCGCAGCACGCGGCTTCTGCGGTTGAGCGCCGGCGCCGCGGGCGCCGAAGAGCTCACGGCCCGGGCCGCCGCCTTGGGTTGCAGCTTAGCTGGCCCCCCAGAAGGGACGTTGTTGGAGCTTTATTGCCCCGCAGATCGGGTTTTAGGGGTCTGCTCGGCCCTTCAGGCGCTGTTTGGCGGGGCAATTGCCGTGAGCGCCCCAGACCTGATTTTCGAACGCCCGAACACAGTCTGGGCGTCCTTGTCCGGACAACTGCCGAACACAGGCGCATAATCCCCGTAACATTTAAGACATGACATAAACCGCGCCCCTTGACTTGCACGTCACAGCGCTGGCAAGGTCTGCTTCGTTGTTGAGCAAGGCGCCTTGTTCATCGGCACATTTGGGGAGGAGACGCCCAACCCTGGCGTCCAGCCTGAGACACAAAAAACCAACGCCAAACAGCGGCCGCGCCATTGACCAGGTGCGGCCGCCGCCTTTCGTGGCCTGTCGCACAGCGCCTGCCGCTGCGGCGCCGGTTTTCAAGCGCGCCTGTCTGTCTGTATTATCCCGCGTGCGGGACGAGGCCGAGCAGAGCCCATCGACCGCCCACTGGAGGATCGGCGATGCGGAAGATCGGCTCAGCGGCTCTGGCCGCATTGGCGGCGTTTGTCGTGGCGGGGTGCCTGCCGGCAGCGCCTGGGCCCGCCGCCGTGGACCAGGCCCGCCTCACCGCCGCCGACAGCGACCCCGGCAACTGGATGAGCCACGGCCGCACCTATGGTGAACAGCGCTTCAGCCCGCTGACCCAGGTCTCGCAGGAGACCGTGGGGGATCTCGGCCTTGCCTGGAGCTATGAGATGCAGGTGGGCCGCGCCGCCTCCGCCACGCCGATCGTGGTTGATGGCGTGATGTATGTCACGAGCGCCTGGAGTATCGTCTACGCACTGAACGCCGCCACGGGGGAAGAGTTGTGGGTCTATGACCCGGAGGTCCCGCGGGAGCGCGGGCAATATGCGTGCTGCGACGTGGTCAATCGCGGGGTCGCGGTGTGGGACGGCCGGGTCTATGTCGGCACGATCGACGGGCGCCTGGTCGCGATTGACGCCGCGACTGGCAACGAGGTCTGGGACGTGGTCACAGTGGACCAAGGCCGGCCCTATACCATCACCGGCGCGCCGCGGGCCGCGCAGGGGATGATCTTCATTGGCAATGGCGGGGCGGAATATGGGGTCCGCGGCTATGTCTCGGCCTATGACGCGGAGACCGGCGCTCTGGTCTGGCGGTTCTACACCACGCCCAACCCGGAGGGGCTTGATCAGGCGGCGTCAGACAGCGTGCGGGACCGGGCGCTGGCGACTTGGAACCCCGACGGCGCCTGGCGGCAGAGCGGCGGCGGCGGCACGGTGTGGGACGCCATCGTCTATGATTCGGAAAACGACGCCCTCTGGGTTGGCGTCGGCAACGGCAGCCCGTGGAACCAGCAGGTCCGCGCCCCCCGCCGTGGCGGCGAAGCGAACGACGACAATCTCTTCGTCACCTCGATCGTGAAGCTCAACGCCCGCACCGGGGAATACCAGTGTCACTATCAGGCCAATCCCGGCGACACATGGGATTACACGGCGACGCAGCCGATCATGCTGGCGGAGCTCACCATAGAAGGCCGGCCGCGGCAGGTGGCCATGCAGGCGCCGAAGAACGGGTTTTTCTATGTGCTTGACCGCAGCGATTGCGGGCTGATCTCCGCCACGCCCTTGATCCCTATGGCGCCCGAAAGCGCGACACCGCCCGGCGCGCCGATCAGCTGGTCCACGGGGCAGGTCGACGCCCAGGGCCGCCCCATCGAAAACCCCACCGCCCGGTTTGAAAGCGGCACAGCCCTGGTCCGCCCATCCTCCTTCGGCGTGCACAACTGGCACCCCTGGGCCATGAGCCCGCAGACGGGCCTTGTCTATATCCCCATCCAAGACAGCGTCATGGACTTCACCACCGACCCGGGCTTTGTCTATCGCGAGGGCCGGTGGAACACGGGCACCGTGCACGCGCCCTTGCCGATGGACGGCCCGACCCGGGACTTCCTCGCCAACAGCCTGACCGGCGCGCTCATCGCCTGGGATCCGGTCAACCGGCGGGAGGCGTGGCGCGCCCCGTTAAGCGGGGCGTGGAACGGCGGCGCCTTGGCGACGGCGGGGGGGTTGGTCTTCCAAGGCACGGTGGACGGACGCTTCGTGGCCTATAACGCGGCGACCGGCGAAGAGCTCTGGCGCTACGCCACCCAAGCTGCGACGCTGGCCGGGCCGATCAGCTATGAAGTCGACGGCGAGCAATATGTGGCGGTGCTGGCCGGCTACGGGACGGTCTATTTCCTCAATGCCGGCTTCGCCGCCCCCACCGAAGGCAACGCCCTGAACAGCCGGGTCCATGTGTTCCGCCTCGGCGGCACGGCGACCTTGCCGCCGCTGAACCTGGAGCGCCTGCCGATGCCCGTCCCGCCGGTCGTCAATGTCAGCGCCCAGACGGTCGCGGCGGGGCAGGGCCTCTACAACGTCCACTGCGCCGTCTGCCACGGCGCCGGCGCTGTGACAGGCGGGGTGCTCCCCGATGTCCGCCGCTCCACGGTGTTGGCCGATCAGGACCAGTGGCGCGCGGTCATCAACGGGGCCCGCGAGCCCCTGGGCATGCCCAGTTTCAGCCGCTGGATCAGCGGGCAGGAGGCCGAAGCGATCCGGGCGTACGTGGCGGCGGAGGCGCAGGCGCTTTATGCGGAGGAACAGGCGCGGCCGTGAGCGTCCTCTCCCGTCCTTCCCCGTGGGCGGGGGAGGTGCGTGAAGCGCGCCCACAGCGTCACCGCCGCAAAAGCGGCGAAAGCCATGGCCCAGAGCCCTAGCGCGCTCTAGGTCTTGCGGTCATGCGCGTGTTGCTCCTCACCAGTTTCGCTTTGGCCTGCGCCGCCCCGGCCGCAGCGCAAGAGATTATCGTCACCGCCGACCGCGAGGCCTTGCTTCGGGAAAGTCCTGGCAGCGTCGCGAGGCTCGACGGCGACGAACTCGCGACAATCGGCGCGCAGGTCCCGAGCGAAGCGCTGAACCGGCTCCCCGGCGTTTCCATCCAGCGCAATAACGGGGTGGAGAACCTGATCGCGATCCGCTCCCCGGTGCTGACCGGCGGCCAAAGCGCGGGCTCGTTTTTGGTATTGGACAACGGCGTGCCGATCCGGGCGCCGGGCTTTTCCAACGTGAACCAGATCTGGGAGACGAGCTTCGATTTCGCCGATGGGATCACAGTGATCCGGGGGCCGGGGTCGGCGCTTTACGGCTCCAACGCGGTGCATGGAGTGGTGGATGTTCAGGGTCCGGAGGGACATGGCGCGCAAGGCTTGACCCGCGCCCGACTGGATCACAGCAGCCTGGGCCGCACCAGCGCCGGCGCGGTCTTCGCAGGCGGCTGGTCGGAGAGGGACCCACCGGAGGTGGTATTGTTGGATGGCGCCCGCCCGGCTCCCCGTGACCATGAACTGATGCTCTCCCTGTTCGGCGAACAGGACGCCGGCTGGCGCGATCAATCCGGATTGGGTCGACAGTCTCTTCTAGTGCGCTATGCCCATCGTTCCCCTGGCGGGGAGCGGCGCGTGGATGCTTCGCTGATCGCCCAGAATCTCAACCAGGAAAGCGCGGGCTTCATCGAAGGGCCGAACGCGTACCGCAGCCGGGCTTTGGCGGAGTCCAACCCCGTCCCGGAAGCGTATCGCGATGCGCGGCTGGTCCGCGGACAGGCTGCCTTCACCTGGCGCGGCGAGGGGCGCGCGGTGCGGATCGCGCCCTTCGCGCGCTTCATCGAAGGCGATCTCAATCTGTTCTTCTTCCCGTCGCGGGCGCAGGAAATCAGCCGGCAGGCGGGGGCAGGGGTGCAGGCGTCGATCGCTTTTGACGTGACGCCTGCGCTCGCCGTGATCGTCGGCGCCGATGTCGACCAGACCAGGGGCGAGCTGATCGAGTTTCAGGCGCGGCCGACGACGGGGACGTTCACCCAAGGCCTGCATTACGACTATGCGGTCGATATGACCGCCGGCGGGGTTTACGCCCAGGCCGATTGGGCCTTTGCGCCGGCGTGGCGGCTGACGGCAGGGGTGCGGGCCGAGGGCGTCCGCTACGTTTATGACAATCGCGCGCCGGACGGCGATGTCGGCCGCTTCCGCCGCCCAGCCGACCGCACGGACACGTTTGAGGGCCTCGCGCCCCGCTTGCGGCTGAGCCGTGAGGGCGAGGATAGCGCGCTGTGGCTCAGCCTCGCCCGCGGCGCCCGGCCGCCGCAGATCACCGATCTCTATTCCCTGCAGACGCGCCAAAACCCTGCCGAGCAGCGCCTTGAGACGCTGGACGCGGTGGAGCTTGGCTGGCGGCGGAGGTTCGGGGACGGCTATGTCGAGGTCGTCGCGTACGCCATGGACAAGCGCGACACGAGCTTCCGCGGCGCCGATGGGCTCACGGTGACGGGGGGGCGCACGCGGCACCAGGGGGTGGAACTGAGCGGGGCCATTGCGCTGAGCCGGTCCTGGGCGGTCGCGGGCTGGGCGTCCTTCAGCGACCAGACCTATCGCTTCGACAGCCCCGCCGACGGCATCCGCCACGGCGCCCAGATCGACACCGCGCTCGAGCGGCTTGCCAATCTGCGCTTGACCTGGCGGCCGCTTGAGCGTGTTTCGACGGAGCTCGAATGGACCCATGTCGGCCCATCCTTCACCGATGCCGCCAACACCCGGCGCTATGACGGTCATGACGTGTTTGGCCTGCGGGGCTCCTTCGCCCTCACTGATGAGATCGAGCTCTTCGCTGCGGTGCGGAATCTCGCCAACAGCGGCTACGCCGATCGCGCCGATTTCGCCTTCGGCCAGGACCGCTACTTCCCCGGCGCTCCGCGCAGCCTGACGTTAGGGGTGCGCTATACGGGACGAGCTTCATTCTGGAGATAAAATGAAGGTGGTTGTGAGGACCGTTCTGGATGCGCCGGTGGATCGCATCTGGGCGGAGGTGAAGACGCCGCGGCTGCTGACCCACGTCGCGGGGCCGCTCATCGTGTTTGACATGATCGATCCGCCCGCCATGCCGGCGCATTGGGGCGGTGGGCGCTATCATCTCGGGATGCGGTTTTTGGGCTTCATCCCGATCGGGCGGCAGTGGATCATCACCTCAACGCCAAAGCCGGAGGATCATGCCCGTGGCGTCTACCGCATCCGCGACAACGGCGTAGGCGACATCGCCAAGGTGTGGGACCATCTCATCGTGCTGGAAGCTAAG
>JBILVS010000218.1:0-3808 GCA_044370335.1 Caulobacterales bacterium
GGTCGCTAGCCGGAAACCTTTGTCCGGCTCAAACTTTTTGACGGCCTGCATCAGGCCGACATTGCCTTCCGAGATCACCTCGCCGATCGGCAGGCCATAGCCGCGATACCCCATGGCGATCTTGGCAACCAGCCGCAGGTGCGAGGTGACGAGCTTGTGAGCGGCTTGTGTGTCGCCATGTTCACGCCACGCCTTGGCGAGCATGAATTCTTCGTCTTTGTGGAGCATCGGGAACTTGCGGATTTCCGACAAGTACCGCTGCAGACCCTGCTCGGGCGACAAAGCAATCGTGAGGGCGTTGGACGCCATGATGTTTCTTCCCCTCTCAGCCCCTCACGGACGATGAGCCGACAACCCGCAAAGCAGCGAAGCCGACCTCGGTTCCCGCGAGGGCTCCCTTTTATATGGGAGCCCGTCAAGGGGGCTGGTCCGCCCTGGGCGGACCCCATTGGTTCTGACGGTCTTTATCCCGCCTTGGGGGCGAGATTACGGCGATGGCGGCTCCGTTCTGGGCGCGCTACCTCGGCTAACACAACCATAGACTCGAGTCGGTCGCAAGAACAATAAGAGAACGAAACCGTCGTGCTGAGCGGCGTCACAACCGCCGCAGCGCCGCTAGAAGCGCCGCCAAGTCCGCCGGGAGGGTCGCTTCAAACCGGTGGCTCTCCCCCGTGATCGGGTGGGCAAAGCCAAGCACCGCGGCGTGCAGGGCCTGTCGGGGGAAGGCCTCCACCGCCGCCTTCGCGGCCTCGAGATCAGCCCCTGACCCCTCGGCCTTGAACCCCCGCTGCCTCCCGTAGAGCGGGTCTCCGATCAGTGGGCAGCCCAGATGCGCCATATGCGCGCGGATCTGGTGAGTTCGCCCGGTCTCCAGCCGGCATTCCAGCAGCGCCGCCGCTGCCCGGCCGACCGCCTGACCCGCCTGTTGGCCGAAGGACTCGATCGTCCAATAATGCGTCACCGCGCGCTTACCCGCATCCGCAGCCCTGGTGACCCCCATTTTACGCCGATCGTCCGGGCTTCGGGCGAGGGGGGCGTCCACCACCCCGTTTTTCGGCCAAGGCGCGGTCCGCGTCACCGCGTAATAGACCCGCTCGATCGTATGCTTGGCGAACTGCTTGGCGAGGCCCGCATGGGCGGCGTCGGACTTGGCGCACACCACGAGCCCGGTGGTTTCTTTGTCGATCCGGTGCACGATTCCCGGCCGCGCCACGCCCCCGACCCCTGACAGGCTCTGCGCGCAATGGTGCAGCAGAGCGTTCACCACCGTCCCGTCCGGCGACCCCGCCGCCGGATGCATGGCCATGCCCGCGGCCTTGTCGATCACGATCAGATGTGCGTCCTCATAGACGATGATGAGCGGCAGATCCTGCGGTTGCGGCGCGGCGGGCGCGGGCGGGGGCAGGGTGAGGGTATAGACCGCCCCCGGTCTTACTTTCGCTGCCGCGAGTTTGGCGATCCCGCCGTCCATCGTCAGCCGCCCTTCGCCGACCAGACCCTGGATGCGCGAGCGCGACAGATCAGGCCAAGCCTGGGCCAGAAAGGCGTCAAGCCGCCCCGCGGCCTCCGCGGGCGCGGTGATGCGGCGGGTCTCCTCCCGAGCCCATGACGGGAGGTCCCCTTCTTCGTCCGGCGTCTCGCTCACAGCCGCTCCAGCGCCCCATCCGCCCGCGCGACCCGGTAAAAGCAGTGGGCCGCTCCGGTGTGACACGCTGGCCCTTCCTGGTTCACGAGCAGAAGGACCGCGTCCTGATCGCAGTCCACCCGCACCTCCACCACCGTCTGGGTGTGGCCGCTTTCTTCCCCCTTGACCCAGAGCTTCCCCCGCGAGCGGCTCCAATAGGTCGCCCGCCCCGTCGCGAGGGTGGCGGCCAGCGCCTCCTCATTCATCCAGGCGAGCATCAGCACCGCCTTCGACGTCGCGTCCTGGGCGATCGCGGCGATCAGCCCCTCGGCGTTCCAGCGCGGCGTAAGAGCGGCGCCCTGTTCCAGCGCGGTTTTGTCCGCCGCACTCATGGCTCTCCCCGCGCCGGTGGAACGCCCTCCGTCGGCACGCCATGGGCGGCGAGCGTCTGCATGATCGTGTCGGTCAGCGCCCGCGCCCGTGCCGCTTGCGCGCCGCCGCAGCCGGAGTAGAACGAAAAGCCCCGGGGCGGCGCGCCCTCGGTCCGGACGCTTAAGCGATAGCTCGGCAGGTCGGTGGCGACGGGATCGCAGTCGCCTTTGCCGGGCTCCACATCGCCCCGCGGCCACGGCAGCTGGGGCGACGCGATCACCTCCGTCAGGGCCTGAAACAAGGCCGGGTTGTCGGGCAGGGCATGCACCCCTTCCAGCCGGACGAAGCGCCGCCCCTCATAGAGCACGCTTCCATCGGCGCTCACCGTTACCGTGAAGTCCGGGCAAAAGCCGAAGCAGGGAAAGGCCGAAAACGCGATGGCCTGCGGCGCGCCGGCCCCCGGTTCCGCCGGCTGGTCAGGCGTAGAGCCCGCCGTCGCAGGCCGCGGCTCGCTGGGGGGGGAGGGGGCGGGGGTGGTGCAGGCCATGAGACCGCAGACGAAAAGCGCAAAAAGAAACGGACGCATGGCCAACCATGCGTCCGGGATTGGGGCCGTTCAAGGGCCGCGTGATTTAGCCGTAACCGGCCAGCTTCAGGAAGCGGGCTTTCAGTTCCGGATCGGTCTTGAAGACGCCGGTGAACTGGGTGGTCACGGTCGTCACGTCCTTGTGGTGGACGCCGCGGGTGGACATGCACTGGTGTTCCGCGTCGATCAGCACTGCCACGCCCGCGGGCTTCAGCACCTCGTTGATCGCGTCGCAGATCTGGGCCGTCATGGTCTCCTGCGTCTGCAACCGCTTGGCGAATATCTCCACCACACGGGCGATTTTGGAGATGCCCACCACCCGGTTCGTCGGCATGTAGGCCACAAAGGCCTTGCCCAGGAACGGCGCCATGTGATGCTCGCAGTGGCTTTCCACATCGATGCTTTTCAGCATGACGATGTCGTCGTATCCGCCGACCTCTTCGAAGGTGCGGGACAACTCGTCCTTCGGATCCTGTTCGTAGCCGCGGAACCATTCGTTAAAAGCGTCCACGACGCGCTGAGGGGTGTCCAGCAGGCCTTCCCGCGCCGGATCGTCTCCGGCCCAGGCCAATAGCGTGCGCACCGCCTCCATGGCTTCTTCCCGGCTAGGCCGCATTTGGGCGTCGGGCGACACCGCCCGCAATTTCGCCGCTCCATCCATATCGGTAAGCTTTCTTTCCGCTGAGGGGCGGGGAGTCGAGCCGAGGGAGATATCCCCGGACTTAACGCCCGCCCGCAAGGTTGCCCTCAGGCCGCGCCGCGCCGGGTTGACCCCGGAAGCAATGCGGACGATGGGAGCGTAGCACACTCTGTCACTCCTACGTAAGCGCCTTTCCCACGGATGCACCCCCAATGGACGTTTTTTTGTCGAACACCCTGACGAAAAAGAAAGAGCGGTTCGCGCCCGCCGATCCCACGCGGGTGACGATGTATGTTTGCGGCCCCACGGTCTATGACTACGCCCATATCGGCAATTACCGTCCGGCGGTGACGTTTGACGTGCTGTTTCGTCTGTTGCGGCTCCTCTATGGCGCCGACCACGTCGTCTATGCCCGCAACTTCACCGACATCGACGACCGCATTATCGCGCGCGCCGCCGCCGCGGGCGAGGACATTGCGACCTACACCGAGCGTTACGCCCAGGCCTATCTGCAGGACAGCGCCGCCCTGAACGTCCTGCGCCCCACCAAGGAGCCCCGCGCCACCCAGTATGTCGACGGCATGAT
>JBILVS010000078.1:0-13315 GCA_044370335.1 Caulobacterales bacterium
TGATAATCCGCCCCCCGTCCGGCGTCGCAAAGCACTCCCGCCGTTCGCGCGAAGCGTCCCGCAGGCGCACCGAGACCAAGACCTGCCCATCGGGCGCCGGCGGCAGCACGCTCGCGAGCGTCACCATATGCCGCTCCCCCGCATGGCCGGCGAGGCAGGCGTCGATGGCCGGCGTCAGCGCTTCAAGGTCCACAGCCCAGGTGAGTTCCTCCCCCGGCTGCGCAAGGCCGCGCCGCGCGCACCCTTCATAAGTGAAGTCCTCAAACAGCACCGAAGCCGTGTAAGGCAGCGCCTCGCCGGTCGGCGACGGACACTCCGCGTTGACGATCGTCACGATCAACGCCCCCGCCTGAGCCCGCATCCCTTGCGCGTAATACTGTCGGTTCACCGTGTAGGCCGGCACGTCTTCCAGACCCGGCCGAATGAACTGGGCGAAGTCGTTGGACAGACGCAGCTGCCAGCTCCCTTCCCCGGAAGCCTCCGCCAGGCCGGACAAAGATCCGAAAGCCTCGAACTCCCCTTCATAAAGCGCCCGGACCTCCGGGCTCGCCTCTGGCCCGAGGGACGGCACACCCGCCGCCGCGGTCGCAGCGCCCGCGTCTCCGCCTTCAGCCTCTCCCTCGCCGGGCGCGCCGCCGCCGCAGGCCGAAAGCAGCGCCGCCGCCGACATTGCAACCGCCATCGTCCGGAACCGTCCCACGCCCGCCCCCATCTTGCCCATCCGCCGTCGCATCATTCCACCGCCGCCGCAATCTGCTGGGATCAAGCCGCGCCGGCGCACGCCAAATCCCTGACAGTGGGATTAATATAGCCGAATGACGGCTGATTCCACTGGTCCCTTTTACGAGTTCTTCTGCGGCGCGGGGATGGCGCGCCTCGCCCTTGCCGGTCGCTTCGATTGCGTGTTCGCCAACGACATTAGCCCGAGGAAAGCCGCAGCCTATGGCGCCGCCCACGGGACAGACCATCTCGTGATCGGCGATGTCTGGGACCTGTCTGCCCAAGACCTTCCCGGCCACGCCGCCCTCGCCTGGGCGTCGTCGCCCTGCCAGGACCTGTCCCTCGCAGGCAAACGCGGCGGCTTGGCGTCGCCCCGGTCAGGCGCCTTTTTCGGCTTCTGGCGGCTGATGGAAGCTTTGGCCGAAGACGGCCGCGCCCCAGCCACAATCGTCCTTGAAAACGTCTCAGGCCTCTTTACCGCTAACCATGGCGCGGACTTTGCCCGGATCGTCCTCGCCATGGCGGACTTGGGCTATCAGGTGGGAGCGGTGGAAATTGACGCCGCCCTCTTCACCCCGCAGTCCCGGCCCCGGGCCTTCATTGTTGCGAGCCGCGCCTCAGCGGGCGCCCTTATCACCGATGCCCCTTCGCCCCCGTTCCATTCTCCCAAAGTCGTCGCCGCCGCCGCCAAACTTCCCAGCCCCGCTCGCGGAGCCTGGCGCTGGTGGCGCCTGCCCGCCCCGCCCCTGCGCAACGCTGCCCTGGCCGATTGCCTGGAAGACGACGGCGCTCCGGTCTGGCGGTCTGCAGCGCAGACCGAATCCCTTCTGCATCTGATGACGCCCGCCCAAAGAGCCCGGCTTGAAGCCCTTCGTCGCGAAGGCGGTCGCGCGGTCGGCGCTGGTTTCCGCCGCGTGCGCCAGGAACCGGCCGGCAAACGGCAAAGGCTCGAAGCTCGCTTTGACGGCCTTGCCGGCTGCGTCCGCACCCCTGGCGGGGGCTCAAGCCGCCAGTTCATCCTTGCGATCGATCGCGGCGAGGTCCGCGCCCGCCTGATGACCGCCCGTGAGGCCGCCCGGCTCATGGGTCTGCCCGACAGCTTCCCCTTGCCAGTGGCTGAAACCCAAGCCTTACAGGTGATTGGCGACGGCGTCTGCGTGCCCGTCGCCCGCTGGCTGGGAGACCACCTCCTTGCGCCTTTGGCGAGCCTGTCTATCGCTGCGGCGAAAGCAGCGGCGTGAGCGCCCTCCAAGCCCCTGACGCCGCTCGGTCCGCGGTGATGCGGGCGGTGCGATCCTCCGGCACGGCCCCCGAACAGGCTGTTCGCCGCGCCTTCCGGGCCCTTGGCGTCGGCTACCGCCTGGGCGGCTGGGACCTGCCGGGCAAGCCCGATCTGGTCATGCCAGGACGCCGGATCGCGGTTTTCGTTCACGGTTGCTTCTGGCACGGCCATCGCTGTCCTCGCGGCGCCCGCGCGCCAAAGACGAACGCTGCGTATTGGCAGGCGAAAATCGCCGGGAACCAGCAGCGGGACCAAAAAGTCCAGAAAGCCTTGGCCGCCCTCGGCTGGCGACCGCTGGTGATTTGGGAGTGCGAGACCCGCAGCCCACAGACGCTTCAAGCGCACCTCACGACCGCGCTCAGTGGGCCTTAGAACCGACTGTCCCGACCGAAGAACCCCGCCAGAATGCCCGCCACGATGAGCACGACAGCCACGAACGCGCCGAGCGCGATCGTCCAATTGTGCCAGTGCACGGGATCCAAAGGGGTCAAAGGCCCTGCCATGAAGGCACCGTGGGCCCCAGGCTTGCCAGCGCCCAGGCTTTGCAACGACGCGCGTCCCGACGCCGCACCTCAAAGCCTCGTCAAAGCGTGTCGCCTTCAGGCCGCCGAAGTCCGCGTTTCGGGAGCCGCCGCAATCGCCCCCTCCAGCGCCAGGAGCAGGCTGGATGGGGTGAAAGGCTTGGTCAGGAAGCCCTGCACCCCCGCCGCTCGAACCGCCGGCGCATCCCATTGGTCATAATCGGCCGAGAACGCCAGGATCGGCGCTTCGCCGTAGCGCTCCGGCCTCGCTCGCACCGCCCGCGCAAAAGCAAGCCCATCCATTCCCGGCATGCGCAGATCCGTGATGATCGCGTCAAAATGCTCCTGTCGCAGGGCCTGCAACGCCTGCGAGCCGCTTGAGGCCGTGATTGCCCGGTGCCCGGCTTCCTGCAGGAACACCTTGGCCAATCGCCGAGTCGCGGCGCTGTCGTCGACAATCAGCACTTTTCGGCTCAAAGCCTCTGCGGCGGTGGCCGCGGCCGGCGCCGCGAGCGTGTCCTCCGGCGCCAACACCCGCACCGGCGCGACCAGCGAAAACACGCTCCCCTGGCCTTCCACGCTCCAGGCCTTCAGCCGCCCGCCCATCGCCTCCGCCACCTCCGCGCACAGCGCCAAGCTCAGCCCATAGCCCCGAGACGCTGCGCGGCCCAGCCGATCGCCGGGAGCCAGAAGGTCCGTGAGCCGCTCGGCTGTCATCCCCGGCCCGGTGTCCGTCACCGTAAAGGCCAGCAGGACCTCCGTCCCCTCCAGCGCGCTCGCTTCAAGCCGCAGCCGCACGCCGCCCTGCCGCGTGAAGCGGACGGCGTTCGCCAGCAGGTGATGCACGACCTGGCTGATCCGGACAGCATCCACCGCCACGTTCGCAGGAACGCTGGGACCGATATCCACGAACACTTCCAACCACTTGTCCCTCGCCACAGGGCGCCACGCATCCGCCAGCGCGTTCACAAGCGCTGCGGGATCGGTCGCCACAGGGGTGATCCGCAACCCGCCGGCTTGTAATGTCGACAAAGCCTGCAGGTCGGTCAGCACCGTCGCCATCACCGCCGCCGCGTCCTCCAAAGTCCGTGCCTGCGACCGCACCTCCGCCGGCAGCGCCGCCGCCGAAACCCGTCGCGCCGCCGCCGACAGCGCCTGCAACGGCGCCCGCAGCTCCCGTTCGACCATCTGGAACAGATGCGCCCGAGCGTCGCCCTCTTCCTCCGCCCGCTCCAGGTTCGCGATCGCCGCGCTATGTTCGGCGATCCGGCTCTCCTCGCCCTCCGCCAACCCTTTCCAAATCGAAACGCAGAACGCCCCGAACACCACTGGTCCCAGGAGCGGATAGATCATGTCCAGCGTCCGGGCCTCGCCCGCAAAAGCGAAGGCTGCGATCGGCAGCAGCGTCATTTGCAGCAACGGCGTGAAGACCCCGATGAGCAACAATGGGCCGTTGCCTTTGAACGTCGTCAGTGCATTCAGAAGACCGGCGGAAACATAAAAGGCGGCAAGGATTTTCCCCGCCTCACCCCCGGTGAACCAGAGCATCGGCCCCAGGGAACAGACGAGGGATGATTGGAAGAACACCCACGCCCGCAGCTCAAGCGAGGTCGCCGTCAACCGCTGCTCCCGCGCCAACCGCCACACCCAGCGGTCCGCCGGATAGGCAGCCATGACCGCAAGGCACCACAGGAGCGTCGCGACCTCCAAGAACAGAAGCGCCCCGACTAGCCCAGACAACACAGCAAAGATCGTGCGGCGCTTGGAATTGTCATAGCGATCGAGGACCAGACGCTGCCAAGCCTGCGCCCGAGGCGTCTCTGTCGTCCGAGGGGCTGGCGCGGCGGATGAGGCGATAGTCACGGGCGAAACAGGCTTTCTCGATTGTAATGGCGCGCTCGCCAGCCCCAATGCTACCCAAGACGGACCTAAAACTTGGCTAATGGCCTGTTCGTCAATGGCGCGAAGGCGTTCATGTTGGGTTGGGCAGAGGGGCCCTAAAATCGCGTGCAATCAGGCCGAACCCGGCCCCAAAGCGAGGGATGCGAAGGCAATGACCAAGACCATGATGGCGAAAACCGTGATCGCCTTGAGCTTGGCCGCGACCATGGCCGCCGGCTGCGCCACGACTGACCCCGCGACCGGCGAGCGCGTCCCCAACCGGATGGCCACCGGCGCCATTATCGGCGCCATCGGCGGCGCTGCGGTGGGCTCGATGGCTGGCGGCGACGACGGCCGAAACGCCGCGGTGGGCGCAGTGGTCGGCGCGATCGCGGGCGGAGCCGTCGGCGCCTATATGGACCGTCAGGAGCGCGCCCTGCGCGAGCAACTCGCAGGCACCGGCGTTTCGGTGGAGCGCGTGGCGGAAGACCAGATTCGTCTCGTCATGCCCTCAGACATCACCTTCGACACTGCCCAGGCCACGGTCCGGGGCGAGTTTCAGCCGATCCTCATGGACGTCTCCTCCGTGCTCGAAGCCAATCCGTCCACGATGATCGACGTCATCGGCCACGCCGACAGCCGCGGCGGCGAGGCCTACAACCTCGATCTCTCCGAACGCCGGGCTTTTGCGGTGTCGAGCGTGTTGATCCAGAACGGCGTTCAGCGTGAGCGCATCGTGGCCTATGGCCGCGGAGAGCTTGAACCGATCGCCGACAACGCCACCCCGCAAGGCCAGCAACTCAACCGCCGCGTCGAAATCCGCGTTCGGGCCGTCACCCAAAGCTGAGGCCGCAAGGCAGTGACGCGACCGCAAGACAGGAAGGCGAGGCTTGTTCCATGAGCCTTGCCTTTGCTGCTTTTGGCCCCCGTGGCTTCACCCCCGTCCCTGGCGCCAATCGCTGGTAGGCGGGAGATCCCGAATCCCTTCCCCATCACAACCCCAACGTCGGCCATCCGATGATCGTTGCCATTCGTCGGCGGTTCACCCTTGAGCAGTGCGCAATCCTGAACGATGCGGCCAAGCGCCTTCCGACCCGCCACGATGAAAGCCATTTCTGGGACCAGCGCATTCAGACCTTGGATCATCTGCCTCGGGAGGGACACCACGTCCGCGCCCTGATGCGGCAGGCGCGGCTTTTGATCCAACTCGAGCTGATCGGTCAGGCCCACCCACCCCGCCGGTTGTGGGGCAATACCACGCAATTGGCGCGCTGGGATGTCGGCCAGTCCTTAGACGCCCACACGGATAATCTAGAACCGGCCCGAACCCCGAACGCCACTCCACACCGTGCGGCCTCCGCCATTGTCTATCTCAATGACGATTATGAAGGCCGCGAGACCTACTTCGCGGGTCTCGGCCTCCGGGTGCGCCTCGAGCCCGGCCTCGCCATCGCCTTTGGCCCAGGACCAAGCCCTGTTCACGGGGCGACTGAGCTGCGCTGCGGGCAGCGCCATATGATGGCGGCCTGGTAGACCATGGCCCTTACTGAACGCGACCCCGCCCAAGACAGCGGGTACGGATAGAAAAGGGCGGACCCGAACAGGTCCGCCCTTCTGGATTCAGATGGTTGAAGGCTTACGCCGCCTGCTTAGCGCCGAAACGGTCATAGAAAGTCTCGTTCTTCGCCGCCATGTCCCGCAGCAGCGCATTCGGCCGGAACCTTTCGCCATACTGGTCGGCCAGGCGATCCGCCTCCTTCACGAACGCCGGCAGGCCCCAGAACAGGTCCATGTAGCTGACGCATCCGCCCGTGTACGGAGCAAAGCCCCACGCCAGGATTGAACCGACATCAGCGTCCCGCGGATCAGTGATGACGCCCTCTTCGAAGCAGCGCGCCACCTCGATGCACTGCCGGAACAGATAGCGTTTGATCAGCTCCTGCTTCAACGCCGGCGGGCACTCGGTCACTTTCGGCGTGATCCGTGTGCTGATCTCCGGCCACAGGCGCGCCGGCTTGTTGGCCTCGTCATACTCATAGAAGCCCTTGCCTGCCTTGCGGCCGACACGCCCCTTATCTTCGACCATCCAGCCCATCAGCGCGCCGCGCGGATCCTGCAGATAGTTCTCGCCCGCCGCTTCCGCCATCTGCCGGCCCACCTTGAACGCGGTGTCAAGACCCACAGAGTCCGTCACCTCAAGCGGCCCCATCGGCATCCCGGCGAAGCGCCCGACGTTCTCGATGATCGCCGGGGCCACCCCCTCCATCAGCATTTCCATGCCTTCGGTGGTGTAGGTGCCGAAGCAACGCGAGGTGTAGAATCCGCGGCTGTCATTCACAACGATCGGCGTCTTCTTGATCTTCAGCACGTAGTCGATCGACTTCGCCAGCGTCTCCTGGCTCGTCTCCTTGCCCATGATGATCTCAACAAGGCCCATCCGCTCCACCGGTGAGAAGAAGTGGATGCCGATGAAGTTCTTCGGCCGCGCTGAGGCCTTGGCCAGGCCTGTAATCGGCAGCGTCGACGTATTCGATCCAAACACGGCGTTTTCCCCAAGCACCGCCTCAGCCTTCTTGGTCACGTCGGCCTTCAACTCGGGGTTCTCGAACACAGCCTCCACGACAAGATCCGCCCCCGCGATCAGGCTATAATCCGTGGTCGGTGTAATCCGGGCCAGGATCTCCTCGCCTTTCTCTTTGCTCAGTTTTCCGCGCGACACATCCTTGTCCACGATCCGCTGCGAATAGGCTTTGCCTTTCTCGGCCCCCTCCTGGGACACGTCAATCAGCACGGTCTCAACGCCTGCTTTGGCCTGAACGTAAGCAATGCCTGCGCCCATCAGACCCGCGCCGATCACGGCGACCTTCTTGATCTCCGTGCGCGGAATATTCGCCGGCCGATTCGCGCCCTTGCCCAGCGCCTGCATATTCAGGAACAAGGTCCGAACCATGCCTTTCGCCTGCGGAGTCTGCAGCGTCTTCACAAAGTAGCGGCTTTCGATCCGAAGGCCTGCATCGATCGGCACCTGAATGCCTTCATAGATCGCCGACACGATGTTCTTCTGCGCGGGATAGTTCCCATAGGTCTGCTTTGACAAAAGCGCGTTGCCGCCGATGAAGGCCATCCCGCCTGCGGGGGTGTACGGACCATCCTTCACGCGATAGCCCTTCGCGTCCCAAGGCGCCTGCGCCTTCGGGTTCGCCTTCACCCAGGTCTTCGCCGCCTCAATCGTCTGGCCCGCCGGCACGACTTCATTGATAAAGCCCAGGTTCTTGGCGTCCTGCGGGCTCTTGCTCTCGCCTTGAAGGATCATCATCGCGGCGTTCTGAACACCGATCAGCCGCGGCAGACGCTGGGTGCCGCCGGCGCCGGGCAGAAGCCCCACTTTGGATTCAGGCAGCCCGAACTGGATCTTCGGATTGTCCGCAGACACACGATAATGACAGGCGAGCGCGATCTCCAGACCGCCGCCGAGCGCAAGCCCTTCAAGCGCGCAGGCTACAGGCTTGCCGCAAGTCTCAAGCGCCCGCAGCGTCTTGTTGAGCGAAAACGCGTTGTCAAAGGCAGCCTTAAGGCCCGCTTCGGGGTCCGACTTATCCCCATCGCGCCCAGCGTTCTGATTCATCTCCCCAAGGTCGGCGCCGGCGCAGAAGCCCGTCGGCTTGCCGGAGGCCATCACCGCCCCCTTGATGGCTTCGTCCGCCTTCAGACGATCCGCAAACTCCGCCAACTCCTTCATCACGCCTGCGGTGATGGTGTTCATCGACCGTCCGGGCACGTCAAAAGTCAAAAGCGCAATGCCATCGGCGTCGATCTCGAGCTTGAAGTTATCCATCACCATCTCCCTCACACACTATTGTTGGCTCATGACAGCGCGAACCTGCGCACCGAACTTCTCCACGCGTTGCGCGTAGAACTTGGAAACGTCGTGCCCCACCTGGGCGCTCGCCTCAGAAAATCCAACGGCTGGCGCAGGGTCGTACTCAAGCGCGACCTGAATGCGGCGTGACGCCTCTTCCCCCGCAGCAATCGCGATCAGGGCGAAAGCGAAATCGATGCCCGCCGTCACCCCGCCGCCCGTGATGACCGGACCATCCTGGACGACCCGACCTTGGGTGGGAAAAGCGCCGGTTTCGGCCAAGAGCGCATGGTAGGCCCAATGGGTGGTCGCACGCCTACCGCGCAGAAGCCCGGCCGCGCCGAGCACAAACGCGCCGGTGCAAACACTCGCAATGTACCGCGCGCCGTCGGCCTGCGACCGCACGAAAGCCATCAGCGAGGCGTCCGCGATCGCATCAGAAACGCCGAAGCCGCCAGGGACGCACAGAATATCCAGAGGCGGACATTCTGCAAACGTTGTTGTCGGCAGAAGCGATAGGCCGCAATCAGAGGGCACGGGCGCCAATGTCCTCGCAACGATATGAACGGCGGCCCCAGGCATGCGATGCAAGACCTGGAGCGGCCCGGTTAGATCGAGCTGCGTCACGTTCGGAAACAGGACAAAGCCGATCTGCACCAGGCCGCTCCGTGGTCGGATGATTAAACGCGCTCGATGATGGTCGCGGTGCCCATACCAGCGCCGACGCAGAGCGTCGCGAGCGCAGTGCCTTTGCCGCTCCGCTCAAGCTCATCCAGCACGGTCCCAAGGATCATCGCCCCCGTCGCCCCAAGCGGGTGACCCATCGCGATGGCGCCGCCATTCACGTTCATCTTGTCATGCGGAATATCGAGCGCCTGCATCATGCGCAGAACAACCGCCGCGAAGGCCTCGTTCAGTTCATAGATGTCGATGTCCTTGACGCTCATGCCGGCCTTCTTCAGCGCCTTCGCAGTGACGAATTCCGGTCCCGTCAGCATGATCGCGGGTTCAGACCCGATCGACGCCATCGCCTTGATCCGGGCCCGCGGCTTCAGACCGAGCTTGTCGCCCATCTCCTTGGTCCCAATCAGCACTCCCGCCGAACCATCGACGATCCCGGACGAATTGCCGGCGTGGTGGACGTGGTTGACCTTCTCGATCTCGGGATAGCGCTGCTGGATGACGGCATCGAAGCCGGGCATCATTTCGCCCTGCATCTTGAAGCTCGGCTCGAGCGAGGCTAAGCTCTGCATGTCCGTATTCGGACGAACCGTTTCATCGTGGGCCAGCAGCGTTACCCCAAGCTGGTCCTTCACAGCGATCACCGAATTCTTGAAGCGACCCTCCGCCCAAGCCCGCGCAGCGCGCTTGTGGCTCTCCACCGCGTAGGCGTCCACGTCGTCGCGCGTGAAGCCGTATTTGGTCGCGATCACGTCCGCCGAGATGCCCTGCGGGACGAAATAGGCCTTGATCGCCGACTGCGGATCGGTCGGCCAGGCGCCGCCGTCAGACCCCATCGGCACGCGGCTCATGCTTTCAACGCCGCCGCCGATAGCAAGGCCCGCTTCCCCCGACATGACTTTTGCCGCCGCCATGTTCACTGCTTCCAGGCCAGAGGCGCAGAAGCGATTCACTTGCACACCGCCCGTCGTCTCCGCATAGCCCGCATTCATGACCGCGGTTCGGGCGATGACGCTGCCCTGCTCGCCGACGGGCGAAACGACGCCGAGCACCACATCGTCGACATGGGCGGTATCCAAATGATTCCGATCACGGATGCTCTCAAGAACCTGAGTCGCCAGGCTCAAAGCCGTCATTTCGTGCAACGTTCCGGTGTTCTTGCCGCGACCACGAGGGGTCCGCACCGCATCATAGATATAGGCGTCAGCCATGATCCATACTCCAACAATCGTCACGCCCGGATGGGGCCGGAGGCGCCCCGAACTACCGTCCGCTCTCCCACGCTTCAGGCGATCGCGCGTGGGCGGTTGATCTCAATGCCCCTCGATCAGCACCTCGCCGCGGAACGAATTCGCGATGAAGCAGGCCTCGTGAGACTTGTGGTGCAGAGCCGACAAATCGTCCGCCGTTGGACGCTTCACTCCAGACCACCTAATGTCGGGCTTCAGGGTCACTTTGGTCACCGCGATCCGGCCGCGGTCATCCTTGCCGAGGACTCCTTCGGCATGGTCGATGTAGGAATCGACCACAAAGCCGCCACGACGAGCGAAATCGAGGAAAAACAGCATGTGGCACATCGACAGCGACGCCACGAGCATTTCCTCCGGATCGGCCGCATCTGCCGCGCTCAAAGGAGGCCGCACAACGCCAGGCGCCGCCGATCCGTCAATGCCGACGCCGCCGTCGAAACTGATCCGGTGACGACGCGAATAATGCCCGTCCGAGAATACTTGATCGCCGCGTTCCCAGGCGATGGTGGCGGTGTGCACAGCCATTCTAGAGCGTCCGAGCAATCAGAAGCTTCATGACCTCGTTGGCGCCGCCATAGATCCGTTGGACCCGGGCGTCGCGGAACATCCGGCCGATCTCCATCTCGTTCATGTAGCCCCAGCCGCCGTGCAGTTGCAGACATTCATCGACCACCTCGCACTGCACGTCCGAGACCCAATACTTAGCCATAGAAGCGGTCGCCGCATCGAGCTTGCCCTCAAGCAGAAGGTCCGTGCAGTAATCGCAGAAGACCTTCGCCACAGTCGCCTTGGTCTTGCATTCAGCAAGCTTGAACTGTGTGTTCTGGAAGTCGATGACCGACTTGCCGAAAGCCTTGCGAGTCTTGACATAGTCGATGGTCTGGGCCAGTGCCCGCTCCATCATCGCCACGCCCTGGATCCCGATTTGAAGCCGCTCAGAGGCCAGCTGCTGCATCAGCTGAATAAAGCCCTGCCCTTCCTCCGGACCCAGAAGGTTGGAAGTCGGTACACGGACGTCCTCAAAGAACAGCTCTGACGTGTCTTGGGCATCCTGCCCAACCTTGTCGAGATTACGGCCCCGGCGGAAGCCCTCGACCTCGTCCGTCTCCACGATAATCAGCGAGGTGCCGCGCGCGCCCTGGGTCGGGTCGGTTTTGGCCACGACAATAATCATGTTCGCCGTCTGACCGTTGGTGATGAAGGTTTTCGAGCCGTTAATGACGTAGTGGTTGCCGTCCTTCTTCGCCGTCGTCTTGACGCCCTGCAGATCAGACCCGGCGCCAGGCTCGGTCATCGCGATCGCCCCGACCAACTCCCCCGACGCCATCCGCGGCAGCCACTTCTTCTTCTGCTCGTCCGAGCCGTAGTGCCAGATGTAGGGCGCAACGATGGCGTTGTGCAGCGGCAGGCCGAACCCGTCGATGCCCATCTCGCCCATGGCGTACATGATCACCGCCTCATGGGCGAACGACCCTCCGGCGCCGCCGTATTCTTCAGGGGCGGCCACACAAAGCAGGCCCGCCTCGCCCGCTTTGAGCCACATCTCGCGGTCCACCACGCCCGCCTCTCGCCACTTAGCGACCTTTTCAGGCGGCGCCTCGCGGGCAAAGAAGTCCCGGACAGCCTTGTCAAAAATATTGAGCTCTTCCGAGTTCCGCCATTTTGCCGGGGCGACGTTCAACGCTTGCATCTAAATCTCTCCGCTTCCGGATCAAAACGCGTCAGCCGGAAGCGCCATCATGGCGTCCGCGCCGGTCTTGAGCTTGGCAAGATGCGCCCCTGCTTCAGGCAAACGCCGCTCCAGGAAATAGCGCCCCGTCACCAGCTTGTGGTCGTAGAATGGATCAGAGCCCTTGTTGGTCAACGCCGCCTTCGCCATCAGCGCCCACATATAGGCAAGCGCCGTCAGCCCAAACAGCTGAAGATAATCGTGGCTAGCCGCCCCGGCGTTGTCGAAGTTCTGCATGCCGTTCTGCATCAGCCACATCGTGCCGTCCTGCAGCTGCGCCTTGGCCGATTTGAGCCCTTCAATGAAGGGCGCCATTTGCATGTCGCCCTCATGATCAGCGATAAAGGCGTCGATTTCATTGAAGAACGTGAAGATCGCGCGGCCGCCATTGGCCGCAAGCTTCCGCCCAACGAGGTCAAGCGCCTGCACGCCGTTGGTGCCCTCATAGATCATCGCGATCCGGCTATCGCGCAGGAACTGGCTGGCCGGGAAATGCTCGGTGAAGCCCGACCCCCCATGCACCTGCATCGCGTCCGAGATGTGCCGGAAGCCGTCGCCCGTAAGGAACGCTTTCAGCACCGGCGTCATCAGAGCCATGTAGTCGCCGGCCTTCTCGCGGACCTTCTCGTCTGGGGAATTATGCAGCAGATCCCCATAAAGCGCAGTCCAGAACAGGAAAGCGCGCGCGCCCTCGTTGAAGCACTTCGCATCCATCAGCATACGGCGCACATCAGGGTGCACCAGAATATTGTCAGCCGGCTGATCGGGCTCCTTCGGCCCCGTCAGGCTGCGCCCTTGGCGACGGTCCTTCGCAAAGGCCGCGGCGTTTTGGTAGGCAACTTCGCTCATGCCCAACCCTTGCAGGCCGACGCCGAGCCGCGCCTCGTTCATCATCACGAACATGAGGTTCAGGCCCTTGTTCGGCTCGCCGATCAGATAGCCCGTCGCTTCGTCATACTGCATCACGCAGGTGGCGTTGCCATGGATGCCCATCTTCTCCTCAAGGCCCACGCACTTCGCGTTGTTCCTTGCCCCCAGAGAACCATCCGAATTCACCAGATATTTCGGCACGATGAAAAGGCTGATGCCCTTCACCCCCGCCGGCGCCCCTTCGATCCGCGCCAGCACCAGGTGGATGATGTTCTCCGTCAGGTCCTGTTCGCCGCCGGAGATCCAGATCTTCTGACCCGTGATCTTATACGAACCGTCCGCCTGCGGAACAGCCTTGGTGCGCAACAACCCTAAATCCGTGCCGCAATGGGGCTCCGTCAGGTTCATCGTCCCAGCCCACTCAAAGCTCACCATTTTGGGCAGATAGGTGCGCTTTTGCTCCTCAGTGCCGCCGGCGTGGATCGCCGAATAAGCCCCGTGCGTGAGCCCCGGATACATTCC
>JBILVS010000079.1:0-13288 GCA_044370335.1 Caulobacterales bacterium
GACCGCGATCCCCTGCTCTTCGACCAGGGCCACATAAAGCCGGCTTGTGGCGCCACCGCCCAGGACCTCCATGGAGACATCCAAAGCATGAGCCTGGCGGCCTTCGTCAGTGGAATAGGACAGGGACGGATAAATCCGCATCAGCGACGGTTGGGTGACCTTTTCGTCCGTGTGGCTGACCCGCATCGGGCCGACGGCGGGAGGATCAGCGACCCAGACGCGCTCAGGCAGGTCGCGGGTGGGACGCAGGCGGCCATAGGTGCGCTCGGCCAACGGGCGAAGCTCTTCGGCGTCGATGTCGCCCGCGACCACGAGGATCGCGTTGTTGGGCGCGTACCACACCCGATAAAAGGCCTCGGCCTCTTGTTGGGAGAGGTCCTGCATCTCATGCAGCCAGCCGATGATCGGGATGCCGTAGGGGTGGTTCGGATACAGCATCGCCCGCATCCGCTCCATCAGGACCTGGGCAGGGACGTTGTCGGTGCGCTGGCGGCGCTCTTCGATGATGACGTCGCGCTCGCTGGCGATCATCTCGGGGTCGAACTGGAGATGACGCATGCGGTCGGCTTCGAGGGTCATGACGACGTCGAGGCGGTCGCGGGCGATGCGCTGGTAGTAGGCGGTGTAATCGTAACTGGTGAAGGCGTTGTGCTCGCCGCCGTTGGTTGCGATGACGTCATCGAACTCGCCGGGGCCGACGCGCCGGGTGCCCTTGAACATCAGGTGTTCCAGGAAGTGGGCGATACCGGAGGCGCCACGGGGCTCGTCCGCTGAGCCGACGCGATACCAGACCATATGGGTCACGACAGGGGCGCGGCGGTCGGTGATGACCACAACCTGCATGCCGTTGCGGAGGGTGAAAGTCTCCGGAACGTCGAACGCCAAGGCCGCGGGGGCTGTGGCGAAAGTCGCGACCAGGAGCGCGGCTGCGACGACCATCCCTCTCATGAGGCTCCCGATCGGCTGTCTGATTATGATGAATGCGCCCACTTCCCGCTCCTGCGCCACCGTTTGACAGGCGCGACGAAGCGCCCGCTACGATCTGACCAAAGGAAAGCCCCACGGCAAGGGCCGTGGGGCTGAATTCGCCTGCTCTTTGTGCACATCGAGGCGCTTTCGCGGATCAGGTTCCCGGCAGCTTCACCCGGCCATCAGCCTCGGGGGGCAGAACCACTGCGCCGCCGCCGGTCACCCGGCGCGCAGCTTCCTGCTCTTCGGTGGTCATGGGCGTGCCGTCGCCGCGATATTGAATGACGCGATCGGTGGCCGCGTCGCTGCGGTGAAGGATGGTCGCGCCTTCGTAATCCACGGTCTGGCGGATGTCGGCGGGGGCGGTCCCAGCGCCGGCGTTGGCCACGAGCGCCTGCTCTCCGGCGGAGGCGCGCACGCCGAGGTCCTGGCCGAACAGGGCCTGACGGGCTTCTTCGGTGGCGCTGCCTTCAAGGGGGCGGGCCTCGCCCGGCTGCGGCGGCCGAAGCGCGTAATCCGGCGGCAAGGTCAAAGGGGCGTTGGTCACGACGCGGAACTCGTCCGGCGCGATCCGCTCGTTGCCGACAGCCTGGTTGATCGTGGAGCAGCCCGAGGCGGCAGCGGTCGCGGCAATCAGGGCGACCAAGGACAGGGACTTCTGCATCGGCTCTAGAATCTCCTTCAGACCCTATCTAACGGCCTTGGGCGGGTCACGCCAAGGGGTCGGCTCAGCCGGGTCGGGGGTCAGCGGGGTTCGGGGGTTTGATCTGGCGCTTGATTTGGGCGCTTCTTGGGCGCATCGCCGGCCTTGTCCTCGCCGTGGAGCAGGAAGTCGAGGATCAAAAGACACGCGCCGACGGTAATCGCAGCGTCGGCGACGTTGAACACGTAGGGGAACCAGACGCCCGAGAAGTCGAAGAAATCCGCCACGGCGCCGAAGCGGATGCGGTCGATGACGTTGCCCAAGGCGCCGCCGACAACCAAACCCAGCGCCAAGGCCTGCAACTTGCGGGAAGCCGTGCGCAGCCACCACAGGAACACCCCGGAGATGACGAAGCTCATAGCCACCAAAAGCCAGCGGCCAATGCCATCGCCGGCCTTGAACATCCCGAAGCTGACGCCCGTGTTCCAAACCATGGTCAGACTGAAAGTCGGCTCGGGCCGGAGGCTCGGCCCTAGCACCGGGATATGCCCGCAGGTCGGGTGCGCGGGGACATGGGCGAGATAGCTCTCCAGGCAGCCTGGAGGGCTGAACTGCAGGCTCTCCAGCACCCACCATTTGCTGGCCTGGTCCGCAAGGAACACGGCCGCTGCAAGGATCAGGCCCGCGCGGAACAAGGGATTGGTCATCGGTGACTTATCGCCCATGTTGGGCGTCCCACCAAGCCACGGCTTCAGCATCCCGGGCCGAGAGGTCTGGATAGCGGGGGTCAGAGCCCACATCGCCGGTGAATTTCCAACTGCGGGCACATTTTTGGCCTGAGGCCAGCGTCGGTACAACAGACAACAGATCGATTGGCGACTGCCGGAAGGCATCCGCCGGGCCGTGGCCCTCCACCACCGTGACAGCGCTGACGATGCACAGCTCCGCAAAGTCCACTGATCGGACCAGGGTCGCAGTGTGGGCTTCCGGGATATAAAGGATGGGGGCAGCCTCCAAAGACGAGCCGATGCGCTTTTCCCGCCGCTCCACCTCCAACGCCGCCGTCACCAGACCGCGCACGCCCCGCAGGATCGCCATGACACTCTGGGCGTTGGCGTTGCGCCAGGCCGCCGGGGTTTCAGGGAACGTCTGCAGGTGAACTGAACCCCGATCCGGATAGCGATAGCCCCAAGCCTCTTCCGTGGTGAAGGGCAGGATCGGGGCAAGCCAGGTGCAGAGCCGATCGAAGGTTTCACTCAGCGCTGTACGGCAGGCGCGGCGGAGGAGCGAGGTAGGGATGTCGCAATAAAGGGCGTCTTTGCGCACATCGACGTAGAACGCGGAGAGATCGACGTTGCAAAACTCCACAATGGCGGTGAGCGCATCGCGGAATTGATAGGTGCGGTAGGCCTCCCTCACGACCAGGTCGAGCTCGGCCAAGCGATGCAGAAGCCATGTTTCGAGGAGGGGGACGTCGCCACTCTCCCCCTGGGAGAGAGGTCGGGGGTAAGAGGACGCCTGCGTCGCCGTCGCCTCGCTTCGCCTCACCCAGCCCTTCGGGCCACCCTCTCCCAGGGGGAGAGGGATGGCTTCAGCGTTGTCAAACCCCTTCAACGCGCCGAGCAGATACCGAAGCGTGTTGCGCAGCTTGCGGTAGGTCTCGGCGCTGCCGTCCGTCAGGCTTTTGCCGAAGCGCTGGTCGTCTTCATAATCCACGCTCGCCGTCATCAGGCGGAGGATTTCGGCGCCGTATTGCTTGAACACCGTCTGCGGCTCGATGACGTTGCCGAGGGACTTCGACATCTTCCGCCCCTCTTCGTCCATGGTGAAGCCGTGGGTGCGGACCTGATTGAAGGGCGCGCGGCCACGGGTGACGCAGCCCTCCAAAAGCGACGACTGGAACCAGCCGCGGTGCTGGTCGGAGCCTTCGAGATAAAGGTCCGCAGGCCAGGGGTGATTCGGCTTTTGGCCGAGGACGAAGGCGTGCGTGGAGCCGGAATCGAACCAGACATCGAGGATGTCTTCGACTTTTTCATAGTCTTCGGCCTTGTAGGCGCCGCCCAAGAAGACCTGCGCGTCGGTCGCCCACCAGGCGTCGGCGCCGCCTTCTTCCATGGACTTCACGATCCGGGCGTCCACCGCGTCGTCGATCAGGATTTCGCCGGTCTCCTTATGGACGAACATGGCGAGGGGAACGCCCCAGTTGCGCTGGCGGCTGATGAGCCAGTCGGGGCGCTCGGCGACCATGCCTTTGATACGATTTTTCGCGCCCTCATGACCCCAATCGACGCGCTCGATTTCGGCCAGGGCCACTTCGCGGAGGGTCTTGCCGTCGAGATACGGCTTGTCCATCGCGATGAACCATTGCGGCGTGTTGCGGAAGATAAGCGGCGCTTTCGAGCGCCAGGAGTGCGGATAGGAGTGCCGCAGCGTGCCGCGGGCGAGGAGGTTTCCGCTCTCGATCAGGGCCTGGATCACGGCTTTGTTGGCTTCGGCGTCCTTGCCCTGGTTCTTGCCCTCGAGCTGCAGGATGGCGAGGCCCTCAAAGCCCGGCGCTTCCTTGGTGTAGCAGCCGGCCTCGTCGACGGTGAAGGGGATGTCTTTCTGGCTGAAGCCGGACTTGAGCCAGACAGCGAAGTCGTCCGCGCCATGGCCCGGCGCGGTGTGGACAAAGCCCGTGCCGGCGTCGTCGGTGACGTGATCGCCGGCGAGAAGGGGGATGGAGAAATCATACCCAAGGCCAGAGAGGGGATGAGCGCACACCAACCGTGCCGGATCACAATCGGAAACCCGCGTCCACGTCGCGACCTTGGCCGCCTTCATGACCTCTTCGGCGAGCTTGTCGGCCAGCGCCAGCTTTTCGCCCACCTTGGCCCAGGGGGCGAATTCGAGCCCCTGCTCCTGGCTTTGGACTTCATAGACGCCATAGGAGATCGCGGGCGAATAACTGATGGCGCGGTTGCCGGGGATGGTCCATGGCGTCGTCGTCCAGATGACGATGGAGACGCCTTCCATCTCACGAACCCGGCTAAGACGCGTGGTCGCAGCAACATCCGGGTCGGCATGGGAAAAGGTCGCTGCATCAACCACCGGAAACTTCACCCAGATCGTGGGCGAGGTCTTGTCCTGGTACTCGACCTCGGCTTCGGCGAGGCTTGTCCGCTCCACCGGGCTCCACATTACGGGCTTCGATCCGCGATAGACCAACCCCGTGCGGACCACCTTGTGGAACTCCGCCGCGATGGCGGCTTCGGCCTTGAAGCTCATCGTCTCGTAGCGCCCGGCCCAATCGCCGTTCACGCCGAGGCGCTTGAATTCCTCCAGCTGTAAGGGGATCCACTTCCCCGCCCATTCCCGGCAGGCCTTGCGGAACGTGACGGGATCGACGTCTTCCTTCTTTTTGCCCTTGGCGCGGAAGTCTTCCTCCACCTTCCACTCGATGGGCAGGCCGTGGCAGTCCCAGCCGGGGATGAAGTCGGCGTCGAAGCCCAGAAAGCCTTGGCTGCGGACCACGAGGTCCTTCAGCGTCTTGTTCAGCGCGTGGCCGATATGGATCGGCCCGTTCGCATAGGGCGGGCCGTCGTGGAACACAAACGCGGGCCGTCCTGCCGCCGCCTTGCGCATCTGGCCGTACAGGCCTTCCCGATCCCAGCGGGCCAGGATCTCGGGCTCTTTCTGGGGTAAGCCGCCCCGCATCGGGAAATCGGTTTCAGGCAGGAACAGGGTTTCGCGGTAATCGCGACCCGTTTTCGGCTCGTCAGCCATCACAACGGCTCCAACAGAACGTTCAATCAAAGGAGAAGACGCCAAACCTCCCGGTCCCACGGAGCGAGGCGCTCAGACGCGGGCCGGGCTGGAAATTCGAAGCGGGGTTATGCGCTGCATCGGCGTGCTGTACCAAGCCGGGGCGAGTTGGTCTAGAAGCCCCCTCATGAGTGACGCCCCGCCGAACCAAGCCCCCATTCAAGTGGTCGTGATCCCGGTCACCCCGTTTCAGCAGAACACGTCTTTGGTCTGGTGCGCCAAGACCAAGCGCGGCGCCTTTGTCGATCCGGGCGGGGAAGTCCCTCGCCTGATGGAGGCGGCGGACAAGGCGGGCGTCGCGATCGAGAAAATCCTTTTGACGCATGGCCATCTGGACCATGCCGGAGCGGCGGCGGAGCTCGCCGAGCGGTTCGGCGTCCCGATCGAAGGCCCGCATCAGGATGAGGACTGGCTTTTGGCCTCCATCGAGGAGCAGGCGGCGAAGTGGGGCATGCCGGGGGCGCGGTCCTGCACACCGACGCGCTGGCTTGCGGACGGGGATACGGTCACGGTGGGCGAGGCGGTGTTTGCGGTGGTGCACTGCCCCGGCCACACGCCGGGCCATGTCGTGTTTGTCCAAGAGGAGGCGCGGTTTGCGTTGGTGGGGGACGTGATCTTCGCGGGCTCCATCGGTCGGACGGACTTCCCCCGGGGCAATCACCAGCAACTGGTTGATTCCATTCGGCTCAAGTTGTTCAAGTTGGGCGACGATATTCGGTTTCTGCCTGGCCACGGGCAGATGTCGTCCTTCGGCTGGGAGCGAAAAACCAACCCTTATGTCTCCGACCTTGCGGTTGGGGCCTGACGCAAAGGACCTCGCTATGGCGAACGCGCATGATCTGAGCTTTCAAACCCTCGCTCAGGGCGAGCCCCTGCCCTTAAGCGGCTTTGCGGGGAAGGCGGTGCTGGTGGTGAACGTGGCCAGCGCCTGCGGACTGACGCCCCAATATGCGGGGCTGGAGGCGCTTTATCAGGCCCACAAGGACCAGGGCCTCGTCGTCCTCGGCGTCCCCTGCAATGACTTCGGGGCCCAGGAGAGCGGCAGCGAGGATCAGATCGCCGCCTTCTGCGACACGCGGTATCGCGTGACGTTTCCGATGACCGGCAAGGTGGCGATCCTCGAGGAAGGCGCCCGGCACCCGTTCTATGGCTGGGTGGCGGCGGAAGCAGGGGAGAACGCCCTGCCTCGGTGGAATTTCCACAAGGTGCTGGTGGGCAAAGATGGGGCTCTCGCCGGGGTGTTCGGCTCGCGGGTCGAGCCGAAGGCGGAAGAGCTGACGGCGGCGATCGCGGCGGCGCTCGCGTGATCCCCGGTCCTCGCGCGGCCATCGCGCCGTTTCTGGCCATGGAGATGGTTCGGGAGGCGGCGAAGCTCGAAGCGCAGGGGCGCTCCGTTGTGCGGTTTGACGTGGGCCAGCCGTTCGAGGGGCCTGGACCGAACACATGGGGCGCGGCTCAGGCCGCCATGGCCGCGGGGCGCACCGGCTACACCGAAGGGCTCGGCCTTCCGACGTTACGCAGCGCGATCGCGGACTGGTACGGTCGGCGCTACGGCGTGGACGTCGCTCCCGGCCGGGTGGCGGTCACGGCGGGGGCGTCGGGCGCGTTTGTCCTTGCCTTTTTGGCGCTGTTTGAGACTGGGGATCGCGTGGCCATGGCCGCGCCGGGCTATCCGCCCTATCGACACATCCTGACGAGCCTTGGGTTCGAGGCTGCGGTCGTCGATGCGGCGGATGATCCGAAGCGGCAGTTGGCGCCGCATCATCTGGCGAGGGCGGGGCCTTTGTCGGGGGTTTTGGTCGCAAGCCCAGCCAACCCCACAGGCGCGATGCTCGACCGGGGGGCGCTGGCGGCGCTGGCAGGGCATTGCGCGGCGCACGGCCTGCCCCTGATCAGCGACGAGATCTACCATGGGCTCTCTTATGGAGGGCCTTGTGTCTCGGCGCTGGAGGTCTCTGCGGAGGCGGTGGTCATCAACAGCTTTTCGAAATACTGGGCGATGACCGGCTGGCGCGTGGGGTGGATCGTGGCGCCGGAAAGCCTCGTTCCGGCGCTGGAGCGGCTTAGCCAGAACCTCTTCATCTGCCCGTCGGCCCTCGCCCAAGAGGCGGCCCTCGCCGCCCTCGATGAAGACGGCCCGGCCCAAGGCCGCCTTCAGGTCTATACAGAAAACCGGCGGCTTTTGCTCGAAGCGCTGCCCGGCATGGGCGCGCCCCCGGTCGCGCCGGCCGACGGCGCTTTTTACGTCCTGGTCGACGTCAGCCGCCACAGCCCCGATAGCATGGCGTTCTGCCACCGCGCTTTGCAGGAGGCCGGCGTCGCCATGACGCCAGGGGTCGATTTCTGCGCCGACCGCGGCGGGGGATGGGCGCGGATTTCCTACGCCCGGCGCACCGAAGAGGTCGCGGAGGGGCTGGACCGGCTCCGCGCCTGGCTTGGCTTTTAAGGCGTCAGGAACTGGTCCTCATAGTCCAGCCTCTTCTGGAGGGCCTCCAGCGCCCTCCGCGCCACATCGGCCCCAAGGCGAGCGATCTCTTCAAGGATCGCTGGCTGCTGCTCGATCAGCCGGGCCCCCGTCGGCGACTGATAAAAAGCCAAAATCTCTCTCAACTCAGCTTCTGTGAAGGTCGCTGCATATAATTGCGCGATCTCGGTCTTGATCGCGCGGAATTGCATTGAAACCTCCTCCTCATAGACAGCAACGACATGATCGGGGTCCCGTCCCGGCTCCCGCGCCAAGGGCAAGGCGCGCAAAGCGGGGCGCATAGCCGCCATCATCGTTTCCATTTCTTCGTCGGTGGCCGTCATCTCGACGATGTGGGTCGCCAAAGCGACCCTTTCGGCGCTGGGGTCGGAAGGGGAAGGGCGTTCCGCCTCTTGGGCGACGGCGGGCCGACCGACGGTCGGCCCGACACACGCCAAGCCTAAAGCCAATGCGACAATGAAAGCGCTTTTGCTCATTTTCCCTGTACCCCCCAAGCAGCAGTCAAGCATCGCACGACGGCTTCTTTCGGCAAGGGTTGACGAGGTCGCAGGGCGTCGCTATGTCCGCCGTGTTAGCAACCGACGCAGGTGAGTGCCAATGCGCTTCCTACCGTTTTTTGCAGACACAGCTTTTACCGTTCAAACGTTTAAGAAGGAGACGAACGTGGCGAATTTCCGTCCGCTCGGCGATCGCGTGCTCGTGAAGCGCGTGAAAGAAGAAGAAAAAACCAAGGGCGGGATCATCATCCCCGACACTGCCAAGGAAAAGCCCCAGGAAGGCGAAGTCGTCGCCGTGGGTCCCGGCGCCCGCGATGAAGACGGCGAGCGCATCAAGATGGACCTCGAAGTCGGCGATCGGATCCTGTTCGGCAAGTGGTCGGGCACCGAAGTCACCGTCGATGGCGAAGAGCTCCTCATCATGAAGGAGAGCGACGTCATGGGCGTGCTGGAAACCAAGGTCGCCAAGAAGAGCAAGTGACGGCGCGCGTCGCCATCGGGCCGAAGGGCCCAGGGCGCCCCGTTGATCTCGACAGACGCATTTTGAAGGAGCATCGCACATGGCTGCGAAGATTGTGAATTTCGGCGCTGACGCGCGCGAAAAAATGCTGGCGGGCGTGGATATTCTCGCCAACGCTGTGAAAGTCACGCTCGGCCCGAAAGGCCGCAACGTGGTCATCGAAAAGAGCTTCGGCGCCCCGCGCACCACCAAGGACGGCGTCACCGTCGCCAAGGAAATCGAGCTCGAAGACAGGTTCATGAACATGGGCGCGCAGATGCTGCGCGAAGTGGCGTCGAAGACCAACGACGAAGCCGGCGACGGCACCACCACCGCGACCGTCCTCGCCCAAGCCATTGTCCGTGAAGGCATGAAGTCGGTGCAGGCCGGCCGCAACCCGATGGACCTCAAGCGCGGCGTCGACAAGGCCGTGATCGCCATCATCGAAGACCTGAAGAAGCGCGCCCAGAAAGTGAAGGGCTCGGAGGAAATCGCTCAGGTCGGCACCATCTCCGCCAACGGCGACAAGGACATCGGCAAGTTCCTCGCGGACGCGATGGCCAAGGTCGGCAATGAAGGCGTCATCACGGTGGAAGAAGCCAAGAGCCTCGACACCGAACTCGACGTCGTCGAAGGGATGCAGTTCGACCGCGGCTACCTGTCGCCGTACTTCATCACTAACCCCGACAAGATGGACGCGACCCTCGAAGAGCCGGCGATCCTGCTGTTCGAAAAGAAGCTGTCTTCGCTGCAGCCGATGCTGCCTGTCCTCGAAGCGGTCGTGCAGAGCCAGAAGCCTTTGCTGATCATCGCAGAAGACGTGGAAGGCGAAGCCCTCGCCACCCTCGTCGTCAACAAGCTGCGCGGCGGCCTGAAGGTCGCGGCGGTGAAGGCGCCGGGCTTCGGCGATCGTCGCAAGGCGATGCTGGAAGACATCGCGATCCTGACCGGCGGCCAGGTCATCTCTGAAGACCTCGGCATCAAGCTGGAAAACGTCACCCTCGACATGCTCGGCCGCGCCAAGCGCGTCGTTGTGAAGAAGGACGACACTACGGTTGTGGACGGCCACGGCGCCAAGAAGGACATCGAGGCCCGCATCGGCCAGATCCGCAAGCAGATCGAAGACACGACCTCCGACTACGACCGCGAGAAGCTGCAAGAGCGCCTCGCAAAGCTCGCGGGCGGCGTGGCCGTGATCAAGGTCGGCGGCGCGACCGAAGTGGAAGTGAAAGAGCGCAAGGACCGCGTTGATGACGCGCTGAACGCCACCCGCGCTGCGGTGGAAGAAGGCATCGTCCCCGGCGGCGGCGTGGCGCTGTTCCGCGCGGCCCAGAAGCTGAACGTCAAGGGCGACAACGAAGATCAAGACGTCGGCGTGCAGATCGTGAAGAAGGCGCTGGAAGCCCCGATCCGTCAGATCGCGGAAAACGCCGGCGTCGAAGGCTCGATCGTGGTCGGCAAGCTGCGGGAGTCGAAGTCGGAAACCGAAGGCTTCAACGCCCAGACCGAAGAATATGTGGACATGATCAAGGCCGGGATCATCGACCCGGTGAAGGTTGTGCGCACGGCTCTGCAAGACGCGGCCTCGGTCGCCGGTCTGATCATCACCACCGAAGCTTCGATCGCCGAAGCGCCGAAGAAGGCCGCCCCCGCGGGCGGCATGCCGGGCGGCGGCATGGGCGGCATGGGCGACATGGACTTCTAAGTCCAACGCTCAGCGCTTGATACAGGAAGGGCGGCGCGCAAGCGTCGCCCTTTTCTCTTCTGGCGGATAGCGCCACGCTTATCCCACATCGCCCATTCGCAGACTAATCTCCTCCCATCCGCACCGGGATCGGGGATTAAGGCCTTTCTCTTCTTCAGGGTGCAGAGCGGCTGCATGTTTCTTGCGCCCTCCGAGGCTCATGGACGGAAGGACGACAGGAGGGGGCCTATGTCGGTTCGGGCCGCGCGGCGGGGACGATGGCGCCCCTTCCCAAGTCCAACCTTTCCAAGCCCCAGACCGACGTCCGGCCCCGCCGCTCCCCTATTTATCCGTGTCCGGATCATCTCGGACGCGGGCGGAGGCGTTTATTGCGGGCGGCCTTATCGCGCGCCGTCGAACACCACGTCGATCTGCGGCGCGGCAAAGGCCGCCATGCCGGCAGCGTCGAACCCCATGAACCAGCCCGCGCGCCAGCCACGCAAATAGACGCCCATGATCATGTCGCCCAGCATCGCCAGATCGATGTCGGGGCGGATATCGCCGCCACTTTGCGCTTCGCCCAAGAGATCAAAGACAAAGCCGAAAGGGGCCGCGAGGGCGGCCTGGCTCTTCTGTTCGGTTTCGGCGCTCCAGGTCCAGGTGGCGCCGATCTGGTGCATGAGCATGGCGTGGCGGTCGAAGTCGTAAGCATAGGCCGCGGCGAAGGCGGCCTTCATCCGCGCCCTTGGGTCTCCCGCCTCCTTCGACAGAACGGACCGGAGTGCCTCGGCCAATCCTGCATAACGCTCAAACACGATCGCGGCGAGGATGTCCTCCTTGCCCTCAAAGGTTGTGAACAGGCTTCCGACTGAACAGCCCGCCAAGCTCGCGATGGCGCGAACGGTCGTGCGATCGTAGCCGGGATCGGCGAAAAGGCGCCGCGCTGCATCCAGCACGCGGTTGCGGGTTTCAAGTTTGGCCGCCTCGCGCTTGTTCATGCGGCGGTGGTTGAACGCATTCGGCGAAACGTCAAGCGGCCTCCCTCAGCTATCGCCGTCGGTCCGATCATGCTTGCAAGTGAGCCGCGGCGCGTTACATCGGCGGAACGCTCCAACTGACGCATCCTGGGATTTCCGCAAATGGCAGCCTCTCCCGCTGGCCCGACCGCCTGGTGGCAGAAAGACACGACCCCCGGGGTCATCCTGATTCTGGCGGCGATCGGCTCTTTTGTGCTGCTGAACGGGCCGGTGGCCGCAGCCTGGCAGGAGTTCCTGAAGGCGCCCGTGCAATTGTTCCTGCCGGGCTACACCTTGGACAGCTATGTCCGGGGGATGGTGAAGGACGCGCTGATGGCCGTGTTCTTCATGTATGTCGGGCTTGAGCTGAAGCGCGAGTGCATTGAGGGGCCGTTCCGGGATCTGCGACAGGCGGCGTTGCCGGCGCTGGGAGCGGTAGGCGGGATGGTCGCGCCCGCTTTGATCTACCTGCTTGTGGCGACGCATCTTCACCCTGAGGCGAGTGCGGAGTTCACCCGCGGGTGGGCGATCCCGGCGGCCACCGACATTGCGTTCGCGGTGGGGATTTTGTCACTGCTTGGGGCGCGGGTTCCGTTGGGTTTGCGCTTGTTCCTGTTGGCGTTGGCGATCGCGGATGATCTCGGCGCCATTCTGGTCGTGGCGATCTTCTATTCCGACCCGCCGGCGCTCGTCCCGCTTGCGGTGGCCGGCGGGCTTTTTCTGGCGTTGATCGCGCTGAACCTAAGGGGCGTGAAGTCCCTCGCGCCCTACTGGGTGATGGGCGTTCTGCTCTGGTTCGCGATGGCGAAGACGGGCGTTTCGCCGACGCTCGCAGGTGTGCTGACGGCGGTCAGCTTGCCGATGTATGGCCCGAACGGGACCAAGCCCCTGGTGGCGGCGGAGCACGCGCTGAAGCCCTACGTGCAGCTGGGGATCATGCCGATCTTCGCGCTGGTCATGGCCGGGGTGCCGCTCGCGGGCGTGGATATGAGCGTGCTGACCCATCCGGTCGCACTGGGGATCGCGGCGGGGCTCGTGATCGGCAAGCCGCTCGGAATCGTGACGCTGTCTTATGTCGGAGCGACGCTGTTGAAGCAGTCGCTGCCCTGCCGCTTGGGGTCGGTGGTGGGCGTGTCGATGGTGGCCGGGATCGGGTTCACGATGAGCCTGTTTGTCGGCTCGCTGGCGTTTTATGGCGATCCGGTGCTGGAAGCGCCGATTCGGCTGGGCGTGCTTGGGGGATCGGTGCTCTCGGCCGTCCTTGGGCTGATCGTGCTCGCGATCTTCCTGCCGCGGCGGCAGGAAGCGCCGATGCGGCCGGACCTGGCCCAGATGGAAGAAAGCGCCGAAGATGCGGGCATTCTGGAAGACAACGACGCCAAGTCCGCGCCACGGCGCTAAGCCGCCTCGCCGGGGTAATGGAAGCCGCGGCGGGCCAGACCCCGCCAGCGGGCTTGGCGGTGTCGGTAGAACCAGTGCGCGAAGAGCCACACGCCAAGGGTGAGGACCCCGGCCTTCACCTCCACCTCGTCGCGATAGGCGGTGCGGCCGTCCGGCTTAGCTTCCAGCACGATGAGATGGTCCCACACCTTGGCGATGTCGCCTACGCCGTTGTCGCGGATGCGGTAGACGCCACGGGCATGATCCTCCGGCTTTGGCGTTGAGGTGATGATCCACTGCCGTCCGATCGG
>JBILVS010000219.1:0-3780 GCA_044370335.1 Caulobacterales bacterium
CAAGCGACCTTCATCCCCTTCTGCACGCGCCCAAAGTCGCCTCAGCCCAGATCAAATCAGCCATCCTGCTCGCCGGGCTAGGCGCTGAGCGCCAGTCCGGCGTCATCGAGCCCAAGCGGACCCGCGACCACACGGAGCGCATGCTGAAAGCCTTCGGCGCCAAGGTCCATGAGCACCCCCACGAATCTGGCGGCTGGTGCGCCATGGTGGAAGGTCTGATGCCCCTCCATGCCGCCCCCGTGACGGTTCCCGCCGATCCCTCCTCCGCGGCCTTCCCCGCCGTCGCATCGGCGATCCTGTCCGGCTCAGAGGTCCGCCTTGAGGGCGTCTGTCTCAATCCCCTGCGCACCGGCCTTTATGAAACCCTCCGCGACATGGGCGCGGATCTCACCATCGAGAACCAGCGCGACTCCGCCGGCGAGACCATCGGCGACTTGGTCGTCCGGGGCGGCGGCTTGAAGGCCGTCGCGCCCCCCGCAGCCCGCGCCTCCGACATGATCGACGAATTTCCGATTTTAGCCGTCGCCTGCGCCTTTGCAGAGGGCACAAGCGTTCTCTTGGGCGCTGAAGAGTTGCGGGTGAAGGAAAGCGACCGGATCGCGCTGATGGTGAACGGCCTCCGCGCCTGCGGGGTCGAGGTCGAGGAACGTCCCGACGGCATGGTGATTGAAGGCAAAGGCCCCGGCGGCGTCCGCGGCGGCGCTGTCGTGGAAACCCACGGCGACCACCGCATCGCCATGAGCTTCCTCGTCTTGGGCCTTGGGGCTCAAGCCCCGGTAACGGTCGAAGACGCCGACATGATCGCCACGAGTTTTCCCGCCTTCTCGGGGTTCATGGCCGCCCTCGGCGCTGATATCCGGGACGCGGCATGAAACCGCTTGTCATCGCCATCGACGGCCCGACCGCGTCCGGTAAGGGCACCCTCGCCAAACGGATTGGCGATGTTTTCGGCCTCAAAGTGCTGGATACGGGCCTACTCTACCGTGCTGTGGGCCTTGGCCTACTGGACGCAGGTCAGGACCCAAAAGATGAGGCCCAGGCCGTCGCCATGGCCAATAGCCTGGACCTGAGCCGGCTGGACGACCCCCGCCTCCGCTCCGGCCACGCCGGGGCCGCCGCCAGCGTCGTGGCGGTGTATCCAGGCGTGCGCCAAGCCCTGTTTCAGGCCCAGCGGGCCTTCGCCGCCGACCCGGCCGGCGCTGTTCTGGACGGCCGCGACATCGGCACTGTGATCTGCCCCGACGCCCCCATCAAGCTTTTCGTCACCGCGAGCCTGGAGGCCCGGGCCGCCCGCCGCCATGCGGAGTTGCTAGGCCGGGGCGAATCGATTTCGTTGGAAGCGGTCACCTACCAGATCGCTGAGCGCGACGCCCGCGATCAGAACCGGCCCGTGGCCCCCCTGCGCGCCGCGGGCGACGCCGTCTTGCTAGATACGACCGGCCTCACTATAGAAGACGCCGTTGCAGCCGCCCGGCGACTGATCGAGGCGGCGCTGCACAGCCTGGGGGACTAAACCTCCGGGCTTTGCGCGTTGTCTGGTGTGTCGGCCCGGCTTGGGCGTCGGTTTCCTGGATCCGGAAAGTGCGAACGCGTCCGCTTGGCGGGCGTAGCCCGTGCTGGACCGACCTGAACCCGCCGTTACTTGCAAAGGGTCGCGGCTGTTGCAGCACCCATCGCCGAACAGGGTGAGCCCCTCAAAAAGGCCCGTCCTAGACCGCCGGAGCCAACCGGCCGGCCAGTTAACGAACCGAAGTTTGTGGAGTCCTGAACCGAATGCCTGAAACCGCTTTGAACCCCTCCCGCGACGATTTCGCCGCTCTGTTGAATGAAAGCATGGCGACGCGTGGGATGGTGGAAGGCCGGGTCGTCCCGGCTACCGTCGTCGCCATAGAAAACGATTTCGTGGTCGTCGACATCGGCCTGAAGACCGAAGGCCGCATTCCCCTGCGCGAATTCCTTATTGACGATGGCTCCGGCGCGCCAAAGCCCGGCCAGATCGTCGAAGTCTACCTCGACCGCATTGAGAACGCCCTCGGCGACGCGGTCATCAGCCGAGAGAAGGCCCGCCGCGAAGAAGCTTGGAATCGGCTGGAGAAGAGCTTCGCCGCCCAAGAGCCGGTGGACGGCGCCATCGTCGGCCGCGTCAAAGGCGGCTTCACCGTCGACCTCGGCGGCGCCAACGCCTTCTTGCCCGGCAGCCAGGTCGACATCCGCCCCGTCCGCGACGTGGGCCCCCTGATGAACATCGTCCAGCCGTTCGCGATCCTGAAGATGGACCGCGCCCGCGGCAACATCGTCGTCTCCCGCCGCGCCGTGCTGGAAGAGAGCCGCGCGTCCGAGCGGGCCGAAATCGTCGGCCAGCTGCAGGAAGGCGAAATCCGCGACGGCGTGGTAAAGAACATCACCGACTACGGCGCCTTTGTGGACCTGGGCGGGATCGACGGCCTGCTCCACGTCACCGACATGAGCTGGAAGCGCATCAACCACCCGAGCCAGGTGCTCAACGTGGGCGATACGGTTCGCGTCCAGATTATCAAGATCAATCCGGACACCCAGCGCATCAGCCTTGGCATGAAGCAATTGCAGGCTGACCCTTGGGAAGGGGTCGCTGCGAAGTATCCGCTGGGGGCCACCCTCTCCGGCCGCGTCACCAATGTCACCGACTACGGCGCCTTCGTGGAGCTCGAGCCCGGCGTCGAAGGCCTGGTCCACGTCTCCGAAATGAGCTGGACCAAGAAGAACATGCACCCCTCCAAGATCCTGTCCTCGAGCCAGGAAGTGGGCGTGATGGTTCTGGATGTGGACTCCGACAAGCGCCGCATCAGCCTGGGCATCAAGCAGGTGATGGAGAACCCCTGGGAAGCGTTCGTCCGCGAAAACCCCGTCGGCAGCGTCATCGAAGGCCCGGTCAAGAACATCACCGAGTTCGGCTTGTTCATCGGCCTCAACGCCGAGCTGGACGGCATGGTCCACCTCTCCGACATCGCCTGGGACGCCCAAGGCGAAGAAGCCCTGCAGCGCTTCAACAAGGGCGACGCCATCCAGGCGAAAGTGCTGGATGTGGACGTCGAGAAAGAGCGCATCAGCCTCGGCATCAAGCAGGCCGCCGCTGACCCGCTGCAAGGCGCCGAGTACCGCCGCGGCCAGTTGATCACCGTCGAAGTGATCGAGCAGACCACCGGCGGCATCGAAGTGGCCTTCGGCGAGGGCAATCAGCTCCGCTCCTTCATCCGCAAGGCCGACCTCTCCCGCGACCGCGCCGACCAGCGCCCGGAGCGCTTCGCCGTGGGCGACCGGATCGACGCCATGGTCACCGCCTTCGACAAGAACGCCCGCAAGGTGTCGCTGTCGATCAAGGCGATGGAGCTGGCCGACGAAAAAGAAGCCATCGCGCAGTTCGGCTCCTCCGACAGTGGCGCCTCCCTGGGCGACATTCTCGGCGCGGCCCTCCGCGACAAGGCCGGCAAGTCCTAAGGAAAGTCTCGCCGCTTCAGCGGCGCGGACGTGACATGAACAGAGAGCCTCCGGTCGCCCCGCGGCCGGGGGCTTTTTGCCGCAGATCCCTTCATGACCATTGTTTTGGTTGACGCTTGCCCCGATCGCGCCGCTAAACTGAGAGGGGGGCCATGTGGGAGTGCTCGATGCTGAGATCCGAGCTGATTGCTCAATTGCAGGCGGATTTTCCGCACCTTCGCGCTGACCTTGTGGAGCAGATGGCCACAGTCGCACTGGACCAGGTGGCGGAGGCGCTGGAGGACGGTCGCCGCGTGGAACTCCGCG
>JBILVS010000220.1:0-3743 GCA_044370335.1 Caulobacterales bacterium
ATTGTGTACGTCAACCCGCCACGTTCGTTTCTCCGCACCTGGGCGGATATCTCGGAATCTGAACGGAGTGAAAACAGAACTTCCGGGTCGTCCATGAAATCACGCGCCGTCGCAATTCTTTCGCCACTTTCGCCTTCAAACCAAGTCAATTGCGTCGCGGGCAACCACTCTAAGCCTCCATTCACAAAAGGCGAAGCCTGTCCACTATCAACCCACAAATATGTCCCACGATCGTCGCGCACGACGTAAAACTCGTTCAAGAATGGATTTAGAAAGTTCGCGATTTCTACATCATTCACAGTGGTAAGCAGTGCGCCGGTCTCATCGGCTGATGTCAGGACTAGGTCTTGACCAAGCACCGTTGACGACCGAATGATCCGGCGTGCATGAGGCCCATTTGCTGCAGCCTGGCCGATGGCTGACCAAAAGTGTCGCTCTTGCTCAATGTTCGGTTGAGGGTGGTGGTCGCTAACGTGTATGAGGCCCTCTGTTATATTTGCCGAAAGAGGAATTTCGGTAGTGGCAAACTCTCGAGCCTGTTCCGCATCAAGCTGAGCAAGACCCAGGAACCCTTGGCGGGTGACTACGAATACCCCGCTGTCGCCTTCTGCAATGTAAACCGCTCTCAGTCCACTTGGGGTGCTGATAGTGTAAACTTTGCCCGACGCGATGTGCAGCAACTGGGCGTCCCGGCGCCTTGGAACTCCCATATATCCGCCGTTTTGTGGGAACGCTGAAAAAATTCCCCATGAGCGATTAGGCGACAACTCAATGTAATTTGATCCACAAACGTCTTGAGGGTTAGCTTCATTAATAATTATTGGAAGCTCACTAGCGGACGGCGCGCCAGGCTTGCTTGTGCATGCACATGCACAAGCAAGCAGTCCAGCCAAGATGGCGGTTCTAAGCACAGAAGCAGCCTTACATTTATTGAGTAAATTGGAGGCCGCGACTCTTGGGCAGATCCGTAAACACCACGTCAGTCCCACCTTCCCGTGCCAGACCAAAACTCAATTTCGTTGCCCACCCATGACCAAGAGATTTCATACTGATAATTGTCGCTGCCATCAGATGATGCAAATAACCGCCCTTCATATTCAATTACGCGTAGATCGTATAGGCCGTTGCAGTCGGTATCGTACCAATGTGATCCGTCTCTGTTGTCAATTGCGTACCTAACGTTGAAGCCATTGCCGTTAGAGTCCGCGAATTGCGCCCAACCATAACCCGAGGCACGAAGCACGCTAAAAGCATCCCCCCCGCGCTCTGTTTTATGGGCGCGGTCTTTATTATTCTCGAATCCTACACCGGGGTTGTAGAACCAGTTGGTGATCGCGTCCAAGAAGCCGACATCTGTGTATTCTTCCTGCGGCCCTGACAAGCCGCTATCCCACCCAAAGTCCCAACCGGACTCGCAGTGAATATCCCAGCCGCTTGGCACCCAAGATCGGTTAACATCAATTGGCGGCCCTTTGTTGATATTGCCCCCGGATACACTGAGTAGCTCGCTGTAATTGAGAAGGCGCATTGTAGTTCTCCAAGTCGTTCGCGATTGTCCCAAGTTTGCTCGCCATGCGGACGAAGAAATGGATGAGCGGGAGCGGATCATTGCGGCCTTGAGCCTCGTGCAAGGCCGCGACGAATGGATAGGCATTCCGGTACAACAGCGTCCCCAGCGGCAGCGGATCGGTTAGCACCCCGTCAGCAATCAGCACCGCAGAGAAGGCGGATCGAGCCAGACGCCCATTACCATCGGACAAGGGGTGAATGCTTAGGATATTGGCCAACAAATAAATGGCTCGCTCAAGCGGATGAGCGATCAACCGTGCGTTCGCAGACATTTGACAGAGGTTTGTCTCGACCTCGGAGGCGTCACAAAACCTGCGCTCCAGATCAGACATCCTCGAGCGAATAAACTGTGGTCCACAGCGCCAACGCAACGAGGTTTTGCCTTGCAGCCGTTGAGCGCAGGCCAGGAGTATCGCCGGCGATGGGGGCGAGCGATGAAGCGCTTCTTGAAGCTCCATTGTTGCGGCACGCCCGCAGGGCCGTTCAAGCATGCGCTCGATAGGCGGCCAGGTGGGGACCTGTGTGCCGCTGTCGATCAAACACGAGATGCGTCTGTCGATAAATGCCGAAGCCAATCCGGCATCGGTCTTGACTTTGGCCGGAGCGCATTCATCCCATCTCTGCAGGTGAGTGACCGCGTGCTCGAGTGCGTCAAGTAATTCTGAACTGGGAGTTCCGGGCCTCGCGATTGGCTTGACAGTGATGACACGCGCGCTTCCCAACGGCCTTAACTTCGAAGGGGTATATGCGGTCGTTCTCTTCACAGCCGCCCCCTCATGGCCAGGACTGGCTCAAGCAGCCACTCGGCGAAGCTGCGTTCTTCGAGGACGATATCGGCCGTCAGCGCCATTCCCGGTTGGATTGGATGCTCGGCCCCAAAGGCCCGCACAGCTTGCGCATCCAGGCGCACAAGGACGCGGTAGACGGGCTCCTCTAGCCGGATGGCTGCGTTCACCTCGTGCGGCGCCAGAACACCTGCAGAGATCGCCTGCACGGTTCCGTGGCTCGGGCCAAAGCGCTGATAGGGGAAGGCGTCGTAAAGCAGACGAACCGGCTGATCGGGCGCGATGAAGCCGATTGCGCGGGAAGGGACGTAGACCTCTGCGATGAGCGCGGCCCCTTCGGGCGTGATGGTCATCACCGGGCGCTGAGGATCGAGGGATTGACCGGGGTCCGCTTGAAGGCCCGTGACGCGGCCCGCGATCGGCGCGCGCAGGGCGTATCCTCGGGCAGCTTCCGCTTGTGCGCGGCGTTGGGCCAGGTTGGCCAACTGGGCGTCAAGCGCCGCACGCCCCTCTGCGCTGGAGAATGATTGGCGGGCGCGTCGCGCGTCCGTTTCCGCAACCCGCGCCGCAAGGCTTGCCGCTCGGGCCTGCGCATCGACGATCGCTTGTTCCGTGGCCAGATGAGCCTCGCTGCGCCGGCGCAATTCCTCCAGGGCGATAAGGCCGCGTTCGGACAATGCCTCAGCCGCCGCGACGCGCTCGGCGGCCAGCGCGCTCCTGGCGCGCAATGTGGTCACTGATTGAAGCGCCGCCTCCCGTTCGGCCAAGAGTGCGGCGCGGGTGGCGCGGAGCTCGGCTTGCTCAAGGGGCGCGCCGGCGTCGAACGCCGCAAGCCTCGTCCGCAGCGTTTCCACTTCCAGGGTGAGCGCGGCGAGAACCTGTTCGTCCACCAGGGCGCCGCCCTCAAGTGCTTGGCTGGTGGTGACAAAGCCGAGAATCTGGCCCTGCGCGACGGCGTCGCCCTCAGCAACAGAGAGGGTGCGCAGGGCGCCGCCGCGTGTCGCCATGATCCGCGCTTCGCCCGCAAACGGGCGCAAAATCCCCCTCGCGCTTTCTTTTCGCGAATAGGACGCCGTTGCGAGGAATGCGACCGCCACTGTCACCAAGATGGCCACAAAGACGCCAAGGACAGGCCAGGCGACAGGCATGAGTGCGACCGGCGAGCCAAATTGCGTCTCAGTATGACGCTCTATCGCCTGGCGTCGAAAGAGAGTCTGGTCTTGGTGATCACGAGACGGTCTCTCAGGCTGAGCATAGCCACCTGATATCGCTGTCGCCGTGTCTTCCCCGATGCGCATCTATGCACACCCCTTGCAGCCCCTGCACCGACGGGAACATCAAAGCGGGCACACGTCAACCGCGAAAAGTTAACAATGCGGATGCCCGTCT
>JBILVS010000221.1:0-3742 GCA_044370335.1 Caulobacterales bacterium
CCGCCGGGCAGCCGGCGCGCCCTGTCTTGGGCCTCCACGACGTTAGCTTGGAGATGGATCCAGAGGGCCTTTAACTGGGGTTCATCCGCGAGTTGGACAAAATCGAAGACTGGGAAGTGGAGACTGCTTCGGCTTCACTCTCGCCCAAACGGCACCACCTTGTTCGCCGAGTCATGCCCGATATCGGCCCGGCCGAGGAACGGCACGTCGAGCTTGGCGCACCAGTGCTTGGCGATCTCTTCGTCGGTCATGCCGAACGGCACGTCGCTTTCGTCGATCGGGATCGGCTCGCAGCGGCCCAGCCGCAGGCCCGCCAGCCGCGGCGCCCAGGGCTGGCTCATGAGTTGGCTGAAGGCCCGGTCCAAGCGGTAATGGTACTCGCCCACGTCCTCCAAATAGAGGATGTGACCGGAGAGGTCCGGGGCGAGAGCCGTGCCGCAGGTGTGGGCAAGCACCGTGAGATTGAAGGCCGCGTGCGGGGCGGGGAGGCGACCAACGCTGTCTTCGACGACGTCGTCTTCGCCCGCCAAATACGCCAAGGCGCGAGCGATGGCGGCGGTCCCCCCGGACCGGCGAAGGTCACCGGGCATCGGGCCATGGGCGAGGTGCTGAAAGCCCGCGCGGTGCAGCCCCGCCAACAGATAACCGGCGTCGGAATAGCCGAGATACTGCTTTGTTCGCGCATTGGCGCCTAAGCGGCTGATGGCTTCGGCGGCGATGCGACCGGCGCCATAGCCGCCGCGTGCGAACCAGACCGCGTCATAATCGGGATCGTTGGCGGCTTCGACAAAGGCCTGCAGGCGCAGGGCGTCGGGGCCGGCAAAGTGGTTGTCCTGCGCGAAGCATTGAGGGTGGAAATCGATGGCCAGCCGCCGTGCGGGCCCCGCGGAGGCCAGGGCGCGGACGGTTTCAGCCTGATCCGGCGTGATCGGCCGGGAGGGAGCCACAACGCAAACGCGAACGGCGGGACGGCGGGACATGGCGAGCTTCCCCAATGGGCCGGCGCTTGCGACGGCGGCAGGCGCTTGTGCGCCTCAGCGAGCCCTTATAGCGTTTGGCGATGCGGGTCGAGACATCTTACTTTTTTTCCGGGATCGGGGGCAGCGGGATGCTGCCGTTGGCGCTCATCATGCGGGCGCGCGGGCACAAGGTGGCCGGGTCGGATCGGGCCTTGGATCAGGGCCTCACGGGGGCGAAATTCGCTTTTCTGGAAGCGCAAGGGGTGCAGCTTTTTCCGCAGGACGGGAGCGGGCTGACTTCAGCGGGGCAGGTGCTCGTCACCTCGGCGGCGGTGGAAGACACGGTGCCCGACGTGGTCAAAGCTCGGTCGCTTGGTTGTCCGGAGATGCGGCGGGCGGGGCTTTTGTCGTCGCTGTTTAACGCAGCGGAAACCAGCATCGGCGTTGCAGGGACCAGCGGCAAATCCACGACCACGGCGATGATCGCCTGGATGTTGAGCGCGCTTGGGCGGAACCCGACCGTGATCAACGGCGCGGTGATGAAGAATTTCGTGACGCCGGATATTCCCTTCGCCAGTGCGGTTGTGGGCAGTCCGGACTTGTTCGCCGCGGAAGTCGACGAGAGCGACGGGTCGATCGCGGGCTATGACGCGACAGTGGCGGTTGTGAACAACATCGCGGAAGACCACAAGTCGATGGAGGAGTTGCGGGCTTTGTTCGCAGGCTTCGCTGGGCGGGCGAAACGGTCGGTTTTGAACCTCGACAACGCCGAAAGCGCGGCCTTGGCGCGCGGGTTGGAGCGGGGCCGGTGGATTGGGTTCAGCTTTTTTGATTCGAAGGCGGATTGTCTTGGTTCGGATTTAAAGCTCTTGCCGGACGGTTGCGCTTTCAGCGTGAGGCTTGGCGGCGAGACGGCTTCTGTGCGGCTTGCGACGCCGGGGGCGCATAATGCGGCGAATGCTCTGGCGGCGTTGGCGGCGGTTGTGGCGCTTGGGGTTTCGCTTCAGGACGCGGCGCAGGCTCTCGCGTCTTTTGCGGGCGTAAGGCGGCGGCTGGAGGTCGTGGGCGCCGCCGGGGGCGTCACCGTTATCGACGACTTTGCGCACAATCCGGACAAAATCGCGGCCACGTTGGCGACGTTGAAAGCTTCGCCGGGTCGGCTGCTGGTTTTCTTCCAGCCGCACGGCTACGGGCCCTTGCGGCTGATGCGGGCAAGGTTTGTCAAAGCGTTCCGGGATGGTCTTGCTGAGGAGGATCTCCTGATCCTTCCGGATCCTGTCTATACTGGCGGGACGACGGACATGAGTTTCGGCAGCGACGGCCTGGTTGTCGACCTGGCCGCCGCGGGCGTTCAGGCGCGACATCTGCCGACGCGGGCGGAGGCGCAGGCCGCCTTGCTGGCGGCTGTGCGGCCAGGCGACCGCATCATCATCATGGGGGCCCGCGACGATACGCTGACGGAGTTCGCTCGGGGCCTGCTGCAGGCTCTGGCCTGACGACACACACAAAAGAAGGGGAGGGCTGACCATGGCCAAAGGCGTGGCGCTCGTGACGGGCGGTTCGGGTTATATTGGCGGGTTCTGCATTCGTCAGTTGTTGGATGAAGGCTGGACGGTGCGGACTACGATCCGCAACCTCTCGCGGGAAGCGCAGGTGCGAGCCTCTTTGGGCGTTGCGGGGCTTGAGCCGTCGCGGCTCTCATTCTTTGCCGCGGAGTTGATGAGCGATCCAGGCTGGGCGGAAGCCATGGCGGGGGCGGAGTATGTCCTTCATGTCGCTTCGCCGATACCGCCGGAGCAGCCGAAGAACGATCAGGAGCTGATCGTTCCGGCGCGGGAAGGAACGCTTCGGGCGCTGAAGTTCGCCAAAGCCGCCGGCGTGAAGCGGGTGGTGGTGACGTCGTCCACCGCGTCAGTGACTTATGGTCATGCGGAGCCCCGGCCGCTTGTTTTCAGCGAGACCTACTGGACGAACCCGGATCATCCGGACACGAACCCTTATATCCGGTCAAAGGTGATTGCCGAGCGGGCGGCGTGGGATTGGCTGAAAGCTGAAGGCGGATCGCTTGAGATGGCGACGGTCAACCCCGGCGCGGTGATTGGGCCCGTGTTGGGTTCGGACTTTTCGGCTTCCATTGAGATTGTGAAGAAGTTGCTGGAGGGATCGCTGCCGGGGCTGCCCCGGTTCGGCTTTCCGCTGGTGGACGTGCGCGATATTGCGGATCTGCATTTGCGGGCGATGACCCATCCTGCGGCGGCAGGTGAGCGCTTCTTGGGCGCGGGCGAATTCTGGTGGATGAGCCAAGTGGCGGCGGTGCTGCGGGAGGAGCTTGGGCCGCAGGCGCGAAAAGTGCCCAAGAACGAACTGCCGAACTGGGTTCTACGGCTGGCGGCGAACTTTGACCCTGTTGTGCGCTCGGTGGCGTTTGAACTCGGCAAGGAGCGGGGCGTCGATCCAACAAAGGCCAAGACCGTTCTCGGCTGGGCGCCCCGGCCCTATCGCGACAGCATCGTGGATTGCGCCAGAAGCCTTCTCGCGCAAGGGCTCATCCAGGGCGTCTGACGGCGATTGAGGTCATTTTGCGGGCGGATGTCGCAATCGCGCCTGCGCTTGCGTCTGGGCACCGAGCGGTCAAAGGTTTGGCCGCGCCTTTAAAGGGAGACGGTCTATGAAAGTGATGCTGTTGTTGTAAGGGGATGAAGCGGCTTGGGCGGCGAAAACGCCGAAAGAAGTAGAAGAAGGCGTGATGCCCTCCATCGCCTATTCCCAGATGCTGGCGGCGA
>JBILVS010000019.1:0-34693 GCA_044370335.1 Caulobacterales bacterium
CGCCGTAACCGGGAGGCGCGGCGCGCTGGACCGGAGCGAGCGCGGCCGCCGCCGCGCGCGGCGCAAGACGGGGAGCCCCGCCCTCCATCAGAAGCCGCCAGCCTCCGGGGCCGCCGTGACAGGCGTCCCGGAGACAGCGGCGTGGGCGCTGTCATCGAGCCGCAGAGGGTGACGGCAGCACAGGGGCTTCGGGGTCAGAGGGCAGCGGCGTCCTACCACCACTTCGCGGGGCGAGCCTTGAAGGCGGCCGCCTCTTCGAGCACGTGGCCCAAAGAGAAAATCGTCTCCTCGTCCAGGGCCTTGCCGATGAGCTGCAGCCCGAGCGGCAGGCCCTCGTCGGACAGCGCCGTGGGCAGAGCCAGGCCCGGCAGCCCCGCGAGGTTCGCCGTCACCGTGAAGATGTCGTTCAGATACATCTGCACCGGGTCCCCGCTCCGCTCACCCAGGGCAAAGGCCGCCGATGGAGTAGCCGGGGTGAGGATCGCGTCCACCTGGCCGAAAGCTGTGGTGAAGTCCTCTGCGATCCGGGCGCGGACCTTCTGCGCGCGGAGATAATAGGCGTCGTAATAGCCAGCGCTCAGCACATAGGTGCCGATTAGGATTCGCCGCTGAACCTCTTGGCCAAATCCCGCCGCCCGGCTTTTCGCGTAGGTGTCGTTGAGGTCTTTGCCCTGCACCCGGGCGCCGTAGCGCATGCCATCATAGCGGGCGAGGTTCGACGACGCCTCCGCCGGGGCGATGATGTAGTAGGTCGGCAGGGCGTATTTCGTGTGCGGCAGAGAGATATCGACAATCTCGCAGCCCGCGGCTTTGAGCCAAGCCACCCCTTGCGCCCAGAGGGCCTCGATGGCGTCCGGCATGCGGTCGACGCGGTATTCCTTGGGAACTCCGATGCGCAGGCCCTTGACGCTTTTGCCAATCGCCTGGCTGAAGACCGGAGTTGGGACCGGCAGGCTCGTGGAGTCCTTCGGGTCATGGCCCGCCATCGATTGCAGCAGCAGCGCCGCGTCCTTCACCGTTTTCGCAATCGGCCCGGCTTGGTCGAGGCTCGATGCAAAGGCCACGATCCCCCAGCGCGAGCAGCGGCCATAGGTCGGCTTGATCCCGACCGTGCCTGTGAAGGCCGCGGGCTGGCGGATCGAGCCGCCGGTGTCGGTGGCTGTGGCGCCGAGGCAGAGGTCCGCCGCGACCGCCGAGGCCGAGCCGCCGGACGACCCTCCCGGCGTCAGGCTTTGGTTCGAGCCCTTGGCTCGCCAAGGGTTCACCACCGGGCCATAGGCGCTCGTCTCGTTCGACGAGCCCATGGCGAACTCGTCCATGTTGAGCTTGCCGAGCATCACCGCGCCGTCGCGCCAGAGATTGGCGGTGACGCTGCTTTCATAGGTCGGCTTGAAGGCGCCCAACACTTTCGAGCAGGCGGTGGACGGCACGCCTTGGGTGCAGAACAGATCCTTGATCCCAAGCGGCGCGCCTTCCAAGAGGCCCGCTTCCCCTTTGGCCCGGCGGGCGTCGCTGGCTTTCGCCATGGCCCGGGCCTTGTCGTGGGTGACGGCGGTGAAGGCATTGAGGGAAGGGTTCGCGCGGTCGATGGCCGCGAGGAACGCGTCCGTCAGCTCCGCGCTCGACAGCTCTTTCTTGGCAAGGCCGTCAAGGGCGTCGGCCAAAGTGAGGGTGGTGGGATCGCTCATTATTCCACCACCTTCGGCACGATGAAGAACCCGTCTGCCGACCGCGGGGCGTTGGCCAGCACCAGAGCCGGATCGCCTCCGGCGGTGACGACGTCGTCCCGCAGCGGTAGGGTGGCCGCCACCGCGGACGTCATCGGTTCCACGCCGTCGATGTCGACCTCATTGAGCTGTTCGATCCAGGCCATGATCGCCATGAGTTCCTGGGTCATGGGCGCGACCCGATCCTCGGCCAGATCCAGGCGGGCGAGCTTGGCCACCTTTCGCACGGTTTGTTCGTCGATCGCCATCAGGCGTCCCTTCCGCAAACGAAGCCGGAGGGCTAGCAGCGCGACCGATTTGTTTCAACCAGGCCTTCAGTTCGCCCCGGCCGGCGCGCAGGATCCGGCCCAGATCATGGCGCCGCCGGCGTTGGTCTGCACGATCGAGAAGCGCCCGCCGTCAGGCGCGAAGGTGACGACGCCATCGAAGAGGGTGGGCGGTCCTGCGCTCGCCTCCCCGCTCGCCTCGTCGAACAGAACCGGCGCAGAGACAAGGAGGCCCACGATGTCCTCGCCCGGGGCGGGCGGATCGCCAGGGGGAGCCACAACATCAACCGCTGAGCACCCCGTTGCAATGCACAATTCGCCCTGCCCTTGTTCGCCGTCAAAGCCCAAGGCCAGGGGCACGGACGGTGTCGCCCCGGCCTCATGGGTGCAAGCGTCCGCGGCGCAGCTGGAGAGGGTGTCTGCGTTGCAAGCGAGGGAGAACTCGTCCAACCTTAACAGCGTAGGGCCTGCGGCCGGGCTTTCGATGGCGGGCGGGGCTTCCTGGGTCGCGCTGGGCGGTGCGGTCGGTGAACACGCGACTACGGCCGCAGCCAGAAGCGATGACTTGACGATCCGCGGCATTGGTGGCTCCGGTCTGAATGTGATGGAGGAAGACAAACACGGGCAAGGGCCGCCGCCAAGTCTGCCCTTTGTGGGGCGGGACCTCGCAGCGTTCCGCGCGGCCTGCCCGCAAGGCCCGCTCCTGGGTGTGGACCCCGGCGAGAAGCGTATCGGCCTTGCGGTGTGCGATCCTACCCGCCTCATCGCCTCGCCATTGGAAACCCTGCACCGACGCAAATTCGCCGAAGACTCAGCCGCGCTCTGGGCTGCCGCAGAGAAGCGCGGCTGCCTCGGCCTCGTCCTCGGCCTGCCGCTCGAGATGGGCGGCCGCGAGGGCCCTGCAGCGCAGTCGGCCAAGGCCTTCGCCCGCAATTTGTCGCGGCAGAAAGCCTTGCCGATCCTGCTCTGGGACGAGCGTTTATCCACCGCCGCCGTCACCCGGGTTATGATCGAGGCCGACATAACCAGAGCCAAACGCGCCAGAGAAGTCGACAAGCTCGCCGCCGCCTACATGCTGCAGGGCGCGGTGGACGCCCTGCGCAGCCTTTCGGTTTAGAGATCGAACAGATCGGGCTGTTTGGCGGGCGCAAAGGCTTCCGCGAACGGCTCCGCCGCCTCGCCCGGGCCCAGGATCAGCGTGTCGTCCTGTTCCGCAGCGAAGTCGATGGGTTCAGGGGTGGGCGCGTCGCGGGTGATGCCGACGTCTTCGAGAGCGCCTTCCGCCACGCCCGGAGCGAGACCCGCCACAACTGCGGCCAAAGCCAGCCCGATGGGTTTGAAGCTCGCCTCTTCCGTTATGCGACCGCGGGTCATGTCCTTCGCCCTTCCGAACGCCGCGGCCCTCGATGGCCGCGTCAACTTCTCGTTCACCAGTTCCAATTACCGTTTGCTGTTCACACAGAGTCTATGGCAAAGATCGGGCCAACCGGCGCCGGTTTCGCCGCAAATCCCAGGCTCTGGTGGTTTCTTCGCATTCGACCCTGTTGTGCGTGACCCAGGGCACAGGCTAAAGCCTCGGCTTTGATGACTCCCTGCTCCGCTTCCGATTCGCCCGTCCGCCTCACCAAGCGCGACCTGTTGGCGATCGAGGATCTGACCCGCGCCGAGGCGATTGCGCTTTTGGATCGCGCCGAGCATTTCGCGCCCCTGTTGTCGGCTTCAGTGAAGAAGCTCGACACGCTGCGGGGCCGGACGCTCATCAATTTGTTTTTCGAGAACTCCACCCGGACGCAGAGCTCCTTTGAGCTGGCGGGCAAGCGCATGGGCGCCGACGTCGTCAACATGGCGGTGAAATCCTCCGCCATGGCCAAAGGCGAAACCCTGATCGACACCGCCGCCACGCTCAACGCCATGAGCCCCGATCTGCTCGTCGTACGGCACGCCTCGTCAGGGGCGGCAGCGCTTCTGGCGCGCAAGGTGAGCTGCTCGGTGATCAATGCTGGGGATGGGCAACACGAACACCCGACCCAGGCGCTGCTGGACGCCTTCACCATCCGCCGGGAGAAAGGCCCCATCGAGGGGTTGACCATCGCGATCTGCGGCGACATCGCCCACTCCCGCGTCGCGCGGTCGAATGTGCGGCTCTTGACCCTCCTCGGCGCCCGGGTCCGCCTGATCGGCCCGCCGACCCTTGTCCCGGCGAGCGCGGCGCGGTGGGGCGTGGAGATCACCCACGACATGCGCCAGGGCCTCGAGGGCTGCGACGTCATCATGATGCTGCGGCTACAGCTCGAACGGATGCAGGGCGGCCTTATCCCCAGCCAGCGGGAATTCTTCTGGTTCTATGGCTTGGATGAAGACAAGCTCCGGCTCGCCAAGGCCGACGCGCTAGTCATGCACCCCGGCCCGATGAACCGCGGCATCGAGATCGACAGCCGCGTGGCGGACGACCCCCGCGTGTCGCTGATCGAAAAGCAGGTCCGCAACGGCGTCGCTATGCGGATGGCGGTGCTGGAGGCCCTGGCCCACGCGCAAGCTCCGCGGGAGGCGCCGCCATGAGCGCGATCCATATCGTCAACGCCAGGATCGTCGATCCCGCCACCCTGCAGGACGGCCCCGGGGAGATTGCCTTCGATTCCGAGAGCGGGCTGATCCATAGCGTCGGCGCGAAAGCGAAGGCGCCGAGGGGCGCGGTCCAGATCGACGCCGGCGGGCATGTCGTGTGCCCGGGCCTCGTGGACCTCCGCGTCGTCATCGGCGAGCCGGGGGCGGAAAGCCGCGAGACCTTCAAAAGCGCCGGGCGCGCCGCCGCGGCCGGGGGCGTCACCACGCTTGTCCAGATGCCCAACACCGATCCCGTCATCGACGATGTGAGCCTTGTCGATTTCGTGCTGCGCCGGGCGGAAGCCCGGACAGAGGTGCGGATCCTGCCTGCCGCGGCCCTCACGCGAGGGCTCAAGGGCGAGACCATGACCGAGATCGGCCTTCTCGCCGAAGCGGGCGCGGCCTTGTTCACCAACGCCGACGCGCCCATCGCCGACAGTCGCGTGATGCGCCGGGCAATGCGCTACGCCACCGCCTTCAATGCGCTGGTCGCCCACCGCCCGGAAGATCCGACCCTGGCGCCCGGCGGGGCCATGCACGAGGGCGAGCTCTCCGCCCGCATGGGCCTGCCCGGTATCCCTAGTGCGGCGGAGACGATTATGCTCGGTCGGGATTTGGCGCTGGCCGAGCTGACCGGGGCGCGGCTCCTTGTGGATATGATCTCGTGTGCGGAAAGCGTCGCCATGCTCGCGCGGGCCAAAGCGAAGGGGGTGAAGGCTTTCGCCAGCGTCGGCGTGCATCATCTGGGGCTCAATGAGATGGACGTCTCGGGCTATCGCACCTTCGCCAAGCTCACCCCGCCACTGCGGAGCGAGGATGATCGCCTGGCCCTGATTGCCGGCCTCGCCGATGGAATTATCGATGTGATCGTCTCGGGCCATGACCCGCGGCCGGCGGAGGATAAGCGCCTGCCCTTCGACGAAGCCGCCCCGGGCGCGGCGGCTTTGGAAACGCTCCTCCCTGGCGCGCTCATGGCCCACCACGCGGAGCTGATCGGGCTGCTGCCTCTGCTCGCGGCGCTCACGGTGAAGCCCGCGGAATTGCTCGGCCTGCCGCAGGGGCGGCTCAGCGCGGGCGCCCCGGCGGATGTCATCCTGGTGGACCTTGGCGCGCCGTTCCGGCTGGACGCCGACAGGCTCTTGTCCAAATCCCGCAACTCGCCCTTCGACGGCAAACTCATGCAGGGGCGGGTTCTGCGCACCTTCGTCGGCGGCAAAGAGGTCTACGCCGCCTAGAAACTGTGGGTCAGCTGCAGGTAGCCGAAGAGGCTCCGGTCCGGCCGCGGCCCGCCGGGGATTTGCTCGGCGAATCCGCCCGGCAGGAGCGCGCCGCCCCCGACCTCCAGGCGCAGAGCGCCCGGGCGAACCCAATACCGAGCCCGGGCGTCAAAGCTGTGGCCGATAAAATCCCCCGAAGCGCCGGTGGGATCGACGAGGCGAGCCTCCACCCATGCGTCGCGAGGCTCATCCAGAAACGCCGTCTTATAAGCGAGGCGGGCGTCAAACCGGCTTGAGGGCGTGATCTCAAGCCGCGCTCCAGGCGCGCTCAGATTGGCGGGGCTCAAAGGGCCGAACAGACTCGTCGCCCCAAGGTCAGAGCGGCGGGCGCCGAACAGCCGCTCGAACTGCTCGAAGCGGCTGTCATTGGGGTCGCTGTCACCGCCCGCCCAGTAATAGTTAAGCGCCAGCCGCGGACGCCAGGGGTGATCGAACGTATAGCCGATATGGGCATAGAGCAGGCCCGCCTCGACCCTCAGGTCGCGCTGATCGGCAGGCTTGCTTGTCGCCCGCCGCGTCCCCGTGCGCCACGACGCCTCGATGTCGAAATCCACCGCCCCCGCCGCGGGCGGATGCATCAGGCGCAGACCCGGCTGGAGATAGTCCCGATTAGGGCTCGCAACGCCCGCTTGATCTTCTTCATGCAGGCCATAGAGATAAGCCTCGGCCAAAAGGCCTTCACGGCCGCCGAAATCCAGGTCGCGCCAATGCACGCCCCAAGCGCGACGGCCCCACTGCTCTTCATCCGCCGACAGCGCGTTCTCATCAAGGGCGGCGCGGTCCCCGGGCTCCCGGCCTACAGGCACAAAAGCTAACAGGTACAGCTGGTCGCCATCGGCGGTGACCCCGCGAAAGGTCGCGCCCGTGTAGCTGAAGATGACGTTGCCGAAATCGGTCCGCTCCAGCACCCGATGGCTGCCGATGCCGAGGGTCTGCCGGCCCAGGGTCAGGGTGGCGTCTTCAAAGCCGGGAAGGCCTTCAGGAGCCAACCGGACATAGACCTGCAGAATGTCGAGCGGGTTCACCAGGCTGGTCGAGAGCGCCGTGCCGGCGTCGTCAGCGTAGGCCCGGCTGTCCTGCAGCTCGACCCCGAAGCTCACCGGCCCCGCATCCGCCCGGGCGCGCAACAGGCTCCGCACAGCCCAGACCTGATCGCTCCCCGATCCGCCCCCCCGGAACTGCCCGTCAAGGGTCTCGTAACGGGCGCGGACCTCCCCGGTGAGGGAGAGCCAGTCGCCGCGGTCGTCCGCCGCGGCGCTCGCCCCGGCCCAGGCGGACAAGACGCAGAGGCTCAACCCGGCGCCCCGCCCTGCCATCCTGATCGTGATCATGACCTCATTATCATCCTGGGCTGGGACGTAGGGGCCGCGTCGCCCCTTCGCAACCGAAAGGCCGCCCCTGTTGCCGCTGCGCGGTCAGGGGCTTACACAAGAGCCCATGGACACCGTCGCACTGCCGCTTTCGGCGGCCCTTGGCTATCTCCTCGGCTCGATCCCGTTCGGCCTGTTGCTGACGCGCTTGGCGGGCCTGGGGGACATCCGCGCCATCGGTTCAGGCAACATCGGCGCAACCAACGTGCTCCGGACCGGGCGCAAGGACATCGCCCTTGCGACGCTGCTGCTTGATGGCGGAAAGGCCGCGATCGCGCTTCTGATCGCCCGGTCCGTGTTCGGCTTCGAGGCGGGCCTGCTGGCGGGGGCTATGGCGTTTGTCGGCCACTGCTTCCCGGTGTGGCTGGGCTTTAAGGGCGGCAAGGGCGTCGCCACCTTCTTCGGGGTGCTGCTGGCGGGGCTGTGGCCCGTGGGGCTGATTGCAGGAGCGACGTGGCTGATCATGGCCGGGCTGTTCCGAATGTCCTCGCTCAGCTCGCTGACCGCGGCGGCGGCGGCGCCGATCACAGCGGCGGCCCTGCAATCCCCGCCGGAGGCGATCCTGTTCTGCGCCGGCCTCGCGGTGCTGATCTTCTGGCGGCACAAAGAAAACATCGGGCGGCTCCTCGCCGGGACCGAACCTAAGATCGGCCAGAAGAAAGCCGTTCCCGCCGCTGCGCCCGAAGAGCCCATGGGGTAAACGGGATGCGCCCCGCTACCCGGCCTCTCAGTCATGCGGAGACCATCGCATGGGTGCGACCGACGCGGACGACCCGGTTGGGGGCAGTCACTTTCGCCCGGCTGGTGGCCGAGCACCACGACCAGGACGAGGCGCTTGAAAGTCTCCACGCCCGCCACCTGGCCATCGCCCGCGGCGTCGACACCCGGGCCCACGAGCCGAGCCTTGAAACCGGCACGGTCGCCGTTTTGGGCGGCGGCCTCGATCAGCCTTATCCGCCGGAGAACGGTCCGCTGCATAATGCCATCGCGGAGACAGGACTTCTGGTCCCCGGCGACCCCCTGGGCCATGCCCCCTGCGCGCGGGAACCTTCCCCGCCGCAACGCGATCAGCGCCAGGATCAGCGAGGCGGTCGTCGTGATGGAGGCTTCCGCCCGCTCGGGGGCGCTGATGACGGTGGATGCGGCGGTGGATCAGGACCGGGTGGCGATGGCGGCGCCCGGATGGCCCCTCAACCCCCGCGCTCGCAGCGCCAACCAGCTATCTCAAGAAGGCGCCGCCCTGATCGAGGATGCAGAGGACGTCTTGGCTGTGCTCGGCGGTCCGCGACGCCTGAGCTCTGCCGAACCGGCCCGGCCGCAATTGGAGGCGCTGTCGTCGGATGTGGTGGCGCGGGTCGCGCAGGTTCTGTCGCCGATGCCGATGCACCTGAACGCCATTGCCAGGGCCGCCGGCGCCCCGGCGGCGGCCGTCGCGGCGGCCCTGGTCGAACTGGAACTGAAGGCTCAGGCCCTGTCTGATTCTGGTGGGGTCGCCGCCCGGGTCAATCGATCCATCGGACGCCGCTCCGCCACCGCGATGCGTCGGGCGGATTCGATAGCGTCGGCGAGGCGCAGGGCCTCCGCCCCGTTGGCGAGATACGCCGGCTCCGTCAGGAGGCTTTCGACATAGGCCATCTTCTCAGCGCGCGATGGCGTGGACTCCAGGTGCGAAGGGGACGGGAGTGCAACCATGTCGCGTAATACACGCGAACTACAACCAGGCTCCAATCCTTTATTTGGGGGATCGCCCCCGGCCGCGCAGCGCCCCTCGGTTGACAAACGGGCAGACGCCCCCGACGTTCCGCCCGCATCAGGGGATGGCGAACAAGGTAAGCTGAATGCATGTCGTCGTCGTTGAGTCTCCAGCGAAAGCCAAGACGATCAACAAATATCTGGGCAAGGACTACACCGTCCTTGCCTCCTATGGCCACGTCCGGGACTTGGCCTCCAAAGACGGCTCAGTGCGCCCTGACGAGGACTTCGCCCTTGATTGGGAGATGGACGCCAAGGGCGCCAAGCAGGTCAAAGCCATCGCCGACGCGCTGCGCGACGCCGATCACCTGATTCTCGCCACCGACCCTGATCGTGAGGGAGAGGCGATCTCCTGGCACGTGCTCGAAGCGCTGCAGCAGAAGCGCGCGCTGAAGGGCAAGGCCGTCGATCGGGTCACATTCAACGCCATCACCAAAGATGCGGTGGCCAAGGCCATGGCCGCCCCCCGCCAGATCGATATGGAGCTGGTGGACGCCTATCTCGCCCGCCGGGCGCTTGATTATCTCATCGGCTACACGCTCTCGCCCGTGCTGTGGCGGAAACTGCCGGGCGCCCGTTCCGCGGGCCGGGTGCAGTCGGTGGCCCTGCGGTTGATCTGCCAGCGCGAGTTGGAGATCGAGCGCTTTCGCCCGGTGGAATACTGGACCGTCGACGCTGGCATGACGACGCCCCGGGGCGAGGGCTTCACCGCCCGCCTCGTGACGCTCGATGGCCAGAAACTGAAACCGCATGATCTGGGCGATCAGACGAGGGCTTTCGCCGCCCGGGACGCGGTGAAAGCCGGGCGCTACGCCGTGGCCGCTGTGGACGCAAGCCCCGTGAAGCGCGCCCCGCCGCCGCCGTTCATGACCTCCACCCTGCAGATGGAAGCGGCCCGGAAGCTTGGTTTTTCCGCCACCCGCACCATGCAGTCGGCGCAGCGGCTTTACGAGGGCGTTGATATCGGCGGCGAGACGGTGGGCCTCATCACGTATATGCGGACCGACGGCGTCCAGATGGACGGCGGCGCCATCGCCCAGTTGCGCCGCGCCATCGAAAGCACGTTCGGCGACAAGTACGTGCCTTCGAGCCCCCGCCAGTATCAGACCAAGGCCAAAAACGCCCAGGAGGCGCACGAAGCGATCCGCCCCACCGACGCCTTTCTGCGCCCTGACAAGCTAAGGCTCGAGGGCGACCTCGGCCGGCTTTATGAGCTAATCTGGAAGCGGGCGGTGGCCTCCCAGATGGAAAGCGCGCTCCTGGAGCGCACCACCGTTGACCTGAAAGACGCCAACGGCCGGGCGGACCTTCGGGCGACGGGCCAAGTCGTGCTCTTCGACGGCTTCATGAAGCTCTATGAAGAGGGCCGCGACGACGCCGAGGACGAAGACAGCCGCAAGCTGCCGAAGCTCAACCAGGGTGAAGCGGTGAATGTTGGCCACGTCCAAGCGGACCAACACTTCACCCAAGCCCCGCCGCGCTTCTCCGAAGCCACGCTGGTCAAAAAACTGGAAGAGCTCGGCATTGGCCGCCCTTCCACTTATGCCTCCATCCTCGAGAAGCTTCGGGAGAAGGACTATGTCCGCATGGACAAGAACCGCTTCATCCCGGAAGACAGGGGGCGGTTGGTCACGGCGTTTCTGGAGAATTTTTTCAACCGCTATGTCGAGTACGACTTCACTGCAGCGCTTGAGGAAAAGCTTGACCAGGTATCCGCCGGCGATCTCGCCTGGAAATCCCTGATGAGGGAATTCTGGACCGACTTCTCGAAAGCGGTGGGCGATATCGGCGAGCTGCGCGTCACCAACGTGCTTGATGCGCTGAATGAAACGCTCGGCCCCCACATCTTCCCCGAACGGGAAGATGGGTCTGACCCCCGCTCTTGCCCATCCTGCGCCGATGGGCGGCTGTCGCTGCGGGTCGGCAAGTACGGCGCGTTTATCGGCTGCTCAAACCATCCCGAGTGCAAATACACGAGGCCTCTGGCGCCCGCCGAAAGCGACGCTCCAGCCGGTGATCGATCTCTGGGCGACGATCCGCAGACCGGCGAGCCGGTGGTGTTCAAGAACGGGCGCTTCGGCCCTTATGTGCAGCGGGGAGCGGGCGAGGGCGCCAAACGCTCCAGCCTGCCGAAGGAGTGGCCGCCGGAGAGCATCGACCTTGAACGGGCGGTGAAGTTGTTGGGCCTGCCCCGGGACATCGGCCCCCACCCCGAAGACGGCGACATGATGCGCGCGGGCCTTGGCCGCTACGGGCCCTATGTCCAGCACGGGAAGACCTACGCCAGCGTGGGCGGCATCGAGGACGTCTTTGAAATCCAGGCCAATCGGGCGGTGGCCCTCCTCGCGGAGAAGCGGGCCGGGGGCAAAGGCCGGTACCAGCGCGGCGCCCCCGCAGCCTTGAAAGAGATGGGCGAAAGCCCTGTGACGGGCAAGCCGGTCAAAGTCATGCCCGGCCGCTATGGGGTTTACCTAACGGACGGGGAAACCAACGCCACCCTGCCGAAAGACGTGGCGCCGGAGAACGTCACCTTCGATCTCGCTTTGATACTGCTGGCGAAACGCCGCGAGACCGCGCCGCCGAAGAAGGCGAAAAAGGCCGCGCCTAAAAAGGAGGCGACGGCGGACAAGAAGACCGCCGCCGCCAAGAAAGCCGCCCCGAAAAAGCCTGCGGCGAAGAAGGCCAAAACCGGGTGAAGCGCCCCAAGCCCCCCCGGCCTCAACGCCTCAGCAAACAGGCGGTCCTCGCCGCCCTGAAGCAGGCGGGCGGGTCCGGGGCGAAGCGGGATTTGGCGCGGCTGATGAATTTGGCGCCGGACCAGAAGAAAGAACTGCGCGGCATCCTGAAGGAGCTGGAGGCCGAAGGCGCCATCGGACGCTCCGGCCGGCGGCAATATGCCGACGCCATGGCCCTACCCGCCTCCGGGGTCTTTGAGATTGTCGACCAGGACGCTGACGGCGAGCTGTTGGCCCGGATGCGCGGCCGGGATGGCTATTTCGGCCCCGTCATTCGCCTGGCTCCCGGCGAGGGCGCAGCCCGCCGCGGCGACGCCGCCATCGGCATCGGCGACCGGGTTCTGGCCCGGACCGTGGAAGACCCGGACGGAGAGAAAGTCGCCCGCATCATCAAGCGCTTGGGCCAAAGCGCGCATCGCATTCTGGGGGTCTTCAAGGCCGACCCCCGCGGCGGCGGCCGGATCGATCCCGCCGACCGCAAAGCCCGCCAGTCGCTCCTCGTTTATGCCGAACACACCGGCGGCGCGGCGGACGGCGACCTGGTTCTGGTGGAGCTCGTCGGCGGCGCTCGGGCCTATGGCGGCAAACGCGGCGTGGTCAAAGAGGTGGTGGGCCGCGAGGATGACCCCCGCGCCGCCTCGATCCTCGCGATCCACACCCACAGCATCCCGATGGGCTTCTCGGAGGAAGAAGAGGCTCAAGCCAAGGCGGCGCAGAAGCCGACACTGAAGGGCCGGACAGACCTCCGCCACCTGCCGCTGATCACCATCGACCCTGAAGACGCCCGCGACCACGACGACGCGGTCTATGCCGTCCCGGACGATGACCTGAAAAACCCCGGCGGCTTCCGGGTCTGGGTCGCGATCGCAGACGTCGCGGCCTATGTCACCCCCAGCTCCCCGCTGGACCGCGGCGCCCGGCGGCGGGGCAACTCGACCTATTTCCCCGACCGCGTCGCCCCGATGCTGCCCGAGAGCCTCTCGGCGGACCTCTGCTCCTTGCGGGAAGGGGAGGACCGGGCCTGTCTGGCGGTGGAGATCGTGATCGATGCGGAAGGGTGTAAGCGCAGCCACCGCTTCGTGCGGGGGCTAATGAAATCGGCGGCCAAGCTCTCTTACGGCCAGGCGCAAGCCGCCATCGACGGCAAGCCGGACGACAAGACCGGGCCCCTGTTGGAGCCCATCCTCAAGCCGCTGTGGGCGGCTTATCGTGCGGCGGGTCTCGCCCGCGCCGCCCGGCAACCCTTGGAAATCGACGCCCCCGAACACCGCATCCGCTTCGGCGAAGACGGCCGTGTGGCCGGCGTGCAGAAGCGCGAGCGCTTCGATGCCCATAAGCTCATCGAAGAGTTCATGATTCAAGCCAACGTCGCCGCTGCCGAGACGCTTGAGGCCAAGACCATGGCGCTCATCTATCGGGTGCATGAGCGGCCGAGCGAGGAAAAGATCTCGGCACTGCAGGACTTCCTTCCCACCGTCGGCCTGAAATGGGCCATGGGGCAGGTCGTCAGCGCGGGGCGGTTCAACCGGCTCTTAAAGCTGGTCGAGGGCGGTGAGCACGCTGAGATCGTCAATGAGGTGGTGCTGCGAACCCAGGCGCAGGCCGTCTATAGCCCCGATAATCTTGGCCATTTCGGGCTGAACCTGGGGAAGTACGCCCACTTCACCTCGCCCATCCGTCGCTATGCGGACCTGACCGTCCACCGCGCCCTGATCAAGGCGCTGGGCTTCGGCAAGGACGGCCAGACGCCTGAAGAACAAGCCGTCCTCGACGACATCGCGGAGGAAATCACCGCCGCGGAGCGCCGGTCGATGGCTGCGGAGCGGGACGCCACCGCGCGCTATATCGCCTCGTTCCTAGCCGACCGGGTGGGTTCCACCTTTGAGGGCAAGGTCACGGGCGTCACCCGCTTTGGGCTGTTCGTGAAGCTGAGGGAGACTCAGGCCGATGGGCTTGTGCCGGTCTCCACCCTTGGCGATCAGCGCTGGATCCACGATGAGGCCTCCCACGCGCTGGTGGGGGAACGGACTGGGGAGCGCTACCTTTTGGGCCAGTCGGTGGAGGTGCGGCTCGAAGAGGCGACGCCGGTGTCTGGCGGGCTGCTCTTCACGGTGCAGTCTGACTCGCTGCCCGCTTTGGAGGGCTGGCGCAGGCCCAAGGGGTTTGGCCGGGGCCCCCGCCGAGGGCCGCCCCCCAGCCGGGGCAAAGCCAAACCCGCCAAGCCCAAAAAGAAAAAGCGTTAACCCCGCTTGCATTTGCGAGCCTGCCGGTCACCTTGCCGACGCCATGACCGCGCGCCCCACACCATCGCCGACCCCTGTTGCCCTTGACCGGGACGATGCCCCCTTTGACGCCGAGGACCCGACGCGGCCCCAGCGGGCGCCGCGGCCCAAGGATGCCGCGACCCTGATCCTGATTCGCCGCCTGCCGGGGCGACCGCCGGAGGTGCTGATGGGGCAGCGGGCGAAGGGCCATGTCTTCATGCCCGACAAATGGGTGTTTCCCGGCGGCCGGGTGGAGCGGGAGGACGCGCTAGCTCCCGCCCACGTCGAACTCACGCCCGGCACCGAAGAGGCGCTCCAGAAAGAAGGCTGCCGCCGCAAACCCCGGGCCTTTGCGCTGGCCGCGGTGCGAGAGGTGTTTGAGGAAACGGGGCTCGTCATCGGCCGGCCCGGGGGCCCGCCGGGCCCTGCCCCCAAAGGCTGGGAGGCTTATGCTGCCCTTAACGCCGCGCCGGAGTTGGATAGGCTCGCCTTCATCGCCCGCGCGGTGACCCCGCCTTACCGCCCGCGCCGCTTCGACGCCCGGTTCTTCATGGCGGACGCCGAGGCCGTGCTGCTCGACGACCGCCCCATTAAGGGCGACCAGGAGTTGCTTCACACTGAGTGGTTCACCCTCGATCAGGCCTTCAGCCTTGATCTGCCGAACATCACCCGGTTCGTCCTCGGGGAGGTGACGGCGCGGCTGGCCGGGGAGGCCCTCCGGCCACCCTTCCTGCGCTGGACGCGGCAGGGCCATGTGATGGAGCGCCTGTGACGGCGGCGGCGCACCCCGCAAGGGATTTCGGCATCCTTATCGCACTGGGCTGCGTCGCCTGTGGCGGGGCCGCGATCGGCCTCGCTTTCCCGCTTCTGGCCTACAACCTTGACGACTGGGGCGTGTCTGAGGCCGGGATCGGGCTCTTCACCCTGGCCTCGGCGGTGTCAACCGTCATCGCGACCCCGTTCATTCCGCCGCTGCTTGGCCGCTTCTCGATCCGGACGGTCCTGGCGACCGCGCTGATGCTCATCGCCTTGGCTTTTTCCGGTTATCTCGTGGTGCAGACCGTCCCGGCCTGGTTCGGCTTCCGATTCATGGCGGGGGTGGCGTTCTCGCTGTTGTTCGTCTCCTGCGAGGCCTGGGCGCTGGACCGGGCGCCGCCGGACAAGCGCGGGCTGGTCATGGGGATGTTCGCCTCCACCTTCGCCGGCGCCATGGCGCTTGGCGGCACGGTGGTCGCGTTTGTCGGCTATACCGGCGTCGCGCCCTTTGCCGTTGGCGGCCTTATTGCTATGCTGGGACTGTTTCTGCTGCTCCTGCCCGGCCGCGCGCCGCCGCCACCGGAAGGGGAGAGCGCGAGCCCCAAGGCCCTTTGGGAGCGCATGAAGACGGCGCCCATCGTGATGGCCGCGCCCCTGGCCATGGGGGCCATCGAAACGGCGAAATACAATCTGATCCCGATCTATGCCCGGCGGATCGGTTTCGCCGATGAGGTGGGCGCGGCGATGATCACCGCCGCAGGCCTTGGCGTCTTGGTCATGCAGCCTCTTCTGGGGCTGCTCGCCGACCGCTTCGGGGTGAAACGGTCTTTGGCGTTCTGTGCGCTTACGGGGATGATCCTGCCTTTAGTGATCGCCGGGATGGGCGCGGCGGAGGGGCCTGCACTGATGGCGGTCTTCGCCTATTCGGGGCTGGTGACGGGGCTTTACACGATCGGCATCGTCTGGCTCGGCCGCCGATTTGCCGGGGCCGACCTCGCCGCCGGGAACGCGGCCTTTGCGCTTTGCTACGGCCTCGGCCAGATGCTGGGGCCGGCGGGCGCGGGCGCCACCTTCACCGCCTTCGGCCCCGTGGGGTTCATGGCCGGGCTTGCTGCGATCGCCGGGCTGTATCTCGCCATTCTGGGGCTTGGGCGCACCCGCGCAGCTTGACTTCTCGAACCGTTTCCGCCATCTCCCGCGCTTCGCTTTTTGCGCTCGATTTTTCGGAAGACCGATCATGGCCAAGCCAGCCACCATCAAGATCCGCTTGAACTCCACCGCCAAGAAGGAGAACGGAGAACCCACGGGCTACTTCTACGTAACCAAGAAGAACCCGCGGACCAAGACCGAAAAGCTGAAGTTCAACAAGTACGATCCCGTCGTGCGGAAGCACGTCGAGTTCGTCGAAGGCAAGATTAAGTAAGCGGGCCGCGCCCGTAGGGGGCGCTTGAGAAGGCGGCTGCCACCGCCTCACGCCGAACAACAGAGGCCGCCGTCGCGCCGATGACGCGATTTCGACCTTCCTGTTTGGCCTGATACAGCGCCACATCGGCCCGCTTGACGAGGTCGTCGGCTCCCTCGTCGCCAGGGCCCGCTGTGGCCACCCCGATGGACACCGTCACCTCGACCCCTTGCCCCTCCCGCAGGCGGAATGGCGTGCCGGCCACTTGCTGACGCAAGCGCTCTGAGGCCAAAGCCGCCACATCGCCGCCCGTCGCGGGCATGATGACCAGGAACTCCTCGCCCCCGAGCCGGCAGGCGAAATCCGTCGGCCGGGTGTTCGACGCAAACCGCAGGGCGAACTCCTTCAGCACTGCGTCACCGGCGTCGTGGCCGTAACTGTCGTTGATGCGCTTGAAGAAATCAATGTCCGCAAGGGCGATCGAGACCGGCTCCCCGCCATGCGCGGCGCGCTGCACCAGCGGCGCAAGCTGGCCCTGCATGAAGCGGCGATTGTAGAGCCCCGTGAGTTGGTCAGTGACCGCGAGCTCAAGCCCCTGATCGAGGGTATTGCGCAGGGCGTCCATATAGCGCTTGCGCCGGATCAGGGTGCGGACGCGGGCGCGCAACTCGTCCTCGTCGATCGGACGGGTGATCACGTCGTGGGCCCCCAACTCCAACGCCCGCAGGGCGCGGCGGGAATCGTCGGGCTCGACCACCGCTAGGATCGGCAGATGGCGCGTCACCGCGCTTGAACGCATCTTGGCGACCACTTTTAGCCCGTCAAAGGTTGTGGCGTGGACCGAGACGATGATCAGGTCAGGCGGCGGGCCGTTGGCGTCGGCGCCGATCGGGCTCACGTGGTGACTGTCTTTCAGGGCGGCGGTGATCCGCGCCGCCTGCCGAACGTTGTCGTCCACCACCAGGATTTGACCGCCGGCGCGGATTTCCAGAGCGGCGTCGGCCATATCGCGCGCCTCGATGACCCCCATCCGCCGGCCCGAGGCCTCGCGCGACCGCAGCTCGTCGATGACCACTTTCAGCCGGGAGAGGGACTTCACCCGCGCCATCAGCTGCACATCGTCGATGGGTTTAGAGAGGAAGTCCTCCGCTCCCACCTCTAGGCCGCGCAGACGATCATCGCGGCCTTCCAGTGCGGTCAGCATCAGGACCGGGATGTGGCGGGTTTCGGGATCGGCCTTCAACCGGCGGCAGACCTCAAAGCCGTCGAGGTCCGGCATCATCACGTCCAACAGGATGATGTCGGGCTTCTCCCGGCGGGCCATTTCATAGCCCTTGGCGCCGCGGGTTGCGGTCAGCACGTCGTAGTATTCGGCCGAAAGCTTGGCTTCCAGCACGTCGACATTGGCTCGAATGTCGTCCACTACCAAGATGCGGGCGCTCATGGGCGAGGCTCCCGGATCAGCCGATGTACCGCTTCACGGTATCGAGGAAGGTGGTCACCGAAATCGGCTTCGACAGGTAGGTGTCGCAGCCTCCGTCGCGGATCCGCTTTTCATCGCCGCGCATCGCGAAGGCGGTCACCGCGACCACGGGAATGGCCTTCAACGCCGGGTCGCCCTTTAGGATTTTGGTGATCTCCAGGCCCGAAATCTCCGGCAGCTGGATATCCATCACGATCAGATCGGGCTTATGTTGGCGCGCCAAAGGCACAGCTTGGCGGCCGTCCCGCGTCTTGACGGTCGCGTAGCCGAAAGCTTCCAAGAGATCGCCGAAGAGCTTCATGTTAAGCTCGTTGTCCTCGACGATCAGAACTGTTTTGGCCATGGCCCCGTCATCCGCCCTTTCGGACCCTGTCCTGATCCACAAGGACAGTCCTACATCCAAGCCCTTAAACAATCTTTGCCTGCCTGCCGAAACCTTCGGCGGGGGGCGGAAAAGCTTTCTATGAACGCCGACGTGGGCCTCTGCATCGGCGTCGATCTGGGCGGCACCAAGATCGAATCAGCCCTACTTGATTCGCATGGTAACTTCGTGGCGCGCCTGCGAAAGCCTTCGCCGCCCGGCTATGAGGCAGGGATTTCGGCCATCGCGGGGCTCGTGGGGGAGATCACGAGGGGGCGGGGGATGGACCCTGCTCCCGTAGGGATTGGCATCCCGGGCTCCGAGAGCCCCAAGACCGGGCTGATCCGCAACGCCAACTCCACCTGGCTCAACGGCCGGCCCCTGCGGCAAGACCTGGAAGCCGCCCTCGCCCGGCCCGTGCGCCTCGCCAACGACGCCAATTGCTTCGCCTTGTCGGAGGCCCGGGACGGGGCCGGCGCTGGCGCGCAGGTTGTGTTCGGCGTGATCCTCGGAACGGGTTGCGGCGGCGGGGTGGTCGTGGACGGGCGCCTGCTTGAGGGCGCCTCGCGGGTCGCCGGCGAATGGGGTCACGCGAGCCTGCCCTGGCCGCGGTATCAGGAGGCCCGGGAGGCGCCCGCCTGCTGGTGTGGCAAGCGGGGGTGTCTTGAAACCTGGATCTCAGGCCCGGCCTTCGCCCGCTGGGCCAGCGAGGCGCTGGGCGAGATCTTGAGCGCGGAGGCGATCGCGGCCCGGGCTGCGGCCGGCGATGTCGAAGCGGAGGCTTGTCTTGACCGGCTCTTTGACCGGATCGCCCGAGGCCTCGCCATGGTGGCTAATGTGATCGATCCCGATGTCGTCGTTCTGGGGGGCGGGCTCTCCAACATCAAGGGGATCGCGGAAAGCGTGGAAGCCAAGCTCAAGGCCTACGCCTTTGGCGACGTGATGGCGACGCGGGTGGTGGGAAACCGCTTCGGCGACAGCTCCGGCGTTCGGGGCGCAGCCTGGCTCTGGGCGGAGCCGGGACCATGAGCTTTCTCTGCCGGGCCTGCGGGACGGCGGGGACGGACACCCAGACGCAATGCTGCCTAGCGCCGTGGCGTCTGGCCCACCCTGAACTTGAGACCCTGACGCTGGCCCATATCGACTGCGACGCCTTCTTCGCCGCCATCGAGAAGCGCGACGACCCGAGTTTGGCGGCCAAACCTGTGATCGTGGGCGGCGGCAAGAGGGGGGTCGTGGCCACCGCCTGCTATCTCGCCCGCGCCTATGGGGTCCGCTCGGCGATGCCGATGTTCAAGGCTTTGGCCCTGTGCCCCGCCGCGGTGGTGAAAAAGCCCGATCTCGCCCGCTACAGCGCGGAGGGCCGCATCATCCGGGACATGATGCAGGCTTTGACGCCCCTCGTGCAGGCGGTGTCGATCGACGAGGCCTATCTCGATCTGGCGGGCTGCGAGGCGCTGCACGGCGCCCCCGCCGCCGCGGTCCTGTCGCGCCTGCAGAACCGGATCGAACAGGAGCGGGGACTCACCGTTTCCGTGGGGCTGTCGCACAACAAGCTCATGGCCAAAATGGCGAGCGAGGCGGACAAACCGCACGGCTTCGCCATCATCGGTCGACAAGAGACGCAGTCGTTTCTGGCCGTAAGGCCGATCAGCGCCCTGCCCGGCATCGGCCCCGCCGGCGCGAAGGCCCTGGCACGGGCCGGCTACGGCACGATCGCCTCGCTGCAAGAGGCTAGCTCCTCCGAGCTTGTCAAAGCCCTAGGGGAGTGGGGCTTGCGGCTCTCGGCTATGGCGCGCGGGATCGACAATCGCCCGATCGATCCCGAGGGCGAGCGCAAGAGCCTTTCGGCCGAGACCACCTTCAACGAAGACCTGGCGGACCCCGCGGCCCTGGAGGATCGGCTATGGCTGCTTTGCGAGCGGGTGTCGGCCCGGGCGCGGGCGGCGGAGACCGCAGGGCGCGTGGTGACGCTGAAGCTGAAGGACACCCGGTTTCGGACCCGCACGCGGCAGCGGGGGCTGAGCGAACCCACGCTGCTTGCCCGGCGGCTCTTTGAAGAAGGCCGGGCCATGCTCGCTGCTGAAGCAGACGGCCGCATCGCCTTTCGCCTTATCGGGATCGGGCTGTCTGACTTCGCCCGCGCGGACGAGGCCGATCGCGGTGACCTGATGGACCAGACCACGCCCAAGCGCGCCGCGGCAGAAGCCGCCGTCGCCCGGCTGCGGGATCGGTTTGGTTCAGAGGCCTTGGACACGGGCCGGGCCCTGAAACTGCGCCGCAGGGCCAAACCCGCCGCCGGGGAGTAAGCTGCCTCCATAATCGGGAGGAGAGCCAATGGTTTGGCGGGTTGGAGCAGCCGATCGCTTTCGGTGGATCGGTTTGTGTGCGGCGGGCGAGGTGATGGGCCTGGCCTTGGGGGCGATGTGGTATCGCACCATCGAGAACGCCTTCGGCGCGCCTGAGGATTTCGTGCAGCGGATCCCAGTTCTGTTTTTCTTGGCGCTGGCCGGGCTTTTGGAAGGGGCGGTCCTAGGCTCGATGCAGGCTTTCGGTTTGCGCCGGCTTTATCCGCGCCTGCCGATCGGGCTGTGGATCAACATGACGGTGATCATCGCCGTCACCGGCTGGGGCCTGGGCGCGGCCTATGACGCCGCTGCAGGACCGCTTCTGGCGCAGTCGGCGCTCTATGTGATCCAGGAAGGTTTGATCGCGGCGGCCTTCGGGGCTGTCGTCGGTTTGGCCTATGGCTGGGGGCAGGCGATTGCCTTCGGCCGGGCCGCCCACAACGCCAAAGCCTGGATCGGCGCCAGTGTCATCGCGTGGACCTTCGCCCTCCCCGTCATCGTGGTCGCCTCCCGGGCGCTGCCAGAGGGCGTGGCGCCGCTGCCGGCGGCTCTGTCGGCGCTCACAGCGGGCCTCGCGGCGGGTTTGATCGTGGGTGTGGTGACTTCTTTCGCGTTTCAGGGCATGCCCCCTCGGGATGCTGAAGGGAGCCCTGCATGAGCCGGATTGAAGCCCGTCTGACCGAATTGGGGATCACCCTGCCTGCGCCGCCCGCGCCGGTGGCGAGCTATGTGCCTTTCGTAGCGGCCGGCGGATTGGTGCATATCTCGGGTCAGGTCTCCACCGACGCCTCGGGCGGCATTAAGGGTAAGCTCGGCGCGGGACTCACCCTGGAACAGGGCCAGGCCGCGGCCCGGCTCTGCGGGCTCAACCTGTTGGCGCAACTGAAGGCCGCCTGCGGGGATGATCTCGACCGAGTGCAGCGGGTGGTGAAGCTGGGCGGCTTTGTCAATGTGGCGCCGGATTTCGATCCTATTCCTGCGGTCATCAACGGCTGCTCGGACCTGATGGTTGAGGTCCTGGGCGAGACGGGTAAGCACGCCCGCTCGGCGGTGGGCGTGGCGAACCTTCCTCTGGGGTTCGCCGTTGAGGTGGATGGGATTTTCGCCATCGCCTGAGAAAGTGAGGGCGCGCATGGACGGCGGCGGCGAGCTATCCGTCACGATGATCGAAGGCCTGACCGGGTTTCCGGCGGAATCCTGGGACGCCTGCGCGGACGCCGCAGGAGGCCCCCGCCACCCGTTCGTGCGCCACGCCTTCCTACAGAGCCTGGAAGAGGCGGGCTGCGTCAGCCGCCGGGCTGGGTGGACCCCGCGCCACCTGATCGCCCGCGACGCGACGGAGACCGTGGTCGGCGCCCTGCCCCTTTATGAAAAGACCCACTCGTACGGGGAGTATGTCTTCGACCACGCCTGGGCGGACGCGCTCCACCGGGCAGGCGGGCGCTATTACCCGAAGCTGCAGACCGCCGTCCCGTTCACGCCGGCGCCGGGGCCGCGGCTGCTCGCGGCATCGCTTGCTGTGCGCGAGGCCCTTGCCGGAGGCGCTGTGACTCTGGCCGAGCAACTCCGCGCCTCATCCTGGCACGCCACCTTCACCACCGCCCAGGATCAGGCGGCTCTCACCGGTCTCGGCTTTCTGCCCCGGACGGGGATGCAGTTCCATTGGGTGAATGCGGGCTACGGCGCGTTCGAGGATTTTCTCAGCGCCCTGTCCTCCGGCAAGCGCAAAACAATCCGCCGCGAACGTCGGGACGCTTTGGCCGGCCGGCGGATCCGGCGCCTCCAAGGCCGCGAGATTACCGAAGCCGATTGGGATTTCTTCTATGCCTGTTACCAGGACACGGGCGCGCGGAAATGGGGCAGCCCCTATCTGAACCGCAGCTTCTTCAGCCTGATCGGCGAGCGGATGGGCGATGAGCTCATCCTCTTGATCGCCGAGGAAGCCGGCCGACCCATCGCCTCGGCGCTCAATGTGCTGGGCGGCGATTGCCTCTATGGGCGCTATTGGGGTCGCGTTGCGGCCGCGCCTTTCCTGCATTTCGAGCTCTGCTATTATCAGGCGATCGACATCGCCATTGAGTTAGGCCTGCCTCGGGTCGAGGCGGGCGCGCAAGGCGAACACAAGCTCGCGCGCGGCTATGCGCCGGTGGCCACGACCTCCGCGCACTGGATGGCGAATCAGGGCCTGCATGACGCCGTCGCCCGCTATCTCGCCGCCGAGCGCCCCGCCATCGCCGACGAGATCGAACTGCTCGACGCCTACACCCCTTTTCGGAAGGCCGATCAGAACCCCTTATAGGCGCGCTGCAACAACCGCAGCGCGCGCTCATCCACCGCGTTCGCATGATCGAGCACGAGCACTGACCGGAGCCGATCCGACCAGGCCTCGCGCCGGCGAGGCGGTTCCAAAAGCGGGTCTTCGTCCGCCAGTACCGCAAGCCCCAGGCGCGCGCCCGTCGTCTTCACCGGCGCAAGCGCTGCGAACTGGGATTTGCGGGAAAAGGCCGTGAACGGTTTCCGCTGGCCTTCGGTCACGCCAGGCCATGCCGTTACGGCGGCGCGGACGGCGGCGACGATGGCGCGCAGGTCAGGCGTGGTCCACAACTGATCCGCCAAAGCGTCAGGGTCATTGCAGCCCAGGGAGCCAAAGGCTCTGTCCAGCACCCTGCTGGCCCTGTTTTTGCCAAACCCGTGAACATCCCGAAGCCAGGCCAAGCGCTTAGCGTGCGCGGTCTCAGGACAGGTCTCTCTCACCAGGGCCGCCCAGTCCACCAAAGACCGACCGGTCTCGTTCTCCAGTCCCTCTCGCACCGCGGCGAACAACTTCGCCTGCTGAGGCGAAAGCCCCCGCTTGTCGTCCGCCATCTAGTCCTCCCGCCTCGCCCCTGATAGCAGGGGGTGAGAAAGGGAGAAAAGGACATGAGCATCTCCGGCGCCTATGACCCAGGTAACATTTTCGGCAAAATCCTCCGCGGCGAAGCGCCGTGTTTCAAGGTGTATGAAGATGACTTCGTCTTAAGCTTTCTTGACGTCTTCCCGCAATCCAAAGGCCACGCCCTGGTCGTGCCCAAAGCGGTGACTGCGCGGAACCTGTTGGACTTGGCGCCGGAGCGGCTGGGGCCTTTGTTTTATGGCGTGCAGACTGTGGCGCGGGCGGTGGCGAAAGCCCTGCAACCCGCCGGGATCCACATCGCGCAATTTAATGGCGCGCCGGCGGGGCAGACCGTCTTCCATCTGCATGTGCACGTAATTCCGATCTACGAGGGCCAGGCCCTCGCTAGGCACGGTTCGGCCGGCATGGCGGACAAGGATGAATTGGCCACTCTTGCGGCCCGAATCGCCGCAAGCATAGCCACCTAAGCTGAAGCCCCGGGAGAAACCCATGTCTGACGCCGCCCTCACCGCATCCGAAATCGCCGCCGCCGCCGCCGCATATGTGGCGGAAAAACCCGGCGCCCGGATCCTGGTCTATGTGGACACAGGCCCGGAGACCGAGCCCGCGGTGTTCGCTTCGGGGACAGACGAGGAGGCCGCCGATCTCATTCTGGCGGTCGGGGAGTGGCTGGATGCGGACGACGAAGACGACGGGGACTGAGGCTCATACAGGGACATTTTGGCCGACCGGGACGAGGCGCAGCGGCATTTCGGGCAGCAGCTTCCGCTGCGCAATCCCCTCACATGGGCCGCCCGAATTTTCCAAGACTGGCAGAATTTGGCCGAGGCTATCTGAAAATAGTGAAGCAGTTTGGTCTCGCGCTGTAACGCGGGAGGCGTTCAATGAAGCGGTTCGTGGAAGGCGTGGCGCGCGAAAAGGGTGGGTTGTTTCCGGCATACCTTGAAGACTTCGTCGCAGACGACAATCCCGTCTGTGCGGTCGACGCGTCTGGCGAGACGCTAAATTTGCGCGCGCTCGGCTTCGAGACGGTCGATCCTTGCGCCACCGGCCGTCCAGGCTGACATCTCGCCGTGCAGCTGAAGCTCTATGCTTATAGCCATCTCAACGCGATCGCCTCCAGCCGGCGGCTCGAGCGCGAAGCGTGGCGCAATGTCGAGCTGATGTGGCTGACAGGTCGTTTGGCGCTCGACCGCAAGCGGAGCTCTCGGCACAAGGTGACGAAGCGCGCGCAGGTTTTCTGGATCACCGACCCATAATCTTTGCGGAAGTCTTCGATCGTGTCATGGTCGGGACGCGTATTGGCGGCGACAAACCGCGCGCCGACATCCTGGTGCCTTGCGCGCTCAATCTGCCGCGAGGAAAAAATCCCGTTGGCGTAACAATAGATCAGTAACGCCAACATTAGTCGTGGATGAAACTGCGGCTTGTCGCCATTCTACGAATTGACCTTGAACGAAGCGATGTCAACGCGATCGGCCGCAGCGATCACGCAATGCGCCAAATCATCCTCAGCCAGCCAGTCCTTCAGATCCGGTGGAAAAAGATAGGCCTGGGCGCGGTCAAACAGAACAAAGTCGCAATCGCCAAACTATAACCTGAACTGCCTTTGAACCCGACAGCCTGCTCTAGCAACCGTTTTTTGACATCCTCGACTTAGGGTCGCTGGCGAGCTTGGCACTTCACGCGCCGATCCCCGGGGGCCCTGATGACCAACGTGAAAGTGACCAAGCCGCGCAATCTCTTGCGGGAGAAGCTCGGCGGCGCGGTTCCGGCCTTCGACGAAGCGGCTTTGAAGCGGGCTGAAGCCGCGCTTGCGGCTTTGTCCGGCGAATTCCAGACCTGGATGGAAGAAGAAGTGGTGCGGATGGTTGAAGCTCGCGACGCCGCCCGCACATCCGGTTACGACAACGCGAGCCTGGAGCGTCTGTTCGGCTGCAGCCATGACGCCAAGGGCTTGGGCGCAACTTACGAGTATCCACTGGTCACCCGACTGTCCGCCTCTCTTTGCCGGCTGATTGAAACGCCCGCGGGCAAGGAAGCCGCGCGGCAGCAACCGCTGCTGGTGGAGGCGCACGTCGAGGCGATCCGTGCCGTGGTGCGCGACAAGATCAAACACCCCGACCATCCAGTCGCCAAAGTTCTTTTGGGCGAGCTTGAAACCCAGGTCGCCGCTTTGGGCGTCGCCCCTCGCTGAGGCTTAAGTGACCTCGTCCAGTCGAGCCCGCACCGCGCCATAACCAGCATCGTCGGGGATGGAGAGCCAAGGCGTGCCCGCTGCATCGGGGGCGATCGTCGGCTCGACCGAAACAATTCGCCTCTCCCGCGCCGCCACCATCGCGGCCTCTGCCTGGGCGGACTGCCCCAGAAGCTCAAGATTGAGCCGCGTCGGGAAGATGATCTTCCGACGCCCTTCCCGCGCTGCAGCCAAAGCCGCGTCCGGCTCGAGCCACACCGCATCGACCGCCTCGTGGCCGTCATGGGCCGCGTCCTGCTCCGCCGGCGTCAGGGCGATGAAGAAGTGAGTATCGAAGCGCTTCGGCATGCCTTTGGGCGTGATCCAGTGAGCGAAGGGTACAAGCGCATCAAGGGCGAGCTCAAAGCCGCCCTCCTGAATCAGCTTGAGGAACGACGCTTCCCCCGAAGCCACCTGAGCGCGCACCTCAATCAAGGGCGGCAGCCGATCGGGCGAGGCGAGAGCTCCGCCCGCCCCTGCGCCGCGTTCACGGGCCAACAAGAGCCCGCTTTCTTCGAAAACCTCCCGGATCGCCGCCACCCGCAAAGCTACCGCCTCCGGGGTCAAGCCGTGTCCCTTCGGCAAGGCTTCGGCCCAGGCGGGGTCTGCGTCTTCCCGCGCCGTCTTGCCGCCTGGGAAGACCAAAGCGCCGGCCGCGAAATCAATCTGATAAGCGCGCTCTACCATCAGCACTTCAAGACGCGGGGCGTCCCGCACCAGAAGCACAGTCGCTGCAGAGATCAGAGAGGTCATGGGCGCATTTGATGGGACGCAGTTCACCCTGGCAAGGGCGCCCCGGCGGCAAGGATTAGCTCACCATGGCGCGCGCCCGAATTCTTAAGCTCACTGCGCTAAAGTGCGGCCCATTGGAAAAAGGCCCCATGACCGAAGACGCCGCTCACCCCGCTGAAAGCTGCCCCGCCGTGACCGCTCTGATCAGCGTGCGCCCCCGAACCGATTTGCGGACGGGCCTGATCGTCAGCGGCCGGATTGACGCTCCGCCGCTGCAAACCGCTGAACGCCTGGCTGATGTCGCCGGCCGGGCTTTGCGGCAATGGCGGGCGCAAGGCCGCACGGCGCCTTTGGCCGTCTCGCTGCATGAACGGCTGAGCGAGCCTCGTTGCGCCAAACCTCTCAACGACGCCTTGGAGGAGGCCGGCTTCACCCCGGGCGCGCTCACCTTTGAGATTGCGGAGAAGGCCCTGATCGCCCGCGCCCTGCCGCTGGCCGAAGCGCTTCGGGCTTGCGGCTGGCGGCTCGCCCTGCGCGCGGACAACGCATGCCCCCTGCCCTTCGGAGAACGGGTGCGGAGCCTTTATCAGGAAGTGGTTGTGAAAGGAGCGGCGCCGCCTGGGCCGTTTGATCCCGCGGCGCTGAACAACCGCGACCCTTTCACCCGGCGGCTGCTCGCCGCCCAAGAGGCGGGCCTGAGGCTCACCGTTGAAGGCGTCCAGGGCGCAAGCGAAGCGAAAGCCTGGCTGCTCGCGGGCTTCGACTGCGCGGAAGGAAACCTGAAAGACGCCACAACCGGCGCGGCTCACATCGTGAGGCTGGAACGATCGGAGCGCGCGCCGACGGCGTTCAGCTTTTCCAAGAGATAATCGAGGTCGTCCTTCGGTACGTGATGGAACAGGGTCAGCACCCGCTCGACCATCCGCATTCGGAACGTCTCAATATCGCGCTCCGAGCCATCCCGGCTGATCTCGTGATAGACCTCGACGGCAGCGCGGAAAGGCCCCAACAGGCGGCGCGGAAGGCCGGCGCGTTCAAACAGAGTCTCCAGCCCCAATGGCCCGCTGTCATGGACCATCATCCACACCCGATGGTGCGGCATGCCAGACAGCTCCGCGAGCGCGTGCTCTACGAACGCCATCTGCCCCACGCACATCCCGCGCATCATCAGAGACGGCGACAGCCGCCCATGCAGGTTCAACTGCTGGACAAAGCGCGGCAAATCCGACTGACGCGCCGCCTGTTCGATGAGGTCCACCGTCGCCCGCTCCCGCGCGCCGATGGCCAGATCAATGGCCAGCTGGGGCGGCAGTGCGTGATTGTTGACGAGGTAGTCAAACAGCTCGCCCGAAACGATCGAGACCAGCTTTTCGGTGATGGACAGAGGCAATTCGGGACGGCGAACCATGGCGCCTGTCACGCCTTCGTGGTCCGGGAACCGATTTAATGCGGTGGTCAGCCCCGCCTCATCAAACACAGCTCCGTTGTTGGAGAGGGCGCGTTCGACAGCGGCCGCGACGCCCACCTCCGCGATGGCCCGCGTCAACTCCGCCGACAGCCTGCCCCGGCTCGCCACCGCCACCTGTTTGGAGGGCGGGCAGGAGCGCAGGATCTCGATGAGGTCCCTATCGGTCAGCTGCGGGGAGTTCATCAGAACAGGGAGCGCGATGGCGTCGATGTCCTTAGCCAGCTTGTTGGCCACGTCCCGCGGAAGCTTCGTGGAGTTTTGCAGGGTCACCGCCAACGACCGGCGCACCATAGCGGCGGCGTCCGCGGCCATGATCCGGACGATCTCCTCGGCGTAGGCGCGCTCATCGTTCGACAGGTCTGATCCGTCGATGGCCCGGCAGATTTTGTTGGCTGCGCCTGAGCGGTCTTCTTCGGTTAGCCCCTTCACCAGGGTCCGGACGTCTTCGTCCGTCAGGCGGGAACGCATCGTCACGATCGTCATGGGACGGCCAGCCTTCGCTCAAGTCACAGTTTAACGGAGCGGCCATGCGTCTTGCCCGCTTCTTAACACACAGACCTTGGGCTCATTTCCTTAATGTTCAGTTGCTCCCGTCGCGGCAGAGCTTCACAAATGGGCACGCGCCCATGCAAGGACACTCCATGCTGCTGAACGGTCTCAAAGTTCTGGAACACGCCACCTACATCGCGGCCCCCGGCGCAGGCGGGGTCTTGGCCGATTGGGGGGCCGACGTGATCAAGATCGAACCCCCGGGCGGTGACCCGATCCGTCAGTTCTTCGAATCGATCGGGGCCGACATGAGCATCAACCCGGTGTTTGATCTCGACAACCGCGGGAAAAGGTCGATCATGCTGGATGCCTCAAAGCCGGAGGGCCGCGATCTGATCCGCCGGCTGGCTCAGGGTGTGGATGTGTTTCTCACCAATGTCCGTCCGGGAGGGCTGAAACGGGCCGGGCTTGATTATGAAAGCTTAGCCGCGATCAACCCGCGCCTCGTCTATGCCAGCGTCACGGGCTATGGCCTAGAAGGTCCGGACGCCGATAAGCCCGGGTTCGACATCGCCGCCTTCTGGGCGCGTTCGGGCATGGCGGCGATGACCGCGCCCCGGGGCGTCGAGCCCTTCCCCCTGCGGACGGCCATGGGCGATCACGTCACCTCGATGGCGACCGTCGGTGGGATCATGGCCGCCCTTTATGAGCGCGAGAAGACGGGGATAGGCCGGTTGGTGGAGGCGTCTTTGCTCCGGGCGGCGACCTATGCGGTCGGCTCCGACATGGCGATTCAGCACGCCTTTGGCCGCCTCGCCTCCAATCGCCCGCGCCCAGACGCGATCAACCCCATCGCCAATTTCTTCCAGACCAAGGACGATCAGTGGCTGTGCATTGTGCCGCGCCAAGGCAGCGCCGACTGGGCCCCGCTGTGCCGGGCGGCAAAAGCCGACCACTTGATTGACGATCCCCTCTTCGCCTCCTCCAAGCTGCGGCGGGAAAACGGCGCCAAGCTTGTGGCGGCGCTCGATCAGGCTTTCGGCGCCCTGTCTTATCAGGAAGCCGCCGCCGCTCTGGACGCCGCCGACATCGTTTGGTCGCCGGTCCAGTCCGCGGCCCAAGCGGTGGCCGATCCGCAGCTTCTGGCCGCAGGAGGGGTTGTGGAGACGCCGCTTCCCGGCGGCGGCACAGTCAAAGCGCCTGGCGGGCCTTTACGCTTTCCTGGCCTGGACGACGGGCCGAAGGGCCCCGCCCCCGGACCGGGAGCGCACACCCGTGTGGTGCTTCAAGGCGCCGGGCTTTCGGCCGACGACATCGATGCGCTGTTCGCGGCGGGCGTGGCGAAGGAAGGGAGCTAGGCGTCCTCGCTCTCCGGATCGCGGAGGATGCGCGTGGCGTCCGGCCAGTCGGCCAAGGCCAGCTGCAGAAAGGCTTGGCCGGTCTCAGGGGCGATCAGAGTGCGAGTTCCGGACGGTTGTTCCGTCGCCGGCGGACCCGGCGGGACCGGCGGGGCCGAAGCCAGCATCACGGCGGGTCCCGCCGGCATCGCGGGAGCGGCGGCGCCAACGATATCAAGTCGCGCCAAGAGCTGCGCCGCCGAGCGCGCGTTCCCGTCGCGGGTATAAAACAGCCAGCGATTGGCGGCCGCCTCCCGCGGGAAAATCGCCGCCGCGTTCGGCGCGCCGTCCCCGGCCGCCGCAATCAGCCGCGCGGCGCCCGCAGGCCCCATGACGTGGGCGGCGTACAGCTCCCCTGCCGTGGGTGGCCGGCCCAGCCGATTTTCCAGAAAGGCTGCGTTCTCTTGCGCCAGTTCCCCCGCCATACGGGCGGACACCTCCGGGTCGTAGCGAAGGTTCAAAATCTCCTGCCGGAGACCGGCATCGGCGACAAACGGTCGACCGTTGCGGGTCTCGATGGCCTGGGCGTAGGCGGCGAGGCCGTGGTCGGCTCCGTGACGCTGGACCATCGTGAGCCAGGTGGACTCAATGAATTGAAACAGCCCGGTCGCCGAAGAAGTTGGGGCCCGGGCCGCCGCATTCAGACTCGATTCCCGCTCGGCGGTGGCCAGCAGCAGGTCAAACGAGGCCCCGCTCGCCTGCGCACCGCGCTGCACGGCGACGACGATTGGGCTGAGGCGAGGACCGGACACAGCGTCAGACATGCTTCCGCCCTGCCCAGATTCGGGGAACGAAGCGTTAATGCCTTATTCACACGCGGGGATCCGCTCCGGTTGCCCCGCCACATAAACTCGGAACACAATGGCCCGCGCGCCGTTCGGGCCGCCGATCGGGCTATGGTGCGCCTCAGGGCGGATCACATAGGTGTCGCCCACTTCAAGGATTATGTCTGCTTGGCCCTCTTCGCGATGAATGGCGAAGACCTCGATCACCTCCACGTACTCTTCCCCCGGATGATGATGCCACGGCTCGCTGGCGTTGGGCGGAATGATCACGTCGGAGATGCTCACCTCAAGACCGCGCGCGGCCGCGATGGGGGTGCGCACCATTTCATTGGACCCCAGCGGAAAAGCGTGGCCGGGGGCATGAGCGTGGCCGTGACCGGCGTCATGGGCATGGATGGACGGATGTTGGGCGCAGGCCGCGACCAACGTCGGCGCCGCGACAATGACAGCGCATGACACCCTCCCCGGTCTTGTGAGGAGGATCATTGTCATGGGGCGAGCGTCAATGCAGCGGCGCCAAGCGCTCCAAGACGACGTAGGCGATAAGCGCCAGCGCGGCGACCGCCCAGATCAGCCAGCTGCGGCGCAAGCCTTGGCCAAACGCCTCCTCCCGCGCCCGCCACAAGGCGCGCTCAAAGGCGCCGCGGTCGGCCATCAATAGCTCTTCGGCAGGCCCAACACACGCTCGCCGATGAAATTGAGGATCATCTCCCGGCTCACGGGCGCGATGCGGGCGATCATGGCCTCGCGGAAATAGCGCTCCACGAAGTATTCTTTCGCGTAGCCCATCCCGCCATGGGCGAGCACCGCGGCCTCGCAGGCGTTGAAGCCCGCTTCAGCGCCCAGATACTTCGACGCATTGGCTTCCGCGCCGCAGTCCTTGCCGGCGTCATAGAGGGCCGCGGCCTTGAACGCCAAAAGGTTTGCCGCTTCCAGCTCCGCCCAGGCCTTGGCCAAGGGGTGCGCGACACCCTGGTTCTGGCCGATGGGCCGGCCGAACACCACGCGCTCTTTGGCGTATTGTGCCGCCCGGGCCAGCGCGGCGCGCCCCAGCCCGACCGCTTCCACCGCGAACAGCACCCGCTCCGGATTAAGGCCCGAGAGCAGGATCTTGAACCCGTCGCCCTCTTTGCCGATCAGACGGTCTTCGTCGACCTCCAAATCCTCGATAAAGAGAGTGTTACACTCGACAGCCTTCCGGCCCATCTTCGGGATCGGGTTCGCCTCGATCCGGTTGCGGTCGAAATCGGCATAGAACAAAGACAGGCCTTCAGTGGGCTTCTTGCACTCGTCCTTGGGCTTGGTGCGGGCGATGATCATGATCGTGTTCGCCCGTTGGGCGCTCGTCGTCCAGATCTTGCGGCCAGTGATCCGCCAACCAGAAGAAGTCTTCACCGCCCGGGTTTCAAGGCTTGCGGTATCGAGCCCCGAATTAGGCTCAGTGACCGCGAAGCAGCTCTTTGCCTCACCTGAGATTAGAGGCGGCAGAAACCGCCGCTTCTGGTCGTCGGCGCCAAACTTCACGATCGGCATGGGGCCAAAGATATTGAGGTGCACCGCAGACGCCCCGGAGAACCCCGCCCCGCTTTCGGTGATGGTCTGCATCACAAGGGCCGCTTCCGTCAGCCCCAGGCCCGCCCCGCCATAGGCTTCCGGCATGGCCACCCCCAGCCAGCCGCCGTCCGCCAGATCTTTGACAAAGGCTTCCGGGAAGACGCCGGATTCATCGGTCTTCGCCCAGAAATGATCGTCATACCGGGCACAGATTTTCTGCACGCTGTCTTTGATGGCGGCCTGGTCTTCGCTGAGCTCGATGGAGAGGGTCATGCGGCTTGCTTCTCAAATCGGTCCGGCGTGAAGGCCGTCCACAAATCCTCAAGGGGCTGGCTCATCACTTGCGCTGCCAAGATTTGTCCGGTCAAGGGGCCAAGCAGCCATCCATTGCGGGAATGCCCGCAGGCGACGAAGCAGCCCTCCGGCCCCGAAGGCCCGATCATCGGGGCCCAATCGGGCGACATCGGCCGCACGCCGGCAGCGTGAAACCGTGGCGGGCCTTCAAAGCGCGCGCCCGGGAGCGCCCGGCGAAGGTGAGCGAACAGCTGCTGCAAGCCTGCCTCATCGGGGTCGAAATCGGTCCGTCCCGTCTCCATCGTAGAGCCGAACAGGATCTGACCGTCCGGCAGTGGCGCTGCATAGACCGACAGCGTGCGGACCGTCTCTTCGATCTCGCCGCCAGGCGCGGGTCGGACGAGGCCGAGAATGCCTTTAGCGGGCGTCACCCGCTGCAGGGCGGGGGAGACCTCCACCAACCCCGGCGGCGCGAGCGCTCCCGGCGCCAACACCACCGCATCCGCCACAAGGCCCGAACCGTCTTCAAAGGCGATGCCCCGGGCGCGGCCGCCGCGGACCGCCAAATGTGAGGCTTTCCGCTCCACAAGAAGCGACACGCCCGCCTCGACGCACAGCTCGGTCAGAAGCTCCAGCATCGGTCCGACATCGACCAGGCGTTCCTCCGGCAGACGCAATGTGCCCGCAACGCGCAGACTATACAAATGCGGATCAAGGTCTTCCGGCAGACCGTCTGTCCACTCGAACTGTCCGCCGGCGTGCCGCGCCCGGTCCCGTACGCGCATCACCCGGGCCAAATCAGCGTCGGAATGGGCGAGGAGCAGCGCACCCGTATCTCGCACGCTGGCCTCAAGCACCGGGTGCGCCAGGAGCAAGCGCTCCCACGCGGCATGCCCCGCTGCGCAGAACCGAGGAAAGAGCCGGTGGGTGTTCGGCCCTTCATAAAGCGCTTCGGAATATGCCCCGAGCATACCCGCCGCGTTCGCGGATGCCGCCCGACGCCGCCCCGGCGCCCGCATGCCCCGCCCCTGCGCCTCCACGAGCGTCACTGACGCCCCGCCTTTGGCCAGAAACAACGCGCAAGACAGGCCCACAGCCCCAGCACCGACGACGACCACGCGGGGCCCTGCGCTGTGGGATGACGAGGGAGAGGACATACCCATGACCATAGCAAAGGCAGCCAAGGGCTCAAGTGAACGCCGCGATCAGATCGCCTCGGCGGGCCGCATCGCGTCCGGTTTGGCGATGGCCTCATAGCGCTCCGCAAGGGCGGCGGCGAGCTTGGCCTTCGCGCTTCCGCGCTTTCCAGTCTGCGGCAGAATAAGGCGGGGCGCATGATGCTCCTGCGTCGGCGTCCACAGCACCGACGCGCCCGCTTCGTGCGCAAACGCCGCAACCTCCGCCGTGCCGCCGGGGCCTGCCGGGGGGTTGCCGCCCCATACCGCGATGACGACATCGGCCATGGCCGCGAGCTCTTTGGCGAGCGCGGCATAAGGCGCGGCGGAACCTCCGCCGGCGGCCGCGACCTGATCGGGTGTCACCGACCAGACCCTTTCGGCGCGTTTAATGTAGCCCTGAAACGCATCGACTGAAGCCTGATCGGTGAAATCCTGCTCGTAGCGATCGATGGGGAACGGCAGCGGCGTCCAAAGGCGCCACCCCAAAGCCAAGGCTGCGTCCGCAGCATAACGATCGGCGCCTTCAGCGACCCCTGAGGCGAGCACCAACTGCCAGCCCTGCAGCGCCTCCGCCGCCGCCTCGCCGATTTGAGCAACCGCCTGCGCCACGTCTCGCGCGATGCGCGGGCGCTCGGCCTCCGGCAACAGGTTCAGCCTATGGCCGGTGACGACCACAATCAGGGGTTTTCCTGCCAACGACGCCTCCACAAAACCCTAATCCAAGAACGCCAACGCGGCGGGATCAAGGCCCAAGGTCAACGCCTTCGCCTCTGCCGCAACATAAAGCGAACCAGTGGCCAGGATCGGAGATCGCTCGGCGCGAAGGGCCTGCAGCGCCTCTGCGACCGAAGCGTGGGTCGTGATACGGGCCGCCGGCGCGGAAGCCCCGGCGAGGGCCGCGATCTCGGCCGCCGGTCGCCCGCTGAACAGCGCCTTCACCGCCGCAATGCGGGGAAACGAAGGGGCGATACGCGCCAGAATGTCGGCGGCCTTCTTGCCGGGAGAGACCCCGATGAGAAGCGCGCCGCCCTCCCCCGCCGTGCAGCGAAAGCCCTCCAAGGCATGGGCCGCGGCCTCAGGCGTATGGCCGATATCGATGATCGTGAGCGGATCTTGAGCGATCGTTTCCAGCCGACCCGGCAGGCGGGTCGAGGCCAGCGCCGCGCGGGCGGCGGGGTTGTCCCCGATCATCCGCCGCGCCGTTGCGAAAGCGAGGCTCGCATTCACGGTTAGAAACTCTGCGCCCAGGCCAGCAAAGGGGGCCCGGTCCTCGGCCGTTGGCGCGATCAGCGCCTTGTCGGTCAGGGCGGCGAAAGCCGCCA
>JBILVS010000230.1:0-3339 GCA_044370335.1 Caulobacterales bacterium
TCCTGGCCAATCGCGGTGATCGTCCCACCGAGGAGCGTGGTATGCTCCAGGTCAAGGGAGGTCAACGCGCCAATTTTGGCGCGGACCAACCGGGTCGGATCAAGGCGCCCGCCGATCCCCGCCTCCCACACGAGATACGCACAGCCCACCCTTTGAAATGCGAGGGCTGCGATCAGAAACAGGTGCTCGAACGCCCCCATCGCCTGGTCGGGGACCCCAGCGCGGACCCGCGCCGCGGCGACCTCCAGGCTTAAGGCCTCAAGCGCGTTCATGGCGGTCGGCGCCCCGTTGACGGCGATCCGTTCGGTGATGCTCATCAGGTGCGGCGAGGTGAACAGCCCGGTCTTGCCTGCGGTCGCCAAAGCCGCCGCGGTCATCGCCGCTGTGGTCCCCTTTCCATTCGAGCCGACGATCAGCACTGATTTCGGCGCCATCGCCTTGAAGTCCAAGCCCAATGCGGCGGCCGTCGCCTGCACGCGGGCAAAGCACGGTCCTTGGCCGAATTTCGAAGCGGGCAGGCCGGCGATCACGCGAAAGCCGCCCTGAGATTGGCCGTCCAGATTCGATCAACCAGATCGAGCCGGCCATGGGCTTCCAGCGTCAACAGAGCGGGACTCGCGTTGGCCTCGATCACCGTCAGGTCACTCAAATCCCCGGTTGGGGACACATCGAAGACGTCCACCCCCGCAAACCCCAGGCCCAAGGCGGAGGCCGCCTGCAGCCCAATCGCAGCAAGCCGGCTCGGCGCGGGCGTCAGGACCGACTTGGCGTCGCCGCCGGCGCTGCGGTTCTGCGGCCCCAGGACGGACATCAGGGCTCCGAAGGGCGGAATGTCCTTCGCCCGCCATCGCCCCCCCTCCCCGTCCAGCGCCTCCGAAGAACCGGCCGGCGCCAAGGTCGCGGTCGTCGGCGGGGCGCTGGCCCTTGCGGCTTCGACCAAGGTCGCTAATGGCAGGCGGCCGTCGCCTGTCACAGTGAGCGGCGTTTTCTCATAGGCGCAAAGCGCTTCGCCCTGCAGCACGATGACCCGATGCTCAACGCCGCGGATCAGGGGCTGGACCAGGAACGCGTCATGCCGCGTCGCGACCCGATGGAGATAATCCTCAAATGCGGCCTCGTCGGGGATCAGTTCGGCGTAGTCTCCCTTTGAGCCGGACACCGGCTTGCAGAACACGGGATACTGAAAGTCGCGGGCCGCCGCGCGCGCATCTGCAGGCTCCCGGCCCGGCGCCCGAAAGGCCTTGTGCCGGTCATTGGCGAAGAAGAGGCGCCCCGGTATGTGCGGCACACCCCCGGCGGCTAAGGCCTGGGCGGCGAAGCCTTTGTCTCGCGCCAGGCTCATGGCGGCGGCGGAGTTCAGGAAATACGGGCTCGCGGAGCCTGTGGCGAAGAAGCGCGCCGGGCCCTGAGGCGGCTCCACCGCAAACAAGTATCCGTCCTCTTCGAGGGCGCGAAACCCAAGTCCCAAGCTGGACGCCGCCCGCGCCGCAAACCGGGCGTGGGCGTTGGTCGGGCGCCGGCCTAGGGGAGAAATGGTACCGCCTCCAGGGCTCGAACCAGGGACCTCTGGATCCACAATCCAGCGCTCTAACCAACTGAGCTAAGGCGGCGCTTCGTCACAAGCGGCCGGACGCTACAAAAACCGACCGTAAGACGCAAGGGCGGATGCTGAGGATAGACAACGGCCCGCGTTCGGCGCCTCGGTGGCCGCCTCTTGGCCGCGTCGGGACCGGCCTTTTTTGCAAGGCGCACGCCATGACCGACCTGACAATTTGGACGTATGGTTGGCCGCCCCAAGCTCCCCGCGGTTTTGTCCGCGATCTCAGGCTGCGTTGGGCCTGTGAGGAAGCGGGGCTGCGCTACACCATCGCGTCGGCCCCGTTTCAGGACCGAGAGACCAATCATCTCAACCGCCAGCCCTTCGGGCAGGTCCCTTATCTCAGCGGCGGCGAGGTGAACCTCTTTGAGAGCGGCGCGCGCCTTCATCTCGCCAAGAAAGCGAGACGCTGATGCCCCGGGACGCGAAGGGCGAGGCGGAGACGCTGCAGTGGGTGATCGCCTCCCTCAATTCGCTTGAAATGGTGACTGCGCCCCGGTGGCATCTCGGTGTCAAAGGCGCGAAGGGGAACGGCCTGACCGGGTGGGCGCAAAGCCGGCTTTCGCACTGGAGCCGGTGCGGAGCGATCGGGAGTACCTGGCCGCCGGGGGCTTCCCCGTGGCGGATCTTCTAATGGCGGACGTGCTGCGCGTGCCGAACGTGCGCTCTCTCGGGGACAGGCCCGCCACCGCAGCTTAGGCCGCTCGGCTCACCGCGAGACCGGCCTTTCAAAAGGCCCATGACGATCAGTTCGCGCACTTCGCCGCCGCGAACGCGACGAAAGCTTAAGCTGCCGCGACCACCGACCGCAGGCGTTCGAGACGCTCATCGCTCGCCGGGTGGGTGGAGAGAAGCGCTGCGATCTGGTCTCCGCCGCCGCCGGTCGCCTGAATCATGCGCTCCCAGAACGTGACCGCGGCTTGCGGGGCATAGTCGGCGCCCGCCATGAAGCCGACGCCCAGCTCATCGGCCTCGAATTCGTGCTGGCGCGAATATGGCAGGATCACCCCGTAAACAGCCCCCATCCCGAGGGCGCCCGCGATGGCCGAGGCGTTTTGGCCATATTCCTGGGACAGGGCGACAGCGGCGATCTGCACTCCCACCTGCAATGCCAGCTCCTGCGACATCCGCTCCGCGGCATGGCGCGCCTGAACGTGGCCGACTTCGTGGCCCATCACCGCGGCCAGCTCGTCGTCGGATTGCGCCAGGTCCATCAACCCCTTGAAAAAGCCGACTTTGCCTCCGGGGAGCACAAAGGCGTTGACCTCAGCGCTGTCAAAGACTTTGAACTCCCACGCGAGATCGGTGCGTCCCGAGGCTTCAGCCACGCGCGCCCCAATCCGCTCCAAGCGCGCGATGGCCTCTGCGTCCCGGCTCAACGGCGTCTGGGCTTGAAGGTCAGCCCAGGCTTGGGCGCCCAGGGCCGCGAGCTGATCATCGGAGACGAGCATGAACTGCTGGCGGCCGGTGGCCGGGTTCTCCGAACAGGCCGCGACCATAAAGCCGGCGGCGAGGCCGCCCAACAGCGTGCGGCGAGACAAAGGCCTCAGCGTTAAACCATGAAACGACATTCCAGCAGCGTCCTTGCACAAAGCGGTCACGCGCTGCAAGCTAACAAGTTAAATCCCGAGAAAAAGGCGGGGGAGCGCTCACAACAGCGCCAGCCGCGCCCTCCTTCTCCGCCTCAGACGAGGGCGTAGCCACGGGCGTTGATGTAATTTCGCAGGTCCTGCATCCGCTGG
>JBILVS010000080.1:0-13014 GCA_044370335.1 Caulobacterales bacterium
TCACGAGAGCTTGCCGGCTTCATGCCCGCTCGCCCTGCTCGACGACGCCTCATATCCGGTTCTTGTCCATCGGCCCGCAGCTTCGCTCCACGCTTGCTCCCCACGGTCAATCGCCCTTCCGGAGTTGCGCTTCGCTCGCCGTGACCAGCTCACGAGAGGACTTTCACCTCCAAGATCGCGTCCAAGCTGGGCGCACAAAAAAAGGGCGGCTGACCCGAAAGCCAGCCGCGCAAGACTTCAAAAGAACACCGTTGGCGTTAGAGAACGCCGGACAGCGCTTGGCCGAAGCCAGCCAGCGAAGCGCCCGAACGGTCGCGGTCGCGCAGCGAGTCGCTGTTCCAGTTCCAACGCACGCCGACTTGGACGGCAGTCACTTCGTCGCCTTCGTCCGGCGACACGTAGCTCGCACCGCCGAAGAAGCTGAACGGCGAGGTCGCCAGTTGGTACTCTGTGTCAAGGCCCACATAGGTGGCGCTGAAGTCGTTAACGCCGGCCACGTCCACACTGGTGTCGGCGTAGCCGACGCCGCCGCCAATGGTGAAGTTGTCGCTGACGAAGTAGGCGCCGCGGACTTCCGCGGACCAAGTGTCGCTGTCGACATCGCTGTCGTCGGTGGAGTAGGCGACACGGCCGCCTAGGGTCCAGTTGGCGAGGTAGAAGTCGGCTTCCACGCCGCCGCCGTAAGCGGTGACGTCATCGGTGTCGGTCGCGCCGACGAACGCACCGATCAGGCGCGAGGAGGTACGGTGGAACACGTGGCCGGCGCCGCCGAAGGAGCTTTCGTTGTCGGCGTCGCTGTCGATGGTGGCGAGTTGGGCGTCGACCTGAGCGCCCCAGGCGCCCGAGAGCGGGAACGCTAACGCGCCGTTGAGGGCGTATTCTTGGGCGTCGTTGTTGTCATCGCTGAAATTCGCGGCGGACACGCCGACATGGCCGGAGTTCACGGTTTCCGCGAAAGCGGGCGCAGCCGATAGGGCCGCGATGGCGGCAACCGCCGCCAGGATGGATTTAACGCGCATTCTGCTTTCCCTTAGTCATTCTGACGGTCTCAGGGGCGCAGACGCCGGAGGACCGCCTCCACCGCCGGGATAAAGGCGTTAACCTTTTGATCGTCAATGGCCGGCGGCGCGGGGCTATTGTGAGGGAAAGCAGGAAAAGCGAAGGTGTGGCGCCCACGCTATGGTCAATTGATACGCCACCGTCACAATTTGCACGTCACGCGAAAATCATAGCGCAAGTGTGGTCAGGACGTTCTTCGCAAGCTGGCGTAGCCTGGCTGTTCGATCCGGACACGGGAAGCGACGATGGACACAAGGGCATTGATCAAAGCCGGATCGGTTTCATCCCGCACCCCTGAGATGATCTGATCGCACAGGACGCGGCGCAGGGTGTCCAGGTCGGTTTCGCTGGTCTCCAGCAGGGTTTGCAGGGTGGCCAATTCCGCTGCCGCCGCCAGAGGCCCGTCGCGGGATTCCCGCGCCGCAATCTCCACCGCATTGGCGGCGACCTTGGCCATGAAGGCGTCGCGGCCCGTCAGCGCCGGGGCGCACACATCCCGGAGGAAGGTAGCCACCGCCCCCAGCATCGCCGCCGTGTCGGGGTTCCGATACATCAGAGCAATCCCTTCAACATCAGGAGCAGATCGAGCTCCGTTTCGCTGGCCCTTCGGCCGATAGCGGCTCGTTCGACGCTTGGGTCCGCCCCGGTATCGAAGACATTTGCCATGGTGAGGCACATGACCCCCCACTTGACCGCGCCGAACATTGTCCAGAACCGCACGCGCTCCGCGGTCACGTTGGCCGCGCCGCCGGCCGCCCCATAGGCCTCCAGCATCGGCTCGACGGCGGCAATCCCGCCGACGGGCTGGTCAATCGCTCCAAACCGCCAGGAGGGCGTGCAGATCCAGCCGAAATCTTCGGCCGGGTCGCCCAGATGCGCGAGCTCCCAATCGAGCACAGCGGCAAGGCCTTCCGGCGCCATCATCAGATTGCCGAGCCGGAAGTCGCCATGCACCAGCCGCGGAGGAACGGGCGTCGGCAGCCGCCGGCGCAGGGCCGCAAAGCCCAACTCAAAGGCCGGTCGGCCGCCGCCGTAGCTGCGATAGGCGGCCTCGTAGAGCTCAAGCTGGGTGGCGGCGTCCGCGGTCGGCAGAGCGGGCAGGGCGCTCAGGGGCGTGGCGTGCACGGCCGCCGCCGCCACTCCGCAATCAGCCGCGAAGCGTGCTCTGGCCGGAGCAAAAGCCCCGTCTCGCTGGATCCGTCGCGCCAGAGTCTCGCCTCCGAGCCTTGCCATCACATAGCCGGGCCCAAGGCCGTCTTCCTCATCCAATAGCGCTACAACCTCCGGCGCCGGGGCGCCGGCGCCTCGGGCGGCCTGGATGACCGCGGCCTCCGCGGCCAGGCCGATCCCTTGGGTGGAAGTCATGACCGGCGCGCCCCCTGGCGCCCGGCGCAGGATCAGGCCGCGATCGGCTGCATCAAACGACCAGGTCTCCTGGCTTGCGCCGCCGGAGAGGCGACGAACCCCGATCGGGGCAGGCCACCCCAGCCGTTGCGCCATGCACTGAAGACCCGCCGTCACCGCTTCAAGTTCTGTCGCCATGGCCAAAGCGTGCCGCGGCGTCGGGCCGGGCGTCAACCGGCGCGGGCTTCCTGGCTCGCCTCGTCGCAGCCGAAGATCACCATCGCGAGGGCCGCGGCCTGCCCGCGGGGGGAGCGGAGGCCGGGATCGCGATCCACCAGAAGGCGCGCCTCCTGATCCGCTTGGCCCAAAAGCTTGGCGTGGACTTCCGGGTCCACCATCCGGAACGGCGGCAGCCCGCTTTGCCGGACGCCCAAGACATCCCCCGCGCCGCGCATGGTGTAATCGATCTCGGCGATGGCGAAGCCGTCGTCGGATCGGCGCAGGGCGTCGAGGCGGGTTTTCGCGGTCTCTCCCAGGGGCGGCTTCCAAAGGAGCAGGCAGGCGCCGGGCTTGTCCCCCCGGCCGATCCGCCCCCTCAGCTGGTGGAGCTGCGCCAAGCCGAAGCGCTCGGCATGCTCGATCACCATGATTGTGGCTTCCGGGACATTCACCCCCACCTCGATCACGGTGGTGGCGACAAGGATGCGGGCATCGCCCCTCTTGAACCGATCCATCGCCGCTTCCCGGACGCCAGCGCTGATCCGGCCGTGGACGACCTCCACAAGCCCACCAAACCGCTGTCGCAGGGCCTCAAGCCGGTCCTCGACCGCCGCCAGATCGACCGCTTCGCTCTCCTCGATGAGCGGGCACACCCAATAGGCCCGTTCATCCTTGGCGATGGCCCTGTCGATGGCGTCGTACACCTCCATCAGGCGGCTCAGAGGGAGGGCGACAGTGCGGACGGGCTTTCGGCCCGGCGGTTTCTCATCGAGGATGGAGAGGTCCATATCCCCGTGCACCGCGAGCGCCAGCGTCCGCGGGATGGGCGTCGCACTCATCACCAGGACGTGCGGGAAAAGGCCCTTCTCCACGAGCCGCGCTCGGTCGGATACGCCGAAGCGGTGCTGTTCGTCAATGACGATGAGCCCCAGGTCCTTGAAGGCGACTTCGGATTGAAACAGCGCGTGCGTGCCGATCACGACATCGATGGTCCCGGCCGCAAGGCCTGCCAGGATCCTCTTGCGCTCCTTGGCTTTGTCCCGACCCGACAGCACCGCCGTTGTGAGCCCCGCGGCCTCCAAAAGGGGTTGAAGCGTCGCTCCATGCTGGCGGGCGAGAATGTCAGTCGGCGCCATGAGCGCGCTCTGGACGCCCGCTTCCGCCGAAGCCGTCATGGCGAGAGCAGCGACTAGGGTCTTGCCCGAGCCCACATCCCCTTGCAGCAGGCGATGCATGGGCGAGGGCTTGGCCATGTCCTCTGCGATCGCCGTAACGGCGCGGGTCTGCGCCCCGGTCAGCGCAAAGGGCAGGGAGGCCAGCAGCGCTTTGGCTTTCTCGCCCGTGCCGATGACCGCCCTCCCGGGCAGGCCCCGGCGCTTGGCGCGGCGCAGCCGGAGCGCGGCCTGCCGAGCAAACAGCTCATCGTACGCAAGCCGGGTTCGGTAAGGCCCGCTGGCCAGGATATCGCCGGGCTCTTCTGGTGTGTGCAGCCGCCGCAGGGAGTCCGCGAAGCTTTCCCAGCCGTGACGCTGCGGCATGCCCGGATCGAGCCATTCGGGGAGATCGGGGACCAGGGCCACTGCCGCTTTCACCGCCCGTGCCATGGTCCGGCCGGGAAGACCCGCGGTGAGAGGATAGACTGGCTCAACGGTGGGGAAGGTGTCAGCCTTTTCCAGATCCACCACATGATCGGGGTGGGTCATCTGACGCTCGCCGTTGTAGGTCTCGACCTTGCCGCTGAAGAGCCGCCGCTGCCCCACGGGCCACAGCCGCTCCAGCATTTCCTTTTGGGGCCGGAAATAGACGACGAACAAAAACCCCGTCTCATCCCGCAGCCGCACCCGATAAGGCAATCTCGGCGAGAACGACGCCAGGTGGGAGTCGACCTCGGCTTCCAGGGTGACGATTTCGCCCTCCGGCGCTTCCGCGATGGTCACCCGCTTGCGCCGATCCACCGCGCCGGAGGGCGCGAGCAGCACCAGATCCCGGGTCAAAGGCCCCCCCGCCACCTTGGAGATTAAGGCGGTCATGTCCCGGCGCATCCCTTTGGGCGCGGGCGCAGGCGCCACAAGCTTCGCCAAAGGGTGGGCGGGGGCTGAGGACATCACGCTTCCCATCGCTGACAGGGTCATCCGAATGGTTTATAGCCCGGCGCCCCAACGAAGCGAGGCAGCATGGACGACCGCCGCAAAAAGCTGAAATTCCGCGCCTGGCGTCGGGGGTTCCGAGAGCTTGATCTGATTCTCGGCGCCTTCACCGACGCTCACCTCGCCGACCTCAGCGAGGAGCGGGTCGATGAGTTCGAAGCCCTGATGCTGCACGCCAACGATCAGGACACCTATGCCTGGATCATCGGCACAAGCGTCCCGCCGCCGGCATTTGACACCGAGCTTCTGCGCCTTGTGCGCTCGTTCCGCTACTTCACCCGCCACGCGCTCGACGGCGCGGCGGATCAACGATGAGTTGTGATTGACCATGCCAGGTCTGGTTTCCGCGGGCTACATCGAGGCGATCGCCTCAGCGCCGGGCGTGTTGAACGTGGCGTCCACGCCGGAGGGCCTGGAGGCCGCGGCCTTTGCGCAGGGGCTGTTCAAACGCGGGGGCGTGGGGCTCTTCATCGCGCGCGACGAAAGCCGCGCTCAGGCTTTTGAAGCGACGGTGAAATTCTTCGAGCCCTCGCTTGAAACCGTGCGGCTGCCCGCTTGGGACACTTTGCCGTATGATCGTATTTCCCCCACCGCCAGCATCGCTGCCGCCCGCTGTGCTGCCCTGACGAGGCTTTCGGTGGGAATGGAGTTCGGCGCGCCGGCGCTGCTGGTGATCGCGACAGCCTCCGGCGTCGCCCAGCGCGTGCCGCCCTTTGCGCGGCTCTCGGGGGCGTCGCTCACCGCCAATGCGGGCTCGGTCGTGGCGCTGGAAAAGCTCACCGCCTACCTTGAAACCAACGGCTATAACCGTGCCTCCACTGTCCGCGCGCCGGGGGATTTCGCTGTGCGCGGCGGGGTGACGGACGTGTTCAGCCCAGGCGCCGCCGAGCCGGTGCGCTTCGATTTCTTTGGCGACCAGCTTGAGAGCATCCGCGCCTTCGACCCCGAAACCCAGCGCACGACCAAGCAGCTCAAAACCGCCCACCTCGGCCCGGTTTCGGAAGTCCTGATGGACTCCGAAGCCATCTCGACCTTCAGGCGGGCCTTCGTCGCGGCCTTCGGCGCGGGCGCCGACCCGATGTATGAAGCGGTCTCCGCTCGGATCCGCCGCCACGGGGTGGAGGCGCTTCTGCCCCTCTTTTATGAGAGGCTGGAAACGGTGTTCGACTATGCGGGGGAGCGGCTGATGGTCGGCCTCGATGCGCTGGCCGAAAGCGCCATCGCCGAGCGCTACGCCATGGCCGTGGACCACTATGAGGCCCGCAAGGCCGCCCCCACGATGCGCGGCGCCACGCCCTTCCGCGGCCCGCCGCCGGACGCGCTCTATCTGTCGCCCGACGCTTTGAAGGAGGCCCTCAAAGGTCGCGCCGTGCGCCGGTTTTCGCCGTTTCAGGCTGAGGTTGGCGCGCCGGCCATCAGTCTTGGCGGCCGGGTCGGGCGGACCTTTCTGGAAGACCGTCAGAAACCCGACGGCAACGTCTTTGACGCCGCAAAAGCCCATATCGAGGCCCTGACCAAAGACAAAAAGCGCGTGATCATCGCGACCTGGACCGAAGGCTCCGCCGAACGTCTCGCCGGCGTCCTTGCCGATCATGGGGTTGGGGGGCTGGCCAAAGTCGAGAGCTACGCCGCAGCGCTCTCCCGGCCGAAAGACCGGGCTTCCATCGCTGTCATCCCGGTGGAGCGGGGCTTTGAGACCGAAAGCCTCGCGGTCATCTCCGAGCAGGATCTTTTGGGCGACCGCCTGGCCCGCCCGCGCAAAAAGCGAAAAGCTGCAAGCCTGATCGCGGAAGCCGCGGCGCTGTCTCCCGGAGACCTCATTGTCCATCAGGATCACGGCATCGGCCGCTACGAGGGCCTGAAAACCCTCGAAGTGTCCGGCGCGCCACACGACTGCCTGGATCTCACCTACGCTGGCAACGACAAGCTCTATCTGCCGGTGGAGAACATCGAGCTCGTCACCCGCTACGGCGCAGAAGACGCCGCAGCCCAACTTGACAAGCTTGGCGGGGTCGCCTGGCAGAGTCGCAAAGCGCGCGCCAAGCAGCGCCTACGGGATATGGCCGAAGAGCTCATCCGGATCGCTGCGGCCCGCGCCGCTCGGGAAGCTGAAGAGGTGCTGCCGCCGGAAGGGCTGTGGGACGAGTTTTGCGCTCGATTCCCTTATGAGGAGACCGAGGATCAGCTCTCCGCCATCGACGATGTCATCTCCGACCTCGGTTCGGGTCGCCCGATGGACCGCCTCATTTGCGGCGACGTCGGCTTCGGCAAGACCGAAGTGGCCATGCGCGCGGCGTTCCTGATGGCGATGAGCGGCCGCCAAGTGGCGGTGGTGGCGCCGACGACCCTTCTGTGTCGGCAGCACTTCCGGACCTTCTCCGAGCGCTTCCAGGGCCTACCGATCCGAGTGGCGCAGCTGTCCCGCATGGTGGGGACGAAAGACGCCTCCGCCAACCGCCAAGGTCTCGCCGACGGCGTCATCGAGATCGTGGTCGGCACCCATGCAGTGCTGTCCAAGCAGGTTTCGTTCAAAGACCTCGGCATGCTGATCATCGACGAAGAGCAGCATTTCGGTGTGAAGCACAAAGAGAGGCTGAAAGAGCTCCGGGCGGACGTCCATGTCCTGACCCTGTCGGCGACGCCCATCCCGCGGACGCTGCAGCTGTCGCTCGCCGGGATCAGAGATTTGTCGGTTATCGCGACCCCGCCTGTGGACCGGATGGCGGTGCGGACCTATGTCGCGCCGGCCGATCCCGTGGCCCTGCGGGAGGCGCTCTTGCGGGAGAAATACCGCGGCGGGCAGAGCTTCTATGTCGCCCCGCGGATCTCAGACCTGGACGATATCGCGAGCTTCCTCCGCCAAAACGTGCCCGAATGCACGTTCGTCGTGGCCCACGGTCAGATGCCTCCGACGCAGCTCGATGAGATCATGACCGCCTTCTATGACGGGCAGTATGACGTACTGGTCGCCACCACGATCGTGGAATCGGGCCTCGACATCCCGCGCGCTAACACCCTCGTTATCCATCGGGCGGACATGTTCGGCCTTGCTCAGCTCTATCAGCTCCGGGGCCGGGTCGGGCGCTCCAAGGTCCGGGCCTATGCCTATCTGACGACCCCGCCGGACCAGCAGCTGACGCTCTCGGCCGAAAAGCGGCTTCGGATTCTGGCTTCTCTCGATAGCCTCGGCGCGGGCTTCACCCTGGCGAGCCATGACCTCGACATGCGTGGCGGCGGCAACCTTTTGGGCGAAGAACAGTCCGGCCACATCAAAGAGGTCGGCGTCGAGCTCTACCAGTCGATGCTGGAAGAGGCGGTCAACGCGCTGAAATCCGGGGATGCCGAAGCCGCCAGCGAGCGGGAATGGAGCCCCTCGATCAATGTCGGTGTGGCGGTCTTGATCCCTGAGGATTACGTGCCGGACCTGACCGTGCGTCTCGCGCTTTACCGTCGCCTCGCAGAGCTGAAAGCCCCCGAGGAGCGGGAAGCGTTTGCCGCAGAGATGATCGACCGCTTCGGGCCGTTGCCCATCGAGGCTGACCAACTTCTGCAAGTGGCGGGGCTCAAGGCGCTCTGCCGGCAGGCCAATATCGCCAAACTCGACGCCGGCCCAAAAGGCGCGGTCTTCACCTTCCGCGATGAGGGCTTCCCCGAGCCCACCGCCCTGATCCGCCATGTCCAGAGCCGGCCTTTGGACTTCAAACTCCGGCCCGACGGCAAGCTTGTGGCCCCCGGCGAATGGCCCGACCCCGCGGTGCGACTCAAGGTGCTGAAAGGTTTGCTGGAAACGCTGGCGCGGCTGGCGGTCCGGAGGGCGGCCTAGGCCTTGGCGGTTTCTCGGATCGCACGCTGATAGGCGGCGGGGCTTTCCGCCCCCATCAGCACGGCCTGACGGTTGACGATCACGACCGGCACCCCCTGGATGCCGGCCCGGGCGGCGGCGGCGTGAAACTGGCAGACCGCGGCTTTGTCGGCTTCCCCTGCGAGCAGATCCGCCACCAGGGCCCCGTCCATGCCGATCGCCTCCGCCACTGCGGCGAGAACCGTCGGTCGGCTGATGTCCAAGCCGTTGGCCCAATAGGCCTCAAACAGCGCATCGATGCAGGCTTCCGCCTTGCCTTGTCCTGCCGCCCAATGGATCAGGCGGTGGGCGTTGATGGTGGAGGGGATGCGCTCTGGTGCATCAAGATCAAGGGCGGCGCCGGCTTCGGCCGCGGCCCCCGTCAAGGCGGCGCGCAACGCGGTGGAGCGGTCCGGATCGTTTCCGAAGCGTTCTTTCAGAAAGGCCCGGCGATCGACGCCTTCGGGCGGCATATCGGGGTGGAGTAGGAAACTCCGCCACGCCAACGCGCACCGCACCTCGGGCGTGGCCATCGCCGCCTGCTTCAACGCCGCCCAGCCGACATAACACCACGGGCACGTCAGATCGGCAAAGAGATCAATGGCGGCCCGGGGCGCAGCGTCGGTCATGCGGTCATCGCTTTCTCGTCAAAGGGCGCAAGAAGCCGGGCCAGAACCGAGGCTGCGCATTCGCCCGGTTCCTGCTGGACAACGCTTTGGGCAAACGAAAGGGGTCCCGCGGAGCCGTCCTCGGCCGCAAAGGTGGTGCAGTCAGCCACCGCGCTGATCCGCTCGGCGGTGCGCTGGGCGCCTGCCAGCGTGGTGTTAGGCAGGGCCGCCACAAACACATCCCCGATCAGCGCCGGACTGTCCGAGGCCCGCAACAGCCGCCCAGCCAGGGCCGCGGCCTCTGCAATCGCTCGCGACAGGGTCTGCGCTCCCGGCGGCCGCGCGCCGAAAGCAGGGCCGATCCTTAGCGCCAGAAGCGACAGCACCCGCGCCCTGTGGATGTGCTCCTGCGCCAAGGTATCGAGATGGGCGCGGAACGCCTCGGCCCGGAAAACACCGGTGCGCGGCGCGCTCATCACGTCGCGATAGGCCAAGAGCCCCCGGTCGATGGCGCTGCGGGTGCGTTCGAGCCGGATCGCCTCAAACAGCCAGGACAGCGCCTTGGGGTCTTCCGCCGCCGCCGCGACCGCTGCGCCCTTCTCGAAGGCGGCCTGACGAGTGGCGTTGTCCTCCGACGCGGTGAGCAGGCACGTCGGCAAATGGTAAAGGCCCGCGTTCCGCCGCAAGGCGCCGCAGATGGAGAGCGCGGTCGCAGGATCGTTCACCGCGTTAACGACAAGCGCGTCGAAGGCCTCGTCATGCAGGTGGTCAAACCCGGAAAACGAGGTGAACGCCGCGCTCAAAGACCCGCCGTGGCCTTGCACCCAGCGCTCGAGGCTCAGATAGGCCGGCAGCGGCGCGCCGACATAAAGCAGCTTCAGCTTTCGCGCCGCGGCGCCGGCGGGGTCCGCGCAGCCGAGCGTGCGGGCCGTCGCTCGGCGCATGGCGAGCTCAAACTTGCCCGTCGCCATGCGCTGGGCGCGCTCCAACTGGCGACCGAAGGCGGCGGGAGACACATCATCTGCAAGCGTTGCGTCAAACAGGGCGTCCGCCCGGTCAAAGCCCTCGGGCGGGGGGCTGTCGGAGCGGGTCGCCGCCAACACCAGAAGCGGGGTCTCATCCTGCGCCCGGAGGGCTTCGGCGATCGCTCGGGCTTCGGCCGCACGGGCGGGGTCGGCGTCGACGATGGCGATGTCCTCGCCTTCCGGGGACAGCCCATAGCCGAACACGATCTGCGCCTCGCGGCCCGTGGCGGCCACCGTCTGCTGCAACGCAAAGGCGGGCAGGGCGTCAAAGGAACGGACAGTCAGCCTCACCAGCGGCAGTGCTCCAAAAACCATCACGCAACGGCAGGGCCTAGACGAACCCTGGGCCTGCCCCACAATGGCTAGCATAAGATCATTTCGGAAAATCGAACGAGTCGAAAGGTTAAAGCATGAGCGGCGCGGGCGTTTCTTCCGGTTCCTCGGGCGATCCCTATGGCCTGAACGGCGTGGGCGTCTTGGTCACCGGCGCGTCGAGCGGGTTTGGGGCCCACTTTGCGACTATTTTGGCCCGGCAGGGCGCAACAGTCGCGGTCGCCGCCCGGCGGCCGGATAGGCTGTCCCAGCTCGTTGAAACAATCGGCGCCGCTGGAGGAGCGGCCGCGGCGGTTACGATTGACGTCCAGGACGAAGCCTCCATCATCGCAGGCTTTGACGCAGCGGAAGCCGCCTTGGGGCCGATAGACGTCGTTATCAACAACGCCGGGATGAACGCCCGGGGCCTCGCCACCGACATTGCGGCGGCGGACTTCGATCAGGTGATGGCTGTGAACGTCCGGGGCGTGTTTCTCTGCGCCAGGGAAGGCGCCCGGCGGATGATCGCCCGGGGCTCCCGCGACAGGGGGCGCGGCCGGGTGATCAACATCGCTTCGATCGGGGCGCACACCGTGCTGCCGGGCCTCACCGCCTACTGCACCTCGAAGGCCGCGGTGGCGATGATGACGAAAAGCCTGGCTCGGGAGTGGGCGCGACAAGGGATCAGCGTCAACGCGCTTTGCCCAGGCTACGTGGAAACCGAGATCAACGCTGGGTGGTTGCAGGAAGAAGGCGGCCGACGGATGGTTCAGGGCTTTCCTCGGCGGCGCCTGATGGAGGCGAGCGCGATGGACAATACGATTCTGTTCCTCGCTGGCGCGCATTCCGCCGCGACGACCGGCGCCGTCATCACCATCGACGACGGCCAATCGCTCTGACAAGAAGTCCCATCCAGTCACAGACACACGTAAGGGGAAAAGCTATGGGCCAAGGGCCGCTCAAAGGGATGCGGGTGGTGGAGTTCGCCGGGATCGGTCCGGGGCCGTTCTGTGCGATGTTGCTCTCCGACATGGGCGCCGACGTCGTCCGCATTGACCGCAAAGGCGGCAGCGACGGCGGCTCTTGGCAGGTGGTGAACCGCGGCCGCCGCGCGGTGGGGCTGGACCTGAAGCTGGAGGACGACCGCGAAACGGCCCTCGCGCTGATCGGCAAGGCCGACGCCCTGATCGAAGGCTTCCGCCCCGGCGTGATGGAGCGATTGGGCCTGGGGCCTGATGTCTGCCTCGCCCGCAACCCGCGCCTGGTTTATGGCCGCATGACCGGCTGGGGCCAGACCGGCCCCCTCGCGCACGCCGCGGGCCATGACCTGAACTATATCGCCCTCACAGGGGCGCTGCACGCCATGGGCCGCAAGGGCGACGGCCCCGCCCCGCCCCTCAACCTCGTGGGCGATTATGGCGGCGGTGCGCTTTACTTGGCGCTGGGGATCTGCGCCGCGCTCCTGGAGGCGCAACGCTCCGGCCAGGGCCAAGTGGTCGACGCCGCCATGACGGACGGCGCGGCGAGCCTCACGGCCATGTTCTGGGGCATGCGCCATATCGGCGTGTGGTCCGATGAGCGCGACGCCAACCTCTTGGATGGCGGCGCGCATTTCTATGACACCTATGAGTGCAAGGACGGCGGCTGGGTGTCGATTGGGTCGATTGAGCCGCAGTTCTACGCGCTTCTTCTTGAAAAGGCAGGCTTGTCCGACGACACAGCATTCCACGCCCAGATGGACCGCAGCCAGTGGCCGGCCCTGTCAGAGCGTCTGGCTGCGGTCATCAAGACCAAGACCCGGGACGAGTGGTGCGCCCTGATGGAGGGCACCGACGTCTGCTTTGCCCCGGTCCTGTCTTGGGCCGAAGCCCCGCACCACCCGCACAACGCCGCGCGCCAAACTTTTGTCGAGGTCGCGGGCGTCATGCAGCCCAACATCGCCCCGCGCTTCTCCCGCACCGCGAGCGCGATCCAAGGCCCGCCGCCCAAGAGCGGGGTGGACAATGAGGCCGTCTTCGCCGATTGGGGGATCAAGCGATGACCGCGCCGGCCTTGCGGTTCGGCCGCCGCCGCCTTTACCTGATGCGCCATGGGCGGGTGGACTATTTCTCCGACAAGGTTTTGGCCGCGGGCGATCATCGGATCGCGGTCTTGACCGAAGATGGTCGCACCCAGGCGCTCGCCGCAGGCGAGGCGCTGGCGGCAGTCACCTTCGATTTGGCGCTCTGCTCAGGCCTGCCGCGGACGCGCGAGACCGCGGAGCTGGTTTTGTCCCGCATCCCGAACGCGCCCGAACTCGGCGATGACCTCGCTTATGAGGAACTCCGCGGGGGCACCCTCAAGTTCCCGAGCCGGGACGAGGCTGTCAAAGCCATGCATGCGCAGTTCTTGAAGGCGAACCTTCCGGGCGCGCGTATGTTCGGCGGCGAAAGCTTCCATGAGGCGCAAGGACGGGCGGT
>JBILVS010000014.1:0-37910 GCA_044370335.1 Caulobacterales bacterium
GCGGTCGCTTGTTGTTGGTCGCGCCGCCGGACGCAAAACCGCTGCGCACTTTTGCTGGCGGTCGCTACGCTACTTGCCGATACAGAAGCGGCCGAAGATCTCGCCCAGAACCTCTTCCACATCGATGCGCCCGGTAAGACGGCCCAGAGCGTCGGCGGCGCGGCGGAGATGTTCCCCGGCCAGTTCCGGCGCGGGGGCGCGCAGCGCGGCGGTGAGTTCGTCCGCCGCCTGCGCCACCAAGGCGCGATGGCGGGCGCGGGAGAGAGCGGGGGTCTCCCGAGCGCCGAGCGCTTTCTCGATGCGATCGCTGAGGGCTGTGATCAGGGCGGGGAGGCCATCGCCGGTGCGGGTGGAGAGGGGGAACCCTTCCTGCTCCCCCGGGGGACCGAGTTGTCGAGCAGAGCGAGACTGAGGGGGTGGGTCCGACCCCACGCCCCCTTCGTCAGCTTTTTGGGCCGACAACTCCGCCTCCCGGGGGAGGACGGAAAGCGCCAAATCGATCTTGTTCCAGACGATGATGTCATGGGGCAGTGCGGCGTCCGGGATCGGGGCAGGGTCAGCGGCGTCGACGACGATGAGGCGAAGATCGGCCTCCTCCGCTCGGGCCAGCGCACGCTTCACGCCCTCGGCCTCAATGATGTCTGCGGCTTCCCGCAGGCCGGCGGTGTCGGCCACCCAGACGGGGAAGCCCGCCAGCACGAGGCGCACCTCCACGACATCTCGCGTGGTGCCTGGGATGGGGGAGACGATCGCGGCTTCGCGGCCGGCGAGGGCGTTCAGCAGCGACGACTTGCCAGCGTTCGGGGCGCCGATGATGGCCACGCGGTAGCCGTCGCGGACGCGCTCGCCGCGGCGGTGATCGTCGAGATGAGCGCAGAGGTTTTGGGCGAGGGCTTCGATCTGCGGGGCGGCGCGAGACGCGAGGCCTTCAGGCAGGTCTTCGTCGGGGAAGTCGATCTCGGCTTCGATGAGGGCGATGGCGGCGAGCAGCTCTGAGCGCCAGCCGTCATAAAGGCCTTTCAAGCCGCCCTGAAGCTGGCGGAGCGCCTGGCGACGCTGGCCCTCGGTTTCAGCGTCCACAAGGTCGGCGAGGCCCTCGGCTTCGGTGAGGTCAAGCTTGCCGTGTTCAAAGGCGCGACGGGTGAACTCGCCGGGCTCGGCAAGGCGGAGGCCGGGAAGGCTGAGGAGGGCGTCGAGGGTGGCGGCGATCACCGCCTGCCCGCCGTGTACGTGCAGCTCGGCGATGTCTTCGCCGGTGAAGCTGGCCGGAGCGGGGAACCAAAGGACGAGGGCTTGGTCGATGGCCACGCCCTGCCCGGCCCGCAGGGTTCGGAGCGCGGCCTGTCGGGGGGATGGGAGCGGGCCAGAGAGGGCTTTGAGCGCGGGGCCGGCATGGGGGCCGGACAGCCGGATCACGGCGACGCCGGCGCGGCCAGCACCGGAGGCGAGGGCGCAGATGGTTTGTGGGTAGAGTTGCGCCGTCATGCTGGGGCGAGGGCGAAGCCCGAGATCCCGGCATCTAGGCGGCGCGGCTGCTGGACCCCGGACCCACCCTTCGGGCGCTCCAGGTTGACGGCGTCGGAGCTCGCGGCATCCTGTTTCACGGGAATCCAGTTAACTGTCGGGCGGCTTACGATCCGCTTTTGAGGCTCTTCATCGCGCCGGAAGCGGCGGAGGTCATCAGGCCCATCATCGCTTCCTGCGCCTGCCCGCCGATGGCCATCCAGGACCGCATCATCGTCTCGGGGCTCATCAGGGCCACGTTCTGCTCCATTCGGTTGGTCATCTCGCGGACCATGGCCTCGTTCAGGGGCGTCACGTCGGGCAGGCCGATGAACCGCCGCGCCTCTTCGGGGGTGCATTCCACAGTGACGTTGAATTTCATCATCTTCATTCCTTGCGACGCGGGTCGCCTGAGCGTTGCGTTTGCTATACACGATCCGCCGCCGGGCAACGACTGCTCAAACGCAAAAGGAGGCGAAGATGAGCGAAGAGTGGGCGCAGATCCAAGGGCCAAAGGGGGCGTTCAAGGCGTATGTCGCCCGGCCGCAAGGGACCCCGAAAGGGGCGGTCGTCTTGATCCAGGAGATTTTCGGCGTCAACGCAGTGATGCGAGGCAAGGCGAATTGGCTCGCGGCGCAGGGGTTCTTAGCTGTCGCGCCGGACCTGTTCTGGCGCATCGAGCCGGGCATCGAGCTGACCGATCAAAGTGAGGCGGAATGGAAGCGGGCGTTTGAGCTCTTCGGCCTGTTCGATGTGGATGGCGGGATCGAGGATATCGCGGCGACGATCGACTGGGCGCGGGGTCAGGGCGCGGCGAAGGTGGGCGCGGTCGGCTACTGCCTCGGAGGCCTGCTTGCCTATCTTGCGGCCTGCCGGACGACGGCGGACGCCAGCGTCGGGTATTACGGCGTCTCGATCGATCAGCGCCTTTCGGAGGCCGCAGGCATCACCCGTCCATTGATGCTGCACGTGGCGGGCAAAGATCAGTTTGTGAAGCCGGACGCGCAGGCGGCTATATCGGCGGGGCTGTCGAGCAACCCACACGTTACGCTCTACACCTATGCCGATCAGGACCATGCCTTCACCCGGGAAGGGGGCGCGCACTACGACAAGGCCGCCGCAGTCCTGGCGGACAGTCGGACGGTCAGCTTCTTTGAGACCCATCTGGGCTGAGGGGCGGACCATGCGGTTTTTGGCGGGGTTGGTTGGCGCGGTCGCTCTGGCGGGTTGTGCAACGGATGGCGGCCTGGGGCAGCCGGATGACGGGGTCGCGGCGCGGGACCTGGGCCAGTTTGTGCAGTGCCTGCGGGTGACGGGGCAGACCGTGGTGTCGGCGCATCGGGGCGGGTATGGTCCGGGGCGGGCGGAGAACGCGATCGAGACCTTTGAAGCAAGCGTCCGGGACGCGCCTGTCCTGCTGGAGACGGACGTGCGGATGACCTCGGACGGCGTGCTTGTGCTGATGCATGACGAGACCGTGGATCGGACGACGACCGGGTCCGGCGCTGTTGCCGCGATGACGGGGGCGGAGGTCGCGCGGCTGGCGTTAACCGACAATGACGGCGCTCCGACGGGGGGGTTTGTGCCGACACTGACGCAGGCCTTGGAGTGGTCCCGAGGGCGGTCGATCCTGCAACTCGACATGAAGCGGGGAACGCCGTTCCCCGCGGTGGTGGAGGCCGTGCGCCGGGCAGGGGCGCAGAACCGGGTCATCGTCATCGTCTATTCGATTGAGGATGCGGCGCTGGCGCATCGGCTGGATCCGTCGCTGATGCTGTCGGTGTCAATCGACGATGCGGCGGACATCGAGGCGCTACGGGCGCTAGGGGTGGACCTGTCGCGGGTGATCGCCTTCACCGGGACGCGGCAGGCCGACCCCGCGCTCTACAGGATGCTGGCGGAGGCGGAGATCGAGGTGATCTTCGGGACCCTTGGCGGGGCGCAGAGCTTTGACGCCCAGTTCGCCGCCGCCGGAGACGACAGCGGGTATGTCGGTCTGCAGCGGCAGGGGGTTCAGATCATCGCGACCCAGCGGGCGCTCGCGGCGTTTGAGGCGCTCGATGAGGCCGATGGGCGCGGCTGGGGGCCGGCCGTCTGTCTGGAGGGCAACTCATGAAAGCGATCCGGATCCATGGGCATGGGGGGCCTGAGGTCCTGAGGCTAGAGGAGGTTGAGGCGCCGCCGCCGGGGAGGGGGCAGGTGCTGATCCGGCACACCGCGATCGGGGTCAATTTCATCGACACCTATCATCGCACCGGGCTCTATCCCGTGACGCTGCCGTCGGGTCTCGGCATGGAGGCCGCCGGGGTCGTGGAGGCCGTCGGCGAGGGCGTGACGCGGTTTCGGGTCGGGGATCGGGCAGGATACTGCACAGGGCCGATCGGGGCCTATGCGGAGGCAAACGTGGTCGCGGCGGAGCGGGCCGTCGCCCTGCCCGTTGGGGTCAGCGATGAGGCGGCGGCCGCCGCCATGCTCAAGGGCATGACGGCGCGGTACCTTCTGCGCAAGACGTTTCCCGTTAATCACACTCACACGGTGGTCATTCATGCAGCGGCCGGGGGCGTGGGCCAGATCGCTGTGCAGTGGGCTAAGCACCTGGGCGCAACCGTCATCGCGGTCGCCGGCGGGGCGGAGAAATGCGCCCTCGCCCGGTCGCTGGGCGCCGACCACACGATCGACTCCACCGCTGAGGATATCGCGGCCCGGGTGCGGGCGCTGACCGGCGGCGAAGGGGCGGACGTTGTCTATGACAGCGTCGGGAAGGCGACGTTCGAGGCAAGCCTGAACTCGCTCAAACCGCTCGGGATGTTTGTGAGCTTTGGAAACGCCTCCGGCCCTGCCCCGGACCTGAGCCCGGGGGTATTGTCGGCGAAAGGGTCTCTGTTCTTCACTCGGCCGACCTTGTTCCACTACACTCGCACGGCGAACCTGTTGCAGGAGACGGCGGACGAGACGTTCGCGATGATCTTGAACGGCAGCGTGAAAGTGGCGGCGCCGACCCGGTATCCGCTCGTGGAGGCGGCGATGGCGCACCAGGATCTGGAAGCGCGGAAGACAACCGGGAGCCTGGTGCTTGGGCCATGAGTGAGCGCGACACCCCGTAAAGCGCGCGAGGGCTTTTGGTCCTGATCTCTGTCCTGGCGGTGGGATTGGCCGTTCCGGCGTGGCTGCTGTGGTTGGCTCGGTCCGGCTCGGCGGATGTCCGGGCCGGCCTGCCGGCGGCGCTGGGGATAGAGCGGGTTCTTTCGAGCCAAACGGAAACAGGGCTCCTGGAAGGCTGGAGCAGCACCTTGATCGCGCTTGATGGGGCCTACGCGCGGATGCTTGCGGCGGAGGGGCTCGCTCGCTTTGAAGGGATGGACATGACCCTGAGCGGGGATGCGCTGAGCGTCTGGCAGGCCGGGCCGATCCCTTTGACGCCAGATGGCGTCGGCCAACCGATGAGCGCCGATGGCGGCACGATTGACCTGATCCCGGGCCTGGGTTGCGACAACAGCTCGGCCCCAGGGGGGCAGGAGCGCGCCGCGCTCGACGCGCTGGATCGGGGGAGGCGTTCTACGCCACGTTCAACAGTGGCGAGGGGCTGGTGATCCTTGCGCCGCGGGTTTCGGCGGCGCTCTGTTATTGTTGGGGGTGAGTATTGCTGGGGGTGAGGCAGCTCACTTCGGCCGATTGGCCTTTTCATCGAGCCCCGAAACCCCTCGCCGGCCGAGGAGCGCTTCGGCAACGGCGTGGGTGCTGACGCCCCGAGCGGCCAAGGCCGCGAGGAGGTGATAGAGCACATCAGCGGCTTCGGCTGCGACGGCGTCGTCGTCTTGGGCTGCGACCGCGATGGCGAACTCCACCCCCTCTTCGCCGAGCTTCTTGGCGCAGTGGAGCGGACCTTTGGCCAAGAGTTTGGCGGTATAGCTCTTTGACGGATCGTCCCCGCGGCGGGCGGCGATGGTCTCGGCCAGGGCGTCGAGTTCGGCTCCCAAAGACATCTCAGAGGCTCCTGACCGGAACACCGGCGGCTTGCAGCGCTTCCCGCGCTTCGGCGATGGTGTGGGTTCCGAAGTGGAAAATCGAGGCGGCGAGGGCCGCGCTCGCACCGCCTTCGGTGATCGACTGGACGAGGTGTTCAAGGTTGCCCGCCCCGCCGGAGGCGATGACGGGGACGTTCACCCGCGAGGTGATCGCCTTCAGCAGCGGCAGGTCATAGCCGGTTTTGGCGCCGTCGCGGTCCATCGAGGTGACGAGGAGTTCCCCGGCGCCGCGGGCGGCGGCGTCCTGCGCGAAGGCCACGGCGTCGATGCCGGTGGGGGTGCGGCCGCCATGGATGAAGACCTCCCAGCCGCCCTCGCCCGTCTGTTTCGCATCGATGGCGACGACGATGCACTGGGCGCCGAAATGGTTGGCGCAGGCGTTGATGAGCTCTCGGTTGCTGACCGCGGCGGTGTTGATCGCGGCTTTGTCCGCCCCGGCGAGGAGAAGGGCGCGGACGTCTTCGGGGCTTCTCACGCCGCCGCCGACGGTGAGCGGGGTAAAACAGCGCTCGGCGGTGCGGGAGACGACATCGAGCAGGGCGCCGCGGCGCTCGTGGCTTGCGGTGATGTCAAGGAAGCAGATCTCGTCGGCGCCTTGGGCGTCATACACGGCGGCCTGGGCCGCAGGGTCGCCCGCGTCGACCAGGTTGACGAAGTTCACACCTTTGACGACACGGCCATCTTTCACATCGAGGCAGGGGATGATGCGCGCGGCGAGCATCACGGCGCCGCCGTTTGGGATAGGGCTATGCGGTTGCCTTCGCTGTCTTTGATCTCTGCAACGAAGCCTAAGGGACCGATGTCCTTTTTGGGATACAGGATCTCGCCGCCTTGCGCTTGGGCGCGGGTCAGGACGGGGTCTATGGTTTCGACCCTGAAATAGATGATCGGCCCGACGAGCGAAGGGACATAGACATCCCCTTTCGCCAAAGCGCCGGTTGCGCCGGGGCCCCCTTCGGAAAAAGGGAAGAGCGCCATGTCGTAGCCGTCGATCGTTTCGCGGGTGAAGTCATACCCGAAGACGGCCTGATAAAAGGCGATGGCGCGGTCCATGTCGGTGACAGGGATTTCGAAATACAGAACCGGGTTCGGCAGGGCTTGGTCCTCCTCGGCATTCACCAGGGCCGCCAAAGACGGCGTCTCAGGCTGAGGGGGGGCGCAGGCGACAACGGCCAGCGCGCCCAGGATGGCAAACGCTCTCATGCGGAGGCGGCGGCAATGGCGTCGGTGGGACGGATCTCGCCGTCATAGAGGGCGCGGCCCAGGATGATCCCATGAATTGGGCGTTTGCCCTTGCGGGCCTTGAGGGCTGTGATGTCGTCCACCGAGCGGGCGCCTCCGGAGGCGATGACGGGGATCGGGACGGCGTCGGCCATCTGGCCGGTGAGGTCGATGTTAATCCCGGTCTTGAGGCCGTCGCGGCGGATGTCGGTGACGATCAGGGCGGCAACGCCCGCATCGGCGAAGCGGGCGGCGAGTTCAACGGCGTCCATCTCGCTTTGTTCGACCCAGCCGGAGACAGCGACCTTGCCGTCACGGGTGTCGATGGCGACGGCGATGCGCTCGGGGTATTCGCGGGCGGCGTCGCGGACGAAGCCGGGGTTCTTCAAGGCGGCGGTGCCGATAACGACGCGGGAAACGCCGGCGTCGATCCAGTAGGACACCGCGCTCATGGAGCGGACGCCGCCGCCGACCTGAACCGGGATCATGGCGCGGGCAAGGATGCCCGCGATGGCGCCGGCGTTGCGGGGGCCGCCTTCGATGGCGCCATTCAGATCGACGACGTGAATCCAGGGGAAGCCCGCGGTCTGGAAACGAACGGCCTGTTCGGCGGGGTCTTCGTTGAAGATCGTGGCGTCGTCCAGGCGGCCCTCGACGAGGCGGACGCAGCGGCCATCTTTCAGGTCAATGGCGGGATAGAGGATCATCAGGGGGTCCAATCCAGAAAGGCGGCCAAAAGCGTCAAGCCCGCGGCCTGGCTTTTTTCGGGGTGGAACTGCACGCCGACGATATTGTCTCGGCCGGCGGCGACGGGAAAGGTCGCCCCATGGGTCGTTTCGGCCAGGATGCGATTTGGGTCGGCCGGGGTCAGGGCATACGAGTGGGCGAAGTAAACGTGCCGCGCCGGCGCCAAGGGGCGGAGCACAGGGTGATCGCGAAGCACCCGGACTTCGTTCCACCCCATGTGGGGGACGCGGACCCTGGGAATATCGGGGAGGGGGGCGCAGTCGCCGCCGATCCAGCCGAGGCCTTGGGTCTCGCCATGCTCGAGCCCGCGGGCGGCAAGGAGCTGCAGGCCGACGCAGACGCCGAGGAACGGGCGACCCTTTTGGAGGACTGCTTCGCGCATGGCCTCAATGAGGCCCGGTTGGCTGCGGAGGCCCGCCATGCACTGGTCAAAGGCGCCCTGGCCGGGAAGCACGAGGCGATCGGCCGCCGCGACCGCAGCCGGGTCGTTGGTCATGCGCACGGCGGGGGCGCCGGCGGCCTCAAGCGCCCGGGCCACCGAGCGCAGGTTGCCGGCGCCGTAGTCGATGACGGCGATGCTCAAAGCACGCCTTTGGTGGAGGCGACGGCGCCGTTGAGCCGAGGGTCGATCTCGACCGCTTGGCGGGTGGCGCGGGCGAGCGCCTTGAAGCAGCTCTCGATGATGTGGTGGGTGTTCTCGCCATAGAGGTTTTCCACATGCACGCAGGCGCCGCTGTTCATGGCGAAGGCGTGGAACCACTCTTTGAAGAGTTCGGTGTCCATCTCGCCGACCTTCGGCCGGAGAAAGTTCACCTTCCAGATCAGGTAGGGCCGATTGGCGAAATCGACTGCCGCGCGCGAGAGGGTTTCGTCCATCGGGATGTAGGCGTGGCCAAAGCGGCGGATTCCGGCAAAGTCGCCGAGCGCCTGTTTCAGGGCGAGGCCCATGGCGATGCCAGTGTCTTCGACGGTGTGGTGCATGTCGATATGGAGATCGCCTTGAGTGTCGATCGTCCAATCTACAGCGCTGTGCTTGGCGAAGCTTTCGAGCATATGGTCAAAGAAGCCGATCCCCGTCGAGACCTTGGCGGCGCCAACACCGTCAAGGTTAACTGAAACTTTAATCTTGGTTTCTTTTGTCTCTCTCGAAACCTGAGCGACCCGGGCGGACATCGTTTATCCTCTCTGCGCAGTCTTTTGCAGTCAAACGCCACAAACCAGCAAACAAAGCGCCAGCATTTATGACGTCTTTAGTACTTTTCATGCCACAAAGCGCCTACGGAGGGGAGGGTCGGCTTGCGGCCGGCCCCAGTAGGCACAAGAGAACATGGGACCGAAGCCGCTAAAGGCGAACTTGGCAGGAGGCGCCCGGACCACCGTGGCGGGTCGGCTGACCGCGTTCGTGACCGTGCTGGCTTTGTTCATCGGTCTTGTCAGCGTCCTATTTATCTATGGCGCTGCGCGGCACAAGGCGCAAACCGAAGCCAGCCGGCAGGTGGCTGAACTCATCATAGGTTATGCGCCGCAGGCGGCGGAAGCTTTGGCGACGGGAGACCTTCGGACGCTTGATGCGGCCGGGGCCGCGTTGTCGGCTTATCCGTCGGTGCTCAGCGTCACGGTCTGGGACCTGCAGCGGCGGCCCGTTTCGCACGCGGGGGAGGCCCTGAATGCGGAGGATCGCGGTCCTGATCCGGCCCGCCTCCTGGAAGATCAGGTCTTCCAGGATGGGCTTGGGATGCATGCGCATTATCCGCTCGTCTATGATGGCGAGGTGGTCGGCGCCTTGGGCTTCCTGTTCGACCGCAGCGCCATGACCATGATCGAGCTGAGCGAGCTTTTGCCGATCATTCTGGTTTTGCTGGCGGCGGTGGCGATTTCGGTGCCGCTGACGCGGCGTTTCGCGGACAAGGTAACCGCACCGTTGCAAGAGCTGATCCGGGTGGCGCGCGATGTCGCGGCGCACCGGTTCCATACCCAAACGACGATCCGCAGCAACGATGAGTTCGCGACGCTCGGGCTGGCGATGAACGAAATGATCCGCCGGATCGAAAGCTCGATGCGGCGGATCCAGCAGATGGCCTATGTCGATCCCGTCACGCAGCTGCCGAACAAAGAACGGTTCATGCAGGAGCTTCGGGCGCATGCGGCGCGGGAAGACATGCCACTGGGCGCGGTGATGGTGATCCACCTCGACCGGCTGCCGCGGATCATCGAAACGCTCGGGGAAGAGGCTGGGGCAGAGCTCATCCTGGCGGCGGCGAACCGGTTGACGGGGTCGGCCCGAACCGTCGATGCGATGGTGCGGCCCGGTCGGTTCAAAGAGCATCCGCTTACGGTGGCGCGGCTGAAGCAGGCGGAATTCGCACTGTTCGCGCCGTTCTTCGACCAGCCGGGAGAGGCGGCGCGCTTTGCGCAGATGCTCGTGACGGCGCTGAACCAGCCGTTCGATTGGCGGGAGCACAAACTGACGATGGCGGCGACCTGTGGGGTCGCGCTTATGCCGCATGACGGCAATGACGCCGAAGAGCTGATCCGGCACGCGCAGCTGGCGGCGTCCGCGGCGCGGGGGTCGCAGCCGTCGTTGCGGTTCTTCACCAAGTCGCTCGATCGGAAGGCGATCTCGCAGCTGACATTGGAGCGGGAAATCCGCGCCGGCATCGAGGCAAACGAGTTCCGCGCGTTCTTCCAGCCCAAGGTGGATTTGGCGACGGGCCGGATTTTCGGGGCGGAAGCGCTGGCGCGCTGGGTTCGGGCTGAAGGTCCGCAGATCGGGCCGGCGAAGTTCATTCCAGTGGCGGAGGAGCTTGGTCTCATCGGAGAAATCTCCGACGCCATCATGCGCGATACGGTATGGAAGGCCGCCTCTTGGGCGCGGGAAGGCAACGCAGTGCAGGTCGCGGTGAACGTGTCGCCGTTGCAGTTCCGGGACGACCGGTTCGGACTGAAGGTGCTGCGGCTTCTGGAGCAGGCGGGGCTGCCGGCTTTCTGTCTGGAGCTTGAGATCACCGAAGGCATTGCGCTCGAAGACCCGGCGCGGGCGCTGAAGCTGATCCAACCGCTTCGCGAGCGGGGCGTGCGGATCGCCATCGATGATTTCGGCGTCGGGCACTCATCGTTGTCAGCGCTGACGCGGCTGCCGTTCGACGTCGTCAAGATCGACCGGGAGTTTGTGTCCGGGCTGCCTACCGAGCGGCACGCGGCGGCGATCACCGAAACGATCATCGCGATGAGCAAGAGCTTGAGCCTTGATGTGGTTGCCGAGGGCATCGAGACTGAAGAGCAGGCGGCTTTCCTGCGCCATGCGGGCGCTCTATACGGGCAGGGCTATCTCTATGGCGCTGCCATGCCGCCGCAGGAGTTCGCCGACCGGGTGCAGATGTCAGCCGCTCAGGTGGCTTGATCCTTCCCGCGGGCCGCCCCCATCTGTGGGGGACCCAACTGCCCGCAGGGAGCCCTTGTCCGTGACATCCTCTTTTGACGCCGCCGCCTGGCATGGCACCACGATCGTTGCGGTCCGCAAGAACGGGCAGGTGGTCATCGCCGGGGACGGGCAGGTCTCGGCCGGCGCCACGATCCTCAAAGGCAATGCTCGGAAGGTGCGGACGCTTGCCGGCGGCAAGGTGATCGCGGGGTTCGCGGGCGCCACGGCGGACGCCTTCACCCTGCTTGAGCGGTTGGAGACCAAACTTGAACGGTTCCCCGATCAGCTCGCCCGGGCGGCGGTGGAGCTTGCTAAAGACTGGCGGATGGACCGGGCGCTGCGGCGGCTCGAAGCCATGCTGATCGTGGCGGACGCGCGGGCGACCTTCGTCATCACCGGCGTCGGCGACGTGGTGGAGCCGGAGCACGATGTGGTGGCCGTCGGGTCGGGGGGAAACTTCGCCCTTGCCGCAGCGCGCGCGCTTTATGACCACTTGGACGACGCCGAAGCCATCGCCCGCCGCGCCATGGACATTGCGGCGGATATTTGTGTCTATACCAATCGCAGCCTGACGGTGGAGCGATTGGGGGAGCGTTGATGGCCCAGAAGCAGGACCTGGAGGCCGCGGCGGCGGCGGGGGTCATTTCCGCCGATCAGGTGGAGCCCTTGGCGGCGTTTCTGGCGTCGCGGGCCGCGGCGCCGCCCCTCGTGGAGCCGAAAGGCGAAGAAGAGCTGCGCTTCATCCGCAATTTCCACGACGTGTTCTTGAGCATTGGCATCGCGATCTTTGCGGTGGGGATGGTGCTCGGCGGGTTCGTGCTGATGGGCGGAGAAGGCAACGCGCTGGGCGTGGCTTTGGTGTTTGCTCTCGCGGCGGCGGCGCAATGGGGCTTGGCGGAGGTGTTCGCCAAAAGGCGGCGGCTGTTCCTGCCGTCGATCGTCTTGTGCCTGGCTTTTGTGGGGTTTTTGACCGCGGCCACTGGGGTGGTCACCGCAAGAGAGGGCCCGTTTGACCCAGCGGCAGCGGCTCCTGGTTCGGGGCCGGGGCTGCCGGCAGAGTGGACGTTTCTCATCTCAACCGCGGCGGCCGCTGCTGCGACCGGCGCCTTCTGGGCCCGGTTTCGGCTGCCGTTTGCTGTGGGGCAGTTCGGCTTTCTGTTGGCGCTGACAGCGTTCTTTGGTCTTTGGGTGGTCGCGCCGAAACTCATGCTCGACGCTCTACCTTGGTGGAGCCTTCTGAGCGGGATCGGATTGTTTGCGGTCGGCGTCTGGTTTGATGCGCAAGACCCGGAGCGGCGGACGCTATTGTCCGACAACGGGTTCTGGCTGCACTTCGCGGCGGCGCCGCTCATTTTGAACGGCGCTTTGAGTTTGGCGACGGGGGGCGGGATGTGGGTCGACGCCTTTGGACCGGCTTCGTCCACAGGCGAGCAATCGCAAACATCGGAAGCGGCAGCGGCTGGCATTACGCTGGCGGTTGTCGTTGGGTTGGGGGCGATCTCGCTCCTGATTAACCGGCGAGCGCTGATCGTTTCGGCGCTGGTGACGACGGGGGTTTCCATCGCGGTGCTCATGGACGCGCTGGGTCTTGAGTTCGGCGGTCTTGCGGCGGCGACGCTTCTGGTGCTCGGCGGAGTGGTTCTTCTGCTTGGCGCTGGATGGCATAGCGCGCGGCGGGCGCTTCTGGGCTGGGTCAAGCCGGATGGATTCTGGGCGCGAATTTTCCCGCCGGAAGCAGCGCCGGAATAGGTCAGGGATGAGCATCGGGTGGATTTATCTGCTGATCGCCGGGGTCTTTGAGGTAGGCTTCACTACGGCGATGAACTTCACGGGGAAGGGCAAGTGGCTCGCGGAGGCCGCTTTCCTTTTCTGCATCATCCTGAGCTTCACGTTCCTGCAGATGGCGACGAAGACTATCCCCATCGGCATCGCTTACGCGGTGTGGACCGGGATCGGCGCCACGGGGACGCTGCTCGTCTCAACGTTGGTGTTCAAGCAGCCGATCACGGGGCTGCAGATCGGGTTCGTTGTGCTTCTGATCGCGGCGGTGGCTGGGCTGAAGCTCACGCCGCCTGCTCACTGATTTTTTGGCTCACTCGTCCTGCAAGGGATCGTGGCGCCAGTTCATTGGCGAATAGCGCGAGCGGCTGTCTTCAAGATCGCCCTCGGGGCGTTGGGCGAGATGGCGTTTGATGAAGCCTATGGTTTTGCGCATGTGGCCGACGGCCTGGGATTGCTTGGCAGCCAGCCAAGCCTCCAGCTCGTCAGGGGTCATGTTGACGAGGCGTTCGAAGGCATGGCGAACGTCGGCGGGGTCGTCTTCGAGAACCTCGGTGTCGGTGAGATTGGTCATGCCGGGCGAACGCGGGGGCGGGAGGGGGCGTTCCGATTTAAAAGGGCGATATCAATAATATCGCCCACTCCATGAGCGCGATTGCCATCCGCAATTTGCCTGACGCGGCGCACGAAGGCCTGCGGCGGCTCGCCAAGGCCCGGGGCACTTCGGTTGAGGCCCTTGCGCGGGAGGCGCTCATTGCGGTCGCGCAGCCCAAGTCTGGGGCCATTGACTTTGCGAGACTGGGGGCTGCAAGGGCGGCGATGGGGCTTGCAGTGGATCAGGACAGGTGGCCGGCGGATTTCGACGATCCGGCCTTGAGCCGCGAGGTCCTGGGTCTTTATCCGTGAAGCTTTTGCTGGACACACATTATGGCTATGCGCTGGGGGCGGCGTGGAGTGACTTGAATCCGCAGGAGCGGCGCTTCTTTGAGACGGCGGCGGCCACGTTTCTGGTGAGCGCGGTGTCGATCTGGGAGATTCGCCTGAAATGGGCGGCGCGGCATCCTTCGGGCGACCGGGCTGGGCCGATCGACCCTGCGGCTTTGTTGCAGGCCCTCACAACGGGCGGCTTGGCTCTGCTTCCCCTCTACGCCCATCATGCCGCGGCGACCCTTCGTGTGCCCATCGGGCATAAGGATCCGTTCGACGAGATCCTGCTCGCCCAATCCCAGGGAGAGAGCTTGTGGCTCCTTACCCGCGACGCCGCGCTCGCGGGGCATCCGCTGGCGCGGATGGTGGCGGCGCTCGAAGGCTGAGCACGCCCCCTCGCACGGGAGCCGGCGCGCGCCTATCTGACTATGCATGATCCCCTTCTCTCCCCGTGAAATCGTCTCTGAGCTGGATCGCTTCATCGTCGGCCAGGACGACGCCAAGCGCGCCGTCGCCATCGCCCTTCGCAACCGCTGGCGGCGCAAGCAGCTGCCGGAGGGCTTGCGCGAAGAAGTGACGCCCAAGAATATTTTGATGATCGGGCCGACGGGGGTGGGCAAAACCGAGATCGCCCGGCGCTTGGCGAAGCTTGCCGGCGCGCCGTTTCTCAAGGTCGAGGCGACGAAGTTCACCGAGGTCGGCTATGTCGGCCGCGACGTCGATCAGATCATGCGAGATCTCATGGAGGTCGCCATCGGGCTTGTGAAAGAGGGGCGGCGGAAAGAGGTGCGGGCGCGGGCGGAAGCCGCGGCGGAAGAGCGGGTGTTGGATGCGCTCGTGGGGCCTTCATCATCGGCCACAACGCGGGAGAGCTTCCGGAAGAAGCTGCGGGACGGGTTGCTGGCGGACAGCGCGGTGGAGGTTGATCTCGCCGATCAGTCCAGTCCGATGCCGATGATGGATATTCCCGGCCAACCGGGCGGGGTCGGGATCATGAACCTGCAGGATATGTTCTCGAAGGCTTTTGGCGGCCGCACGAAGCGGGTGCGGATGACGGTGGCGGAAGCGTATGAGCCGCTTTTGGCGGAAGAGAGTGAGAAGCTTCTCGATCAGGACCAGATCACCAAAGAGGCGCTGCGGCTGACGGCGGAGGACGGGATCGTCTTCATCGACGAAATCGACAAGGTGGCGTCACGGTCGGATCGCGTCGGCGGGGACGTCAGCCGGGAAGGGGTGCAGCGGGATCTGCTGCCGCTGATCGAGGGGACTACGGTTTCGACGAAGTATGGGCCGGTGAAGACCGACCATGTGTTGTTCATCGCGTCGGGCGCTTTCCACGTGGCGAAGCCGTCGGATTTGTTGCCGGAACTGCAGGGGCGTTTGCCGATCCGGGTGGAGCTGAAGGCGCTGACGGAAGCGGATTTCCGGCGCATCCTCACCGAGCCGGAAGTGAGCCTCATCAAGCAATATGTGGCGCTGCTCGGCACCGAAGGGGTAGCGTTAAGCTTTGAGGATGCGGCGATCGGGGAGATCGCGGCGCTGGCGGCGGCGGTGAATGCGAGCGTTGAGAATATCGGCGCCCGGCGGCTGGCGACGGTGTTGGAACGGCTCTTGGATGAGATCAGCTTCACCGCGCCGGATCGGAGCGGCTCGGCGGTGACGATCACCGCGGCGGATGTGCGGGAAAAGGTCGGGGCGCTGGCGCAGAACGCGGATTTGAGCCGGTTTATTCTCTGACTTGTCCTTCTCGGCCCTTTGGGTCAGTCCCAGCGTGGACGGGGGGAGATGCGTTCCGCGCGCTCACGCCCACAACTGCAGGCCTTGCCAGATCGACAGGCCCACCACCAGCACGCCGACGGCGGCGGTCAACCCGCGGGCGGGGGCGATCTTCACCACCCAGCCCGCCAAAGGCGCGGCGCAGAGCCCGCCGATAATGAGGCCGGCGACGGCGGGGACATAATCGGTCAACAGGCCCGCTTCCTCCCAATGGCCTGTGAGGAGCGCTGTGACGAAGGCGGCGGAAATTGCTGTCGTCACAAAGAACTCGGCGGTGTTCACCGTGCCGATGACATGGCGGGGAGCGGCGCCGGCGCCGATGAGGCTTGAGGTGACCATCGGTCCCCAGCCGCCGCCGCCGATGGCGTCCAGAAAGCCGCCGACCAAGCCCAAAGGCGGGGTGAGGCGCACAGGGATCGGCTTGCGGGGGAAGGGGCGAAACACCTGAAACAGGATGTAGAGCCCAATCAGGGCCAGATAGGCGATGACGAAGGGGCGTATGGCGTCGCCGTCGATGCCGGTGAGGAGATAGGCGCCTGCGGCGCCGCCGATCATCCCGGTGGGGGCCAGGAAGGCGAAGGCCTTCCAGTTCACGTTCCTATGGCTGATGTGGCTGATGCCGGAAACGCCGGTGGTGGCCATCTCAGCGGCGTGGACGCTGGCGGAGGCCATGGCCGGGGGAACACCGAAGGCGAGCAGAACCGTGGACGAGATCACGCCGTAAGCCATGCCCAAAGCGCCGTCGATGACCTGGGCGAGAAAGCCCACTCCAGCAAAGAGGGCGAAAACAGCCAAAAGCTGGGGGTCTAGCCCGAAAGGGAGCGCATCCAGCGTGATCATGCAGCGGCCACATTCCCTTTTTCTTCACCGTAAGGGAAGAGAGCCGGGCTTGGGGCACGCATCCGTGCTGCTTTCTGTGGCTCCGCCATGACCGATCCTTCTTCGCCTGTCGTTCGTCCTCTGCGCTCATTCGGGCGGATCAAAGCCCGGACGTTAAAACCGCGTCAGCAAGGGCTGATTCATACCCTGCTGCCGCATTTGGCCGTGGATGTGGCCGAGCCGATCGATCCGCGCACCTTGTTTCCGGAGGCTGAACGAGTGGTTGTGGAGATCGGGTTCGGCGGCGGGGAGCATTTGGCGGCGCAGGCGGCGGCGTATCCGGGATGGGGCTTTATCGGGGTGGAGCCGTTTCTGAACGGGATGGGGAGCTGCCTTCGCCACATCGAGGAGGGGGGTCTCCAGAATGTGCGGCTGCACCTGGGGGACGCGCGGGATGTGTTAGGTCAGCTGCCGGAGCGGGCTTTGGACCTGGTCTTTATCCTCTTCCCCGACCCCTGGCCGAAGACAAAGCACCATAAACGGCGGCTCATTCAGCCCGATTTCGTGGCGGAGCTTGCGCGGGTGGTGAAGCCGGGGGGGGAGGTGCGGTTCGCCACCGACTGGGCCAACTATGCGGCTTGGACGCTGGAGGCTTTCAGCCGCGATGACCGGTTTGTGTGGTCGGCGGAGGAAGCGGCCGATTGGCGCAACCCCTGGGATGGGCATGTGACCACGCGGTATGAGGCCAAGGGGCTGGGGGACTTAAAGCCGGTGTTTTTGCGGTTTGAGCGGAAATCGTCCGTGTAAGGAATTCTTCGCTTGTCCCAACGAATTACGATAAGCAATCTCCCCAATTGAGAGAATTTTAACGTTAAGATCATCCTGCAAGGGAGGGCATGATGATCGCGGCTGATTTTATCGGTCAGGCCGCTGGATTTATTCAGATCGCTCCGGAAGCCGAGACTTGGGTTCAGGCAATGTGGACAACGGCCGCTTTGCTCGCGCAGCTCGTTTCTTTGTCCGCGAGGCGCATGTGCTTGGATTGAGCCTGAACGCTTGGCAGGGGGGGCGCCGCGGCGCCGGTTTATGCCGTCGGCCGCCGGAGCCGAGGCGTTCGTTTGCAGGGGAGGTGACAAGCTCTCGCGCCCGCGCTATACGACGGTCGACATCGCTGGCTGCCCCTCGATGAGGGGTTCAGCGGCGGCTCCTCGGGGGCCGCCGCTTTTGGTTTTCTGGAGGTCCTGTGAGGACGCTCAATCCGTTGGAAGACAAGCTCATGGCCCTGATCGAGCCGGTGTGCGCCGATCTCGGCTACCGGATCGTGCGGATCCGGCTCATGGGGCTGAAGCGCAAGACGCTGCAGGTCATGGCGGAGCGCGAAGAAGACGGGCTGATGGAGATCACCGACTGCGAGCGCATCTCCCGCACCCTGTCGGCCCTGTTTGACGAGAAAGACCCGATCCAGGGCGAGTACGCCCTGGAGATCAGCTCGCCGGGCATTGACCGGCCTTTGGTGCGGGAAGAGGATTTCGCCCGCTTCATCGGCCACGAGGCGAAGCTGGAAACCGCCGCCCTGATCGACGGCCGCAAGCGCTTTCGCGGCGAGATCGCCGGCGCCTTTGGGGGACAAGTGCGGCTTGCGACGCAGGATGGGGAGGTGAGCCTGCCGTTCTCGGCGCTCACGGAAGCCCGGCTCGTGCTGACCGACAAGCTCATTGAAGACGATTTGCGCCGCGCCAAGGCGGCGGAAGAGGCCGAGGAAAAGGCCATTAAAGAAGAGAAAAAGAAGAGGACGAAACCGTCATGAGCACCGCTGTGTCCGCCAACCGGCTTGAGATCCTGCAAATCGCCGATGCGGTCGCGCGGGAAAAAAGCATCGAAAAAGACCTCGTCATCACGGCGATGGAGCACGCCCTGCAAAAGGCGGCGCGCTCTCGCTACGGCAGCGAGCACGACATCCGCGCCAAGATCGACGCGAAGACCGGGGAAATGACCCTGACGCGGTGCCTGACCGTGGTTGATGACGCGATGCTGGAAATGGAAGCGCGGGCTTTCAATCCGGCGACGGATTTGACGCTTGCCGATGCCCAGAAGCGGGACGCGGCGGCGCATGTCGGCAAAGTCTATGAAGAAGTGTTGCCGCCGATGGAGTTCGGCAGGGTGGCGGCGCAGACGGCCAAGCAGGTCATCAACCACGAGGTTCGGGAAGCCGAGCGTGAACGGCAGTATCTTGAATACAAGGACCGGGTGGGGGAAATCATCAACGGCGTCGTCAAGCGCGTCGAATATGGCAACACGATCGTCGATCTCGGCAAGGCCGAAGGGATTATCCGGCGCAACGAGAGCATCCCGCGGGAGAACTTGGCGCAGGGCGACCGAGTGCGGGCCTATATTTTCGACGTGCGCCGGGAAGCGAAGGGGCCGCAGATTTTCCTCTCGCGCGCGAAGCCGGAGTTCATGGTGCGCCTGTTCGCGCAGGAAGTGCCGGAAGTGTACGAAGGCGTGATCGAAATCCGCCACGCCGCGCGGGATCCCGGGAGCCGGGCGAAGATCGCGGTGATGAGCCACGACAGCAGCATCGATCCCGTGGGGGCTTGCGTCGGTATGCGCGGGGCGCGCGTGCAGGCAGTGGTCGGCGAGCTGCAGGGCGAGAAGATCGACATCATCCCGTGGAGCCCGGATCAGGCGACTTTTATCGTCAACGCGCTGCAGCCGGCGGAAGTGTCGAAGGTGGTCATGGACCCCGACGAGGGTCGGGTTGAGGTTGTGGTGGCGGAAAGCCAGCTGTCGCTCGCCATCGGCCGGCGGGGGCAGAACGTGCGGCTCGCCTCGCAACTCACTGGCTGGCAGATCGACATTCTGACCGAGAGCCAAGAGAGCGAGCGGCGGCAGAAGGAGTTCGCGGAGCGGACGGCGCTGTTTATCCAAGCGCTCGAGGTGGACGAGATGTTCGCCCAGCTTCTGGCGTCTGAGGGCTTTGAGTCGGTGGAAGACATCGCTTATGTCGACCTGCAGGAGCTCGCTTACATCGAGGGCCTTAACGAAGAGATCGCCGAAGAGCTGCAGGCGCGGGCGGCGGAGTTCCTCGATAAGCAAGCGCAGGAGCAGAACGCCAAGCGGATCGCGCTGGGCGTTGAAGATGCGCTCATGGCGGTGCCGGGGATGACCTCGCTGATGGGCATCGCGCTCGGGGAAGCGGGCGTGACGACGCTCGATGATTTTGCGGGTCTGGTGGCCGATGATTTGCGCGGTTATTTCGAGACGAAGAACGGCGAGCGGGTGCGCGTGCCAGGGATCCTCGAAAGCATGAGCCTGAGCCAGGAGCAGGCTGACGCCCTGATCCTGCAGGCGCGGATCACGGCGGGATGGATCGATGCGCCGGAAGAGCCCGAGGCGGAAGCGGCGGAAGGCGAGGAAGACCTTGCCGAAGCCTATGCCGATGAGGCCTACGCCGTGGAAGATCCTGAGGCCTTGGCCGCGTTGCAGGCTGTGGAAGAGGACAAGCCCTGAGCTCTGATCCGGTCCCTGACGCCGACGCTGAACCCGCCGCGCCCTTAGGGCGGCGGGAACGGCGGTGCGTGGCGACCGGGGCGGGGCTAAGCGAGGATCGCCTGGTGCGGCTGGCGCTGGGGCCACAGGGACTTGTGCCGGATGTAGCCGCCAAGCTGCCGGGCCGGGGGGTATGGGTGACGGCGACGCGGGAGGCGGTGACGCTTGCGTCCAAGAAGGGCGGGTTCGCCCGCGGGTTGAAAACCGCGGTGAAGGCCTCACCTGATTTAAGCGACCAGATCGAAGCCGCCTTGGCGCGGCGCTGCTTGGACCATCTGGGGTTGGCGCGGAAAGCCGGCGCTTTGGCGCTCGGGTTTGAGGGCGTCAGCGCCGCGGTGAGCGCAGGGAAGGCGCATCTGCTGATCGAGGCCGCCGACGGGGCGGCGGATGGTCGCGATAAGATTATGGGACCCGCAAGGCGCGCCGGGTTGCGGGTGGTCGGTTGTTTCAGCAGCGCAGAATTGGGCGTGGCGCTGGGACGTGATCGTGTGGTACACGGCTGTCTGCTCCAAGAGCGGCTGGCGCGGCGGCTGGCGGTCGATCTTGACCGTCTGGCCGGCTTTCGCGCCATGGCGCCTGCGGATTGGGGGCCTGTGGACTGGATCCAACCGGGCGAATGAGTGAGCGGCCAGCGGCCTTGCGTCGTTGGCCTTATTGAGTTTGACGCGTATCTGACGAGACACATGACCGACGGTAACGAACAGAAAGAAACCCCGGCCAGCGGCCGCAAGCCGCTGACGCTTTCCCGCACCACGACGAGCGGGACGGTGCGGCAAAGCTTTTCGCACGGGCGGTCGAACACAGTGACGGTGGAGGTGCGGGAGAAGCGCACGATCACCCGGCCGCCGGGAGGCGGGGCGGCTCCTGCGGCTCCACCCCTGGCCCCGAAGGCTCCGCCTGCGGCGGCATCGTCGGCCCCTGCGGCTGCGCCGCCGCGGCGGGCTGCGGCTCCGGCCCCGGCCGCGGCGGGGCCTGCGCCTTCCCCAAACAAAACCGCGTCGTTCAGCGATGAAGAGTCCCGGCGGCGGAACGAAGCCGTCGAACGGGCCCTTGCGGATCGGAAAGAACGCGAGGATCGGCTGCGGGCGGAAGAAGAGAAGCGGCGGGCTTTGGAACATGCCCAGCGGCGCAAGCTCGAAGAGGAAGAAGCAGCCCTGGCTGCGGCCGACGCGCGGCGTCGGGCTGAAGAAGAAGCGGCGGAGCTGGAGCAGCGGCGCGAACGCGCGGCGGAAGCGGCGAAGGCGGCCCGGACCGGCGGGGCTCCTGCTCCAGCGGCGGCCCCGGCGGCGGCGAGCGTGGGCTCGGGTGCGGGCTCGGGCGCGGCGCAAGAGCAGAGCGGCGATATCCTCAGCGAGCTAGGCGGTCGGTTGAAGTCGGCCCGGCGGCCCTTGACCCCGGCCCCGGCGGCGAAGCCTGTGAAAAAGGGCGAGCCGCGACGCCGCGAAGGCAAGCTGACGCTTGAGATGGTTGAGCGTCTGAACGAGGGCGACGATGAGCGCGTGCGGTCGCTGGCGGCGTTCCGTCGGGCGCAGATGAAGGAAAAAGAGCGCCGCGCCAAGCAGGGCGGGGCGAAGGAATCGATTGTCCGGGAAGTGATCATCCCGGAGATCATCACCGTCCAGGAGCTTGCGAACCGGATGGCGTCGCGGGCCAAGGACGTGATCTCCTATCTGATGAAGCAAGGCCAGATGGCCAAGCTCTCCGACGAGCTCGACGCTGATACAGCGGAGCTGATTGCGACGGAGTTCGGCCACCAGGTGAAGCGCGTCTCCGAAGGGGACGTCGAGGTGGGTCTCGAAGGGGAAGCAGACGACGACGCCGCGATGAAACCGCGGGCGCCGATCGTGACCATCATGGGCCACGTCGACCACGGCAAAACCTCGCTGCTCGACGCGTTGCGCCAGGCCAATGTGGCGGCCGGGGAAGCGGGCGGCATCACCCAGCATATCGGCGCTTATCAAGCGCGGCTGCCGAGCGGGGAGAGCGTGACGTTTCTTGACACGCCGGGCCACGCGGCATTCAGCGCGATGCGGTCGCGCGGGGCGCAGGTGACCGACATCGTCGTGCTCGTCGTGGCCGCGGATGACGGCGTCATGCCGCAGACCGTGGAGGCGATCAGCCATGCCCGAGCGGCGGGCGTGCCGATCATCGTGGCGGTGAACAAGGTCGATAAGCCGGGCTCTGATCCGCAAAAGGTGCTGAACGAGCTTCTGCAGTACGAAGTCATCACCGAAGCCGTTGGCGGCGATACGCTGGCGGTGCAGGTGTCTGCGTTGAAGAAGACCGGTCTCGACAAGCTGATTGAGGCGATCCTTCTGCAGGCGGAAGTGCTGCAGCTGCGGGCCAACCCGGATCGGCCGGGCGAGGGTATCGTCGTTGAATCCAAGCTCGAAAAGGGCAGGGGTCCGGTGGCGACGGCGCTGGTTCGGCGCGGGACGTTGAAGCGCGGCGACATCGTCGTGGCCGGCGGCCAGTGGGGCCGCGTGCGGGCGCTGATCAACGAGCACGGCCAACAGGTGACGCAGGCGGGACCTGCGGTGCCGGTTGAGATTATGGGTCTTGATGGAGCGCCGGATCCGGGCGACCAGATCGTGGTGGTCGATAGCGAAAGCCGGGCGCGGGAAGTGGCGGAGTATCGCCAGCGGACGCGGCGGAACCGGCCGGCGGGCGGCGGTCAGAAAACCTCGCTTGAGCAGATGATGGCCCGGATCAAGGATTCGAACGCCAAGGAACTGCCCGTGGTCATCAAGGCCGACGTGCAGGGCTCGGCGGAGGCGATCCAAGGGGCGCTCGAAAAGCTGGGGACGGACGAGGTGCGGGTGCGCATCCTGCAGGCGGCGGTGGGGGCGATCTCGGAAGCCGACGTCACGCTCGCCAAGGCTTCCGGCGCGCCGCTGATCGGGTTCAATGTTCGGGCCTCGAAAGAGGCGCGGGAGCTGGCCGAGCGCGAGGGCGTCGAAATTCGCTACTACGCGATTATCTATGAGCTGATCGACGACATCAAAGGCGTCATGTCCGGGATGCTGGCCCCGATCACGCGGGAAACCTTCCTGGGCAACGCCGAGGTTCTGGAGACTTTCCAGATCGCCAAAGTCGGCCGGGTGGCGGGTTGCCGGGTCACCGAGGGCGTCGTCCGAAAGGGCGCGAAGGTGCGGATCCTGCGCGACAATGTGGTCATCCAGGAGATGGGCGTGCTCAATACGCTCAAGCGCTTCAAGGACGAGGTGAACGAGGTGTTCTCCGGCCAGGAGTGCGGGATGAGCTTCGGTTCGTTCCAGGACCTCAAGGTCGGCGATGTCATCGAGTGCTTCAATGTTGATGTGGTGCAGCGCTCGCTTTAAGCGCGGGGCGCTGACGGCGGCGGCCTTTTGGGCTGCGAGCGCCGTCGGCGCCTGCGACGGTATTCCTTTCCTGCAGCAGGCCGCGCAAGGCGCCGTCGAAGCCGTGCGTCCAACCGACGCCGTGCAGGGGGAGGCGGCGCGGCGGCAGACCGCGCCAGGGGAGATGCGGACGCTGTGGACCGTGGCGGACGATGCAACGGCGGAGGTCGTCGGACGGCTGCGGATCAATCGCGGCGACATGATCCCAGGCGTCGGCCGACCGATTTCTCTCGCGTTCGCCAATGGGATCACGACGCGGCTCGAGCCTGTGACGATCTATGCGCCGGATGATCCGAGCGGGGCGGGGGGCGCCAGTTTCGCAGGCCTTTTAGGGGCTGATCCGCGGACGGATGTTTTCGTCTATCGTGTGGAGGATGAGCTTGTGGGCTCCAGCGCCCGGGGCGGACTGTGCGGCGGGTTGCCGACGACGCATGTGGCGATTGTGGAGTTTTCGGAGGCCGACGGCGCGCGGGTGCTGCGGATCGTGTCTTTCCTCGGGGACGTGGCCCCCGGTTCGCTAAGCGGGGATCCCGGCTTTTGCCGGGTGCTCAGGTTCCAGGCCCAGTGACCCAAGACACCCCGCCCTCTGCGACGCCGACGCGTTCGGCGGCGACGCCCGTGGCGCTTCGTGTGTCGGGGCGGCTGACCGAGGCCGATTTCGGGCTGCTGGCGGCGGAGCTGTACGGGCACGCGATGGGGCCATGGCGGACGGTGGTCGCGGTGGCGCCTGCGGTGGCGGGGGCGATCGGGGCTGCTTTGGGGCTTGGGCTTTCACACGCGTTCGGATTTGGCGAGGGGGCGCAGATTGGCCTTGTGTGCACGGCGGCGTTAGGCGCCGCGATGGGGGCGACGGCGCTGGCGCAGCGCTTCGCTTATCGCCGGCAGATCGCCGACAATGGCGCGTTTCTGCGGCCGTTTCAGCTGGAGGCGGATGCCGATGGGGTGACGATCCGGTCGGAAGCGGCGGCGACGCGGTTGATGTGGGAAGCGGTGCGGGCGGTGCGGGTGAGCCCTGCGTTTGTGCTGCTTTATACGGATGAGGCCGCGGCGGTGGCTCTGCCGGCCCGGGCGTTCCGGGACGAGGCGAGCATGAAGGCGTTCGGCGACCGGGCCACGGTTCTGTGGCGCGCGGCGCGTAAAGGAGAAGCGCCATGAACCGGCGGGGACAGAAATCGAGCGCGGCTTTGGGGCCTTCGCAACGGCAGCTGCGGGCGGGGGAGTTGGTGCGGCACGCGCTGGTGGACATCTTGGCGCGGGAGGAGCTGCGGGACCCCGATCTTGTGGGGGCGTCGATTACAGTGGGCGAGGTGCGCGCTTCGCCTGATCTGAAGCATATGACGGTGTTTGTGGCGCCGCTCGGCGGGGGCGACAGCGCGCCTTTGGTGCGGGGCCTGGGCCGGTGCGCCGGGTTTCTGCGCGGGCGGCTGAGCCGGGCGGTGGACCTTAAATTCACGCCACAGCTGCATTTCGTGGCGGACGGCTCCTATGATGAGGCGAGCGCCATCGACGCCTTGTTGCGGAGCCCGGACGTGGCGCGGGATCTGAACCGGCCGAAGGGCTCTGAAGACGACCAATAAAGGGAGCGGGTATGGGCCGCCGGAAAAAGGGCTTGGACGTCGATGGGTGGGTGGCCCTCGACAAGCCGGAAGACGTGACCTCCACCGACGCCGTCGCCAAGGTGCGGCGGATTTTCAACGCGAACAAAGCCGGGCATGCGGGGACGCTTGACCCGCTCGCCTCGGGCGTTCTGCCGATCGCCTTGGGGGAGGCGACAAAGACCGTCCCGTGGCTGATGGAGGCGGACAAGGCCTATACGTTCGATATCGTGTGGGGCGTGTCGACCGACACGTTGGACCGGGAAGGGGCTGTGACGGCGCGGAGCGCGGTGCGGCCTGGGGCAGAAGCGATCCGCGCAGCGCTGGCCCGGTTTGTGGGGGAGATTGAGCAGACCCCGCCGCTGTTCTCGGCCATTAAGGTTGACGGTGAGCGGGCCTATGACCTCGCCCGAGCCGGGGAAACGGTGGCGCTGAAGCCGCGGCCGGTGGTGCTGCATGAAGCGGCGCTGGCGTCGACGGCGGCGGATATGGCGACGCTGTCGATCCGCTGCGGCAAAGGGTTTTATGTGCGGGCTCTGGTCCGGGACTTGGCCGAAGCGCTTGGCGCGGAAGCGCATGTGGGGCGGCTGCGGCGGACCCAGGTCGGCCCATTCAAGGTCGAAGCAGCGACCCCCCTCGACGTGCTCGTGGATTTGAGCCATAAGGACGCTGCGTTCGAACGCCTTTCTCCCGTAGAGACCGCGCTGGCCGACATCCCGGCGCTGGCCATAAACGATGAGGATGCGTTCAAGCTTCGGCAAGGCCGCCCGATTGTCCTTCTGCCCCAAGTGGTGGAACGACTGAAGCCGCTGTTCCGTCCTCGCACGATCGCAGGCCAAGACGCCTCGCGGGCTGCCATGGCGGTGCATGCGGGCAAGGTGGTTGCGCTGGGCGACGTCCGCGCGGGGCAGTTCAAGCCGACGCGGGTGTTTCATGTCCACGATGCGCCCCAGGGCGCCTAAACACTAAAGGAGCACACGATGTCGATTACGGCCGAGCGCAAAGCTGCGCTCGTGAACGATTTTGCGACGACCGCGGGGGATACCGGTTCGCCGGAAGTTCAGGTGGCGATCCTCTCTGAGCGGATCACCAACCTTACAGAACACTTCAAGTCCCACAAAAAAGACAACCACAGCCGCCGCGGCCTTCTGAAAATGGTTTCGCAGCGGCGTCAGCTTCTGGATTACCTGAAGCGCGTGGACCAGGGCCGCTATCAGAGCCTGATCGAACGCCTGGGTCTGCGCCGTTAACTGCTTTCGGCGCCAAAGCGCCGCCCGGACCTTCCCCCGGGCGGCTCTTGCCGATTCTGGGCTCCGCTCGCCGCTCCTCCTTGAGCGCCAGGGGCCATCCGTCGCCACAAGCCCGCGGGAGCCATTCGGCCACCGGGCTTTGTCGGTGTTTTTGGGAAGGCTGTACGACCGCGGCGGCCGAGCATTGGGGCTCGCTCGCCTGGAGAGAACCCCATGACATCTATGTTTGATATTCAGTCCGTCAGCATTGATTGGGCGGGGCGTAAGCTTACGCTCGAGACCGGCCGCATGGCGCGGCAGGCGGACGGGTCAGTTTACGCCACCCACGGCGAAACCGCGCTGCTTGCCACCGTGGTGGCGGCGAAAGAGCCGAAGCCGGGCCAAGACTTCTTCCCGCTCACCGTGAACTATCAGGAAAAGGCCTTCGCCTCGGGGCGCATCCCAGGCGGCTACTTCAAGCGGGAAGGTCGCCCGACGGAGCGCGAAACCTTGATCTCGCGCCTGATCGACCGGCCGATCCGGCCGCTGTTCGTCGACGGCTTCAAAAACGAGGTGCAGGTCATCGTGACCGTCCTGTCGTGGGACAATGAGACCGAAAGCGACGTGCTGGCGATGGTGGCGGCGTCCGCCGCACTGACGCTGTCCGGCGTGCCGTTCATGGGCCCGATCGGCGGGGCGCGGGTCGGCTGGATTGATGGCCGCCCGGTGTTGAACCCGACGATCGAACAGATGAAGTCGAGCAAGCTCGACCTCGTGATCGCGGGCACCGCGGAAGCGGTGATGATGGTGGAATCGGAAGCAAAAGAGCTGACCGAAGCCGAAATGCTCAGCGCCGTCATGCACGGCCATAAGGGCTTCCAGCCGGTGATCGACGCGATCATTGAGCTTGCGGAAAAGGCCGCGAAGGAGCCCTGGAACTTCGAAGCCAAGGACATCAAGCCGATCAAAGCGCAGATCACCGGGCAGGTCGGGGATGATCTCCGCGCCGCCTATTCGATCGTGAAAAAGGAAGCGCGTCGCGATGCGGTGGACGCGGCCCGGAAGAAGGCGGCGGAAGCGCTGGTGAAGTCGGAAGCCAAGCCCGACGGGCTTGAGCCGAACGTGTTCAAGGAGGCCTTCAAAGACGTCGAAAGCGACATCGTCCGCTCGCGGGTTGTGAAAGATAAGGCCCGCATCGACGGCCGCCCAGTGGATAAGGTCCGCCAGATCGTGTCGGAAGTGGGCTGCCTGCCGCGGACGCACGGCTCGGCGCTGTTCACCCGCGGGGAAACCCAGGCGCTGGTCGTGGCGACGCTCGGGACCGGCGAAGACGAGCAGTATATCGACAGTCTCGGCGGCACGACCAAAGAGCGCTTCATGCTGCACTACAACTTCCCCCCTTACTCGGTCGGGGAAACGGGGCGCATGGGCAGCCCGGGCCGTCGCGAAATCGGCCACGGCAAGCTCGCCTACCGGGCCATGCAGGCGGTGCTGCCGCCGCAGGAGCAGTTCCCGTACACGGTGCGTCTGGTGTCGGAGATCACCGAGAGCAACGGCTCCTCGTCGATGGCGACGGTGTGCGGTTCGTCGCTCGCGCTGATGGATGCAGGCGCGCCGATCGCCCGGCCGGTGGCGGGCGTGGCGATGGGTCTGATCCTGGAAGACTACGGCTTTGAAGTGCTGACCGATATTCTCGGCGACGAGGACCATCTGGGCGACATGGACTTCAAGGTGGCGGGCACCGAAGTCGGCGTCACGGCGCTGCAGATGGACATCAAGGTCGCCGGGATCACCGAAGAGATCATGCGCGTGGCGCTCGATCGGGCGCACGGCGCGCGGATGCACATTCTGGGCGAGATGAACAAGGCGCTGAGCGCGCCGCGGGGCGAGCTCGGGGCTTCAGCGCCCAAGGTCGTCCAGATCTCGATTCCCACCGACAAGATCCGGGAAGTGATCGGTTCGGGCGGCAAGACGATCCGGGAAATCACCGAGAAGACCCAGACCAAGGTCGACATCAACGACGATGGGACCGTGCGGGTGGCCTCGCCGAGCCAGGACAACATCGAGGCGGCCATCAAGTGGATCAAGAGCCTGACGAGCGAGCCGGAAGTCGGCGCGATCTATGAAGGCACGGTCGTGAAGGTGATGGAGTTCGGCGCGTTCGTGAACTTCTTCGGCGCGAAGGATGGTCTGGTGCACGTGTCGCAGCTGGCGGCGGAGCGGGTGAACCAGCCCAGCGACGTCGTCAAGGAAGGCCAGAAGGTGAAGGTCAAGCTTCTGGGCTTTGACGATCGCGGCAAGGTGCGGCTGTCGATGAAGGCGGTGAACCAAGAGACCGGCGAAGAGATCGAAGGCGTCACCGACGATGGTCCGCAGGGCGGGGATCGGCCGCGGCGGGATCGCGGGGATCGCGGCGATCGCGGTCGTCGTCCGCGGCGGGATGATGATTGATCATTGTGCCTGAGGTATGAATGCAGAGCCCCCCCTCCTTTCCGGGAGAGGGGGGTTTTGTTGTGGGTGACCGGGTACAGGGTGACCGGGTACGGGGTGAACGGGGGGGGCGAAGCCTGCGGCGCGTCGTCCAAAGGGGGCTTTTGGGCTCTGGGTTCGGGCTGAAGCCCGCGCCCCGCGGATGGAAAGCAGCCTTACGCCACGATCAGGGCGGCTTGGTTGAGGGTCGGTGCGGCGACGACGGCGTAGGCGAAGCACGCGGCCACCAAGGAGAACAAGCGCAGGGTGGTCTTGCTCATTGCGGGTTGGTTGGGCACGCGCATTTTCTGTCTCTCCATCACTGGGCGGCGTTGCTCGCCGCGTTTCGATGAAAAAACCCTACCCGCTCCTTCACTCTGTCGCTGTGACCGCCGTCACGGGATAAAGGGGTTGAGGGGCGTGCGCTCACCAACGATGCGCGATCGCAAAGGCGCCGAACTGCTGCGGCTCGGTCTGGGTTTGGAACTCTTCCGTCCGGCGCACAAAAGTGTAGCTGAACTGCAGGCCGCGGAACTGCAGCACGAGGCCCGCCTGCACTTCGCCGACCAAAGGTTTGCGCTCCACGCTCGGGCCGTCTTCAAAGGTGTTGCCGTCCAAAAACAGGTTTCGCCCAACAGCGCGGCCATAGACGCCGGCAAAGCCATAGACCCGCGCGCCAGGCTGCTCCACGGTCAGGCCGCCGCCGGCCAGCGCTGGGCGAATGCGCGGCGGGCCGAAATCGTTCTCCAGCCCGCCACCGACACGGAAAGTGACGCCGATGCGGGCTTCGGTGCGCAAGGTGCCCAAGGCGGCGCCGACGCTCGGCACCCAATCGCAGCCGATGGTCCATTGCTCTGGACACAGACGATTACGATAACGGCGCTCATAGTCCATGGCGAAAGCGAGCTCGTTGTGCAGCTGGGCGTCCCAGCCCCGGGGCTCCACCGCGCGCAGCATGTCGTGCCATTCGGTCTGCACCCACTCGCCGCCGGCGAGAGGACCAACCACGCCCACAGTCAGATCGGCCTGATCGAGGCGGTTGTCGCCGCGCTGGGCGAAGAGCGAGAGCGTCGCGTAGGCCCATCCGGCATAGGGGTGCTGATCGGGGGGCGCGACTTCAGCGGTGAGGTCTTCAGGAGTGTAGAGGGTGTGGCCGATGGCGAAGCCGACGCTTTGCGGCTCGAGATTGAGCAATGCCGCCGGCTCGCGGCCGAGCCATTGCAGCCAGGCGGGGGCGGCGGCGTGCTCGACGAGGACGCTTGCGAGAACGCCGCTCGTGTAGTTGCGGTCGTTGCCGTCGGCGAAGGCGTCGTTTTCAGTGACGAAGCTGACCGCGCCGCTCTGGGGCCAGAACCCCTGCTCGTTGTTCGGCTGCGCCGCGGCGGGGGCCGCCGTCGCGACCGAAACAAGCAGAAAGGGAACCCACCGCACCATCGGGCTTGTGGATGGCATGGCGGGGCCGGGGCGGCAAGTTACACAGCCTTCGAATGGCGCCCGGAGCCTGTGTCGCGGTAGGCGTCGAAAGCCTGAGCGACGAGGCGTACGAAGGGCTTGCCGGCTTCGGTGACGGTCAGGCGATCACCGTCAAGGCGGACTACGCCGTCCTTGCTGAGGGCGGCGAGGGGCTCGTGGCTGTCGGCGAAGGCGGACCAACCGCCGAAGGCGGTGATGTCGAGCTCAAAATCACACAGGATGCGCTCGATAAGGGCGCGGCGGCGGCGGTCTTCCTCGCTGAGGGCGAAGCCGCGCGATGTGGCGAGGGCGCGGCCCTGGATGGCGCGAGCCCAGGCGGGGATGTCGGCGGCGTTTTGCAGATAGCCCTGCGCTAAGCCGGAAATGGCGGAGGCGCCGAGGCCGATGAGGGCTGTGGCGGCGTCATCGACATAGCCCTGGAAGTTGCGCTTGAGGCCGCCGTCGCGGGCGGCGACGGCGAGGGGGTCTTCAGGCCTCGCATAGTGATCAAAGCCGATCTCCTGATAGCCTGCAGAGAGCAGCGCATCGCGGATGGCTGCGGCCTGGGCGAGACGTTCCCGCGGCCCGGGGAGGCTGTCGGCATCAATCAGGCGCTGGCGGACCTTGAACCAGGGAACGTGGGCGTAGCCGAAGGCGGCGAGGCGATCGGGGTCTAGGCTCGCGGCCAACTCTGCGGTGCGGACGGCGTCAGCGATGGATTGCTTTGGCAGGCCGTACATGACGTCGGCGTTGAAGCGCGGCACGCCCGCGGCGCGGAGCATCGTGAAGGCTTCGGCCACCTGCTCCAAGGGCTGCACGCGGCCGATGGCTTGCTGCACATGCCGGTTCAGATCCTGCACCCCGAAGGAGGCGCGGGTCACGCCGGCGATGGCGAATGCCTCGGCGTGGCGTTGGGTGAGGGTGCGAGGGTCGACCTCGACGGCGTGTTCGTGCAGGCCCGAGAGGTCAAAATGCGCGCTCATGGTTTCGACGAGGCGGAGGAAGGCTTCCGGGGGCAGGGCGTTGGGCGTGCCGCCGCCCCAGTGGATTTGGCGCACCAATCGGGCGGGCGTGGCCTCGGCCACCAGCGCGATCTCTTGCGCCAGGGTCTTAGCGTAGGCGAAAACAGGCTCATCGCGCTTGGCGGCGACTGTGTGGCAGCCGCAATACCAGCAGATTGACCGGCAATAAGGGATATGGAGATAGAGCGACAGCTCGGTCTCCTCGGGCAAGGCGCTCAGCCAAGCGCGGGCCATGGCGCCATCGACGCCCGCATGGAAGTGCGGCGCGGGGGGATAGCTTGTGTAGCGGGGGGCGGTGGCCTCGAACAGGCGATCGCAGGCTGTGGGGGCGCAAGGGTCTGGAGCGGTCATGGCTCTGAGTTAAGCCCCACGCGTGCGGGGCTGCGATGTGGCGGGGCCGCGCGCGGCGTTTGGTCCTAAAGGCGAAAGCGGCTATACCCGCCTGCGATGAGTGGGTCCTTGGTCGGCATCGCCTGGAAACCGAAACCGCGTCAGCCGATGCTGACGGCGGACCGTATTATCGTGACGCCGGAAGCGGGGCTTGAGGGGGATTTCCGGGGGAGTCCGGGGAAGCGTCAGGTGACGGTGCTTTTTGAAGAGGACTGGCTCGCGGCCTGTACGCTTTTGGGCGAGACGCGGGAGTGGACAATGAGGCGGGCTAATTTCCTGGTCCGCGGCGTCGCCAATCCGCAGGGCCCTGGCGGGCGGCTGCGGATCGGGCCTGTGCTGTTGGAGATCACGGGCGAGACCGACCCCTGCGGCCGCATGGACGCGCAGTGGCCGGGCCTGCGCGCGGCGCTTACGCGGGACTGGCGGGGCGGCGTGACAACGCGGGTGCTTGAGGGCGGTCCGGTCGCCGTTGGGGACGCGGCGGGGGCGGGTTAGCTCTCCAACCCCTCCGGGACGCCGACGACGTGGAAGCCCGCGTCGACGTGGATGACCTCGCCGGCGACGGATCGGCCGAGATCGGACAACAGCCACAAGGCGCAGCCGGCGACGCCCTCCATCGAGGTGTCTTCCTTCAGGAGGCTCCAGTCCCGTGCCGCGGTCATGAGGCCGCGGCCGCCGGAGATGCCGGCCATGGCGAGGGTGCGCATCGGGCCGGGGGAGACCGCGTTCACGCGGATGCCCTTGGGGCCCAAATCGCGGGCGATGTAGCGCGTGGCGGCTTCGAGGGCGGCTTTGGCCACGCCCATCATATTGTAGTTGGGCACCACCCGCTCTGAGCCCTGATAGGTGAGCGAGATCATCGCTCCGCCGTTCGGCATCAGCTTCGCGCCGCGGCGGGCCACGTCCACGAAGGAATAGGCGCTGATGTCCATGGATTTGGCGAAGGCGTCGCGGGTGGTGTTCTCGACGAAGGAGCCTTTCAGGGCGTCCTTGTCGGCGTAGGCGATGGCGTGGACGAGGAAGTCCATCGCGCCCCACGTGCTCTCAAGCTTTGCAAAGGCCGCGTCCATGCTGGCGTCGTCGGTGACGTCGGCGGGGATTACTAAATCCTGCTTGGCGCCGATCGTGTCGACCAACGGGCGCACGCGCTTTTCCAAGGCCTCGCCCTGATAGGTGAAGGCGAGTTCCGCGCCCTGCGCCGCCAGCTGGCAGGCGATGCCCCAGGCGATGGATTTGTCGTTGGCGACGCCCATGATGAGACCGCGCTTGCCCTGCATCAGGGTTCCTTGGGGCATCGTCCATTCAGCCATCAGAGGCTCCTTCGCGCAGGCGGCACACAACTGGTGCGGTTTCAAGCGCGGCGGGGGCGGCGGGTCAAGATGACACCGCCGCCCCTCGGCTTTCGACTGAAGGGCGGCGGGCTCTTTCCGACCGCGGCTGCTGGCGGCCTTGGGGGGCCGCGGCCGAAAATCAGGGGCCCTTTGACGTACTCGGCCGGAAGCGTCGCGACGTGGTCAAGGATTAACACTTGGGCGTTTTCCGACGTTTCCGGTCGATTCCAAAGGGTCGGAAAACGCCCCTAGACCACGTTGCGACCATACGGGCTCGGCCAAAAGCGTCGCAACGTGGTCAAGGATTAACACTTGGGCGTTTTCCGACGTTTCCGGCCGGTTCCAAAGGGTCGGAAAACGCCCTAGGAGGGCAGCTTAAGCGGCGAGTTTGGCGGCTGTGGCGAAGACCGGAGCGAGCACGGTCAACGTGATCAGAATAGCGGCGGCGAAAGCTGTGATTTTGAAAGCGAGGGTGTCTGTGGTTTGCATTGTCGTCTCCTGAGCAAAGCTTGGGCGTTCACCGCTTTGGATGTTTTGCTTGCGCCTTGTTGTTTGGCTTTGTTTCGAACCCGTCTTGGCTTTGTTTCGCCTTTCGGGGCCGGTTATGCTAAGGAGATGCACGCCTCCGGCGGGATGGATGCACAGGGGTGCGTTTTTTTGGGGGAATTGTCAGCTCGTTTGACGGGGGGCGCACCGGCCCTGGTGAGATATGAGAAACCCCTCTCCTTTGTGGTGAGAGGGGTCCCGGGGGCTATGGCGAGGTGAAGTGGGGAGGCTGATTGTTTCACCCCACCCCCGGTCTCAGGGGCGTTAGGCCACGATCTGGGTGGCTTGGTTGAGGATCGGCGCGGCGACGACGGCGTAGGCGAAGCACGCGGCCACCAGCGAGTACAAGCGCAGGGTGGTCTTGCTCATTGTCGGTTGGTTGGGCACGCGCATCTTCTGTCTCTCCATCACAGGGCGGGGTTGCTCGCCGCGTTTCGATAAGAGGACCCTACCCGCCCCTTGACCCCGTCGCTGTGACCGAAGTCACGGGACTTGGGGGCACATGCGGCAAGGCGACAGGCGCAATCAGACCCGCGTTATCCCGCGCGGCCGCTTTTGTCGGCCGCCCTTAAGCCCCCCTTCACCCCTTGTCGGCATGGCTGCGGCCTTCCTCTTTAAGGGGGTGAACCCATGCTGCGCCGCGCCGCTCTTGCATTAAGCGCTCTCATCGTCGCCTTCGCCGGCGGATCCCGCGCGGGCGCGACGGAAGATCCCGTCTTGGGTCCCCATTCCGGCCTCCCCGTTCCCCGCTTCGTGGCTCTGGACGCCGATGAAGCCAATGGCCGCCGCCGCCCCGACGCTCAGGCGCCGATCGACTGGGTCTATGTCGCCCGCGACCTGCCCTTGCGCGTCACTGCCGAAAGCGGTCCGTGGCGTCGGGTGGAGGATCCCGCCGGCGGCCAAGTCTGGATGCACACTGAAAACCTCGCCAACAGTCATACGGCCTATGTCCGCGGCAACCATCGCGGCGAGGCGATGCTGCGGGCAAGCCCCCGCGCCGACGCCCGCACCCTGGCGGTGCTGGAGGCCGGGGTCATCGCCCGGGTGACGGCCTGCGAGGGCGAGTGGGTCCGGCTCAGCATCGGCGAGCGGAGCGGGTGGGCCCGCGCCGACGCGCTCTGGGGCGCGGTGTCGTGTGAGGGGTGAAATCCGCCGTCACACCCAGGGGAATCGCCTCAGGTTAACGCGCCTGTCTGTCGGATGAGGGTTTCGAGATAGTCGTCGTTGAGGCAGGCGAGCTTTCGCCGGTTCTTGAGGCTGTGCTTACCCTTTGGATGTCGCAGCAGGTTCATCGCCATGTGCTTGATGATGGCCATATTGTGCGCGCCGAAGCCAGTTCGCAGGCGAGCGAGGTCGTCGTGGAAGACGACATCGAGCACCCAGTGGAGCCGGTTCTCGACGCCCCAGTGCGCGCGGACGGCGCTGGCGAAGGTCTTGGCGCCGAGCTGGGCCTAAGGACAGGAAGTAGCGGGTCTCGCTCTGGAGCCGGCCCTCGCGCTCGATTTCGGAGCGCACGCACACGATCGCCGCCAACTGCGGGAAGGTGCGCTCGCCCGGCAGACACCGGTCCGACTTCAGCCAGTCGACGTCATGGGCGGCGATGCACATGCGCCGCTCGATGCGTCCGTGATCGCCATCGATCGTCTCGTGGCGCTCGCATGAGCCGGTGTTGGCGGGATCGGCGAAGTAGGCTTCGACCTCGTGCGCATTCCGATCACTTCGACCGCTCATTCCAGCATGGACTTCGACCAGTGTGAGCAGCCTTTCAGCTGGGCGATGATTGGTTCGGTCTTAATCAATGGTCAAGTGGCGGCGAAATGGCGCTGATGCAGCGGCCGGCGCGCGCGTGCTGACCGTGAGAGTCAAAGCGCGCGCGCGCCGGGCGCGGGGGGGTTGAAGGTGACCGTTGGTTCAGGCGGCGTCGTCGCCGGTATTGTCGCGAATGCTCCGGCCGCCAAGTTTGACCCGATGGGCGTAGTGGATGATCCGATCGAGGATGGCGTCGGCATAAGTCGGATCGCCGATCATTTCGTGCCAGGCTTCGGTGGGGCGCTGGCTGGTGATGATCAGCGCATGGCGGCCGTGGCGTTCCTCGATCAGCTCCATCATTTCGCGCCGTTGCGCTGCTTCGAGCGGCGCCATGCCCCAGTCGTCAATAATCAAGGCCTTCACGCTGCACAGCTTGCGCATCAAGGCGGGATAGCGACCATCGAGATGCGCGATGGCGAGATCGGCGAAGAGCTTGGTCGCGCGGATGTAAAAGACCGAGCGGTTTTGCCGGCACGCCGCCACACCGAGCGCACAGGCCAGCCAGCTTTTGCCGACGCCAGTCGGCCCGGTAAGAAGGACGTTCTCGGCGGCGTCAATCCAATCGCCTTTCAGCAGCGTGGTGAAAAGCGCCCGATCAAGGCCGCGCGCGGTCTTCCATTTGATGTCTTCGGGCGCGGCTTGGTGGCGCAGCTTTGCAAAGCGCAGCCGTGCGCCGAGACGACGATCCTGGCGAAAGGTCGCTTCGCGTTCGAGCAGAAGCGCCAGCCATTCGCCATGGGTCAGGCTTGCGCAATCGGCGCGAGCGCTGAGTTCAGCGAAGGCTTTCGCCATGCCCTGTAGGCCAAGCGCTTCGAGGTGTTCGAGGGTGGGATGAGCAAGCATGGCGGGCCTCAATTATAATAGCCGGGACCACGGATTTTTTCGTGGTCTGACAAAGCGGGAGATGCGTCGTCGCTGAGCGGCGCCGCATGAAGGTCGAGTTTCTTGTCGAGCATCGAGGCGATCGAGCTGTAGCGGGCAAGGCCGCACGCCATGCCGCGCGCGCACGCCGCCTCCAATCGCTGCGCGCCAAATCGGCGCGCCAAACGCAGCACGCCGAGCCCGGCGCGAATGCCCTGCTCGGGGTGGGGCTGGGCGGCGCAAATGCGCGCCATCATCAGCGCGGTCTGCGGGCCGATCCTGGCGGCGTCGTCGCTCAGTTTGGCGATCGTCCAGCCAGCAAAAGCGCGATGATTGGGCGGCATATGGTCGGGCTGCGTCGTCCGGCCGCCGACGCCGAAGTGACGCGGATGGACGCCAATCCGCTCGCCCTTGAAGAAGATCTCCACCGTCCGTTCGGTGATCCGCACATCGACCTGCTCGCGCAAATAGCGAAATGGCACGGAGTAGAAGTGGCGCTGCCCATCCCAGCTTCGCCCGTCCCATCCTCGCCGGTCAGTCGAGCCCCAACGGGCCGAGCAGCGCATCATACCATGAAGGCGGTGATGGTCAGACGCCCCGTCGCCGGATCGGGGTCACATGCAAACCCCGGCGCAATGTCGCCGCTGTGCAGATTGCGCCCGCGATACAGCAGCGCCCGGTTAAAGCCAGGCCCGGGCGACGCCAGGCGCTCGAACAGGGGTGTGTCGGCCGCAATGTAGCCTGCCGGGGGGAGTCCATGTCGTTGAACATCGGCATGCAGAGCATCGCGATACGCTGCGAAGCGCTCCGGGCTCACGGTTTCATAGCCGGTGCTGCGGTGACGGTAGAATGATGTTCCGCCAAGTCGCGGCGCACACAGATAGACGATCAACGCAAGCCGATCCGGCTCCATCCCATCATAGTGCGGCAGACGCTGGATCGGCGCGAGCTGGTCGCAAGGCGTTGTGACCAGCGAGTAGAAGGCGCACTCCAGACCCGGCGCACAACCAAAAGCCGACCGGCAGAGCGGCTGCAGTGCGCTCAGCAAAGCGGCGGATGTGTCCGGCGCGATGAGCGCCCGCAGCCCGGGATAATAGGGCGATATCCTGGCGAATGGCAGCCCGGCCGCCTGCGCGATCAGCGCCTTGGGATCCGTCGCAAAATCATCAATCGTCACGATGGGCTCGCCCTCGGCCCCCTTGTGCATGATCTGCGTGCGCCACCGGTCTGGATCGAACACAAGCCTGCTCCGAAATGCCCGCGCCCGGCTGGGCGGAAGTTTCTCACCACACTCTTGGCCACGCCAGGATCAGGGGGAAAGATCCGCGGCCCCAAAATCGAAGCCTGCCGCTTTCTCTTGGCGGAAAGAAGCATCTCCGCAGCGGGCATCAGGCGGGCGGCCGTTCATGGGCATGTATCCCCTCACTCATCGAGACCTATGAGATCAACAGTGTTGACCCGCTCGCTTACCTCAGTCAGCCGGCGCCGCCTGGGCCCGCCTCGAGGCAGGTTGGGCACGGCCGCAGGCCGCAAACTACGACAGGCTACACAGCGCCACGGACGCTGTCACCGCCCCATGATCTGTGCCCCATGATCTGTGTCCCCACGATCTGTGCGTTTCAGCGGGGATATGACGCGGTGGCGCCGATCTGGGGCGCGTTGCCCCAGACCATCGGAGATCTCGCCTGCCAGGCCGCGCAGGGGCTGATCGACGGCGTCGAGGTCATGCCCAATGCAGTGGTCCGCCGGATCAACCACTCCATCGGAGGCTTGAACAGCGCGCTTGCGCCGTTACAGGATTGGGCCGCCGGCGAAGGCGGCGAGCGAATGGCGCTGCCAGTGCGCCCGTTTGTCTTTCCGTGGCATAATAATTCTACGGTAGGAAACTGGTCTGCGGCGATGGTGTTTTGGCCGCTTGGACGCGGCCAGACCTTCGGGCACGGCGCTTTCGAGCTCGCCCATGGGGGGGCAGCGGCAGTCTGCGTCCGGGTCAACGGTACCGGGCCTGTCTGCAGCGGCGCGGACCCGGATGTCATAGAACAGGTTTTGCGTCCGGTTG
>JBILVS010000223.1:0-3677 GCA_044370335.1 Caulobacterales bacterium
CCCCTTCCGCGATCTCGCGCGGAAAGCCACCGCCCGTCTGCAGAGCGGCGACCCGGCCTGCCGCACCGTCTGGGAGCGCATGCGTGAGGTCTCGATGGCCGCCCAGAAGCGCGACTTCGCCAGCCTTAGCGTGGATTTCGACCTGTGGCATGGCGAGAGCGACGCCGATCCTCTGATCCCGGCTATGGTCGAGGACCTGAGAAGCCGCGGCCTCGCGGTGGAAGACGAGGGCGCGCTGGTGGTTCATGTTCACGATAAGCTCGTCCCAAAAAAGGACGGGACAGAAGGGCCCAACGTGCCGCCATTGTTGGTGGTCTCGTCGGAAGGCTCGGCCATGTACGGCACCACCGACCTCGCCACGATCCTGCAACGCAAGCGCGAGCAAGACCCCCACATGATCCTTTATGTCGTCGATCAGCGGCAGGCCGATCACTTCGAGCAGGTGTTCCGCGCCGCCGACAAGGCCGGCTACATGCCCCGCGCGCGGATGGAGCATCTGGGCTTCGGCACCATGAACGGCGCCGACGGCAAACCCTTTAAGACCAAGGCCGGCGGCGTGCTGCGGCTCGCCGACCTCATCGCCATGGCGAAAGAGAAGGCTCATGCGCGCCTGAAAGAGGCCGAGATCGGCCAGGATTTCGTGGCCGATGAGGTCGAAGCGATCGCCCATCAGGTGGCGATTGCCGCCATCAAGTTCGCCGATCTTCAGGCTTTCCGTGGCACAAGCTACGTCTTTGATATCGACCGTTTCGTGTCGTTTGAAGGCAAGACCGGACCCTACCTTCTGTATCAGGCGGTGCGGATCAAATCGATCCTGCGTAAAGCTGAGGCCCAAGGCGTCGAGGGCGGACCTGTCGCTGTGGCGGCGCCCGCAGAGCGCGCTCTGGCCCTGGGGCTGGACGCTTTCCACGGCGCGGTCAACGCCGCGATTGACAAGCGCGCGCCCCATTTCCTGGCGGAACACGCCTATGGCCTCGCCCGGACTTTCTCCGCCTTCTACGACCAGTGCCCGATCCTCAATGAGCCCGACGCCGCGCTGAAAGTCTCCCGTCTCACCCTGGCGCGGGCGACGCTGCATCAGCTTGAGACAACGCTACAACTCTTGGGCCTGGAAGCGCCGCAGCGGATGTGATCCCACCGCATTTGCTGTTAACAGAGACGAGGGGTGGGAGGATCAGCGTTCGAAAGGACCATGCCCATGCGCGCTTGGCTTGTTGGCTGCGGGATTGCAGTGCTTTTCACGGCGGGTTGCGCCGCCCCTGAAGGCCCATCCCCCGCGGCGATTGCGGACAGAGACTGCTTCTGGTTGCGCCAGGTGAGCGGCTTCAACGTCCAAGACGATGGCGGCGTCCGCCTCAGCGTCGGCGCTGGCGATGTCTACATCGCCGAGATCGAAGGGCCGGCCTGCGACCAGATACGCTGGGCCGAGGCCCTCGCCCTAGAGGCGCGGCCTTCCTCGTTTCTGTGCGTCGGGGACGGCCCTGGCATTGGCGAAATCGCCTTCCGCGATTCGTCGTTGAACCGCGTGACCACCTGTTGGATTGACGCGCTTCGCCGGGCGCCCGAAACGCCCCCACAAAGCCTCGAAGGGGCGCCCCAAACCGAGGCGCCGACCACGCCCTAAGCCTTTTCCGTTAGGCTCCAAGGCAAAGCCGTTTGACTTCCCCGCAGGCGCACGCCAGTTACCCTGTCAGACAGATGAACCCCGCGGGAGAGACCGCGACAAGATCCAAACAGGTTTTTGGCCCGGCCCCGAAGGCGCAACCGCCCCGGAAACGCTCAGGGAAAAGGACCGCGGGGGGATGAACACGCTGGAAAGTGCGCCGCTTCTTTTGGGGCGACGCCGCCGAAGGAGTAAGCGGGCGGCCTTTGGCCCATCCCCGTGAATCTCTCAGGTCCCAAGGACAGCGGGGGCGCGGACCCATGTTGCCCACAGCGAACGGGCAGGGTCCGCGCAGCTGCGCGTGTGAGGGGCCATGACCGAGACAACAGAGACCCTGAAGCGCTTGCCGCTCGACGGCCTTCACCGTGAGCTTGCCTCAAAATGGGGGCCGTTTGCGGGCTACGACATGCCCATTCTGTACTCAGAAGGATTGATGGCCGAGCACGCCTGGACCCGCTCAAGCGCGGGCCTCTTCGATGTGTCTCACATGGGCCCCTCGTTTTTTGGCCTGCCCAAGGGGCACGGACTAGAGCCCGAAGAAGCCCACAAGCGCGTCGCCTCCATTATCGAGCGCTTAGCGCCCTCCGACATCCAGAACCTGAAGCCGGGCCAAATCCGTTACACTGTGTTGCTGAATGAGAACGGCGGCATCGAGGACGATTTAATGGTCGCCCGGCCCTCCGAGCCGGAAGCGCAGGGCGATCTCTATGTGGTCGTCAACGCCGGCTGCAAAGAAGCCGATTGGGCGCTTCTGGAGAAAGCCGCCGCGGGTGAGGCCCGTGTTGTCCGCGCCGATGACCGGGCGCTGCTGGCGCTGCAGGGCCCAAAAGCCCATGAGGTTTTGAGCCGCCTCGTCCCTGGTGCGGGCGAGATGCGCTTCATGACTTATGCCCGTTTTGAAACCCATCTCTTCGGTCGGCTGACGATCTCCCGCTCCGGCTATACTGGGGAAGACGGCTTTGAGATTCTGGTCCGCGCCGAACATGCTGAAGCCTTTGCCCGCGCCCTCTTGGGACACGCCCAGGTGAAGCCCATCGGCCTCGGCGCTCGGGATTCCCTGCGCCTTGAAGCGGGCCTCTGCCTTTATGGCCACGACCTTGATCCCACGACTTCGCCGATCGAGGCGAGCCAGAAGCGCCGCCGCGAGGCCGCGGACTTCCCCGGGGCCGAACGGATCCTCGCGGAGGTGCGCGACGATGCAACCCACAACCCGACCTTGACGCGCAAGCGGGTCGGCATCCGGCCCATCGGGCGCGCCCCGGCGCGGGAGGGCGTGGAAATCCACTCCTATGGCGACAAAATCGGCGTCGTCACCTCCGGCGGCTTCTCGCCCACCCTCAATGCGCCGATCTCGATGGGCTATGTGCCTCCGGCTTTCGCCAAGGCCGGCTCGACGCTCGACCTGATGATCCGCGGCCAGAAGCACGTGGCCGAGGTCGTCGATCTCCCCTTCGTTCCGCACCGCTACAAGAAAGGCTGACGCCCATGACCGTGAAATTCACCGCCGACCATGAATGGGTGCGCCTGGAAGGCGAGGTCGCCGTCATGGGCATCACGACTTACGCCGCCGAACAGCTGGGCGATGTGGTCTATGTCGAACTGCCGGGGATCGGCGAAAGCTTCGCCAAGGGCGCGGACATGGCGGTCGTGGAAAGCGCCAAGGCGGCGTCGGACGTCTATGCGCCGGTCTCGGGCGAGGTGGTGGCGGTCAATGATGCGATCGTCGGCAACCCTCAGCTTGTGAACGACGGCCCCGAGGGCGACGGCTGGTTCGTGAAACTCAAGATCAAGGATCCGAGCGAGCTCGACGGCCTGATGGATGCTGACGCCTACAAAGCCCACACCGGAGGCTGAGCGGTTTACGATGTATGGCCCTGCCGCCTTCCTCAACGCTGACGCCGACGCCATTGCGGACCTGATCCAGGCGCACCCGCTGGCGGTGCTCGCGGCGGCGACGCCCGCGGGCGGGGTGGTGGTGGCGCACGCGCCATTGCAGGCGGAGCGGGACCAGACC
>JBILVS010000081.1:0-12929 GCA_044370335.1 Caulobacterales bacterium
GAATTGATTGATGCTGTTCGCGCCCAAGCTGCCGCTAAAGCGACTGCTGGTGCGACTGCAGCGCGGAGCCAGGATTTCCTTTATGACGATGAAGGTTTGCCGAAGTGATTGTGCTCGACACGTCGGCGCTGATGGCTCTGCTTTTGGCAGAGCCTGAGGCTGACCGGATTGCAGAAATTCTGAAAAGCGATCAGGATTTCACGATCTCTGCGGGGACGCTGGCGGAAGCGCTGATTGTGGCTGGACGACGAGGACTGTCCGAGGAGATGTCGCGACTCCTTGAGGGAATTGCCGTCGAAATTGAGACTGTGAGTGCGGCTGGGGCAATCGCGGTTTCAGAGGCTTACGCGACATGGGGCAAAGGCATTCATGCGGCGGGATTGAACTTTGGAGATTGTTTCTCCTATGTCACAGCAAAAACTGGCGGCTCCTCGCTGCTCTACGTCGGTGACGATTTCGCCAAGACGGATCTTCATTCTGCGCTGTGACGCTCCCTGCGGGTCGGTTCGCCGCCGGAGCCGTCTGGGGCGAATGACTTTGGAACTCAGCGCCGCATCAACAATTACAACAACTTGAGCGGTGGAGAGGGTTTGCCGGCAGACCCATCCGCTCCGCCAGTTTCGCAGAAGTTTGCGACCATGCGCTGCGTTTCGCCGACCTGCGCCAGAACCGGCCGCAGCGTTGCGCAACCGTGCGCCCAGTCGAGCGGACCCCGGGCCGCGCGGTGCGGGTCGGCGACGATCGCCGTCTGTCGACGAAGCCGATCTTGTGCCTCATGATTTCGCAGCGGTGACATGGGCCGACAGTGACATTGGCCGACAGTGACATGGGCCGACAGTGACATGGGCTGACAGTGACATGGGCCGAACCTCGCACTGTACGCATTTTTGGTTATGTTGAAGACAACGGCATCCATGGAGACCGCACACCCATGTCCCGCCCGACGACGATGACGGTCCGTCTCAGCGGAGCACTCAGCGACTTCGTCGCTGCGAACGTCAGCGAGACCGGCTCCTATGAGAACGTCAGCGAATACATCCGCGATCTGATCCGGCGCGACAAAGAGCGGGCAGAGCAGGAAGCGTTCGCTCGGCTGAAAGCGGAATTGAGGCATGCCTTCGCTGCTCCCGATTCCACCTACCATTCGCTCACGGCGGCCGAGGTCATCGCGCGCAACAAGGCGTAACCGAGGATGGCGTCGGTCCGCGTCCAGGAGGCTGCGTCTCACCGCCTCGACGCGATCTACCCCTACACAAGCGACCGATGGAACGCTGAACAGGCCGACCGCCATATCACCGGCCTGTTCGCGGCCTTCGAGAAAATCGAAACGCACGAGGTGACGTCGCGCCCGGTTCCGGCGGAGTTCGGTGTTGAGGGGTACGTCTTCCGATACGAAAGACACTTCGTCTATTGGCGCAGGCTCGGCAATGGCGACATCGGCATCGTAACGATCCTGCATGAGCGATTGCAGCAGATCGATCGCTTCCGGGAGGACTTAGGCTTGTGACAGACTGCTGCCGCATCAGCGAAAATCCGAGACGTCGCTGTTTTCGCTGAAGCTCCCACAAGCTTGACGCCACTATGCAGCGCTCCGCCGAGAGAGTGCGTTGCCGGGTCTCACCCTCCGCCAGCCCCCCCCAGCCCAGCAGGGTTTTGCTGTGAGAGTATTGCTCCAGCCCCCTTTTAAGTCCCCTTTTGAGACGCCCTTTGGCCGCGGATGGGGGCGGATGCGGGCGGGCAGCCCGCGGCCGAAATCACCCCGTGAGCTGTCCAATGAAATGCGGAGCAACTCATCATTGCCCCAGCACGCCACCGCGGCGCTTTACATCTTCCAAAAGCACGAAGACCGGAGAAGGCCAGACAACGCCAAGGTCGATGGCGCGCTTTATCACTTGCTCAACATGAGCAGCGCTGCAAAGAGCCGGGCCGATAAGCGCCGCCCGAACCGCGGTCATAGCTTGCAGCACTCGTCCGACATCTCTCCGCCCCTGACGAGTGACGGGCAGGAGCGCGGGTTGCACGGGTCGTCCCAACCGCCCCACACAACGCTGCACAATCTTGCGCCGCGAGAAAAATCGCAAAGAAAAGCAGCATGTTAAGGGAGTTTAGTGAAATTCCCTCCCTCTCCGCCAGAGCCTTTGAGGCTCGCCCCCTCAATGCAGCTTGAGCTTTGGCCGCAGGATTTGGTTAACATGACCGACCGCGATCATTGCAGCGCCCCTCCACCACCCGTGAATCGCCAGCAAGTGCATTCGGTAGAGCGACATATACACAAACCGCGCGAGCCGCCCTTCAATAGCCATCCGCCCCCCGATCAGGTTGCCCATCAGGCTGCCCACGGTCGAATACCGGCTCAGCGACACCAGCGACCCGTGATCATGGTAGGCGAAGGAGGCCAACCTCTTCCCCATGATCGCGGCCTTCAGATTGGCAAACACAATGTCCGCCATTTGGTGCGCCGCCTGCGCCCGCGGCGGGATGGCGCGGCTAGCCCCGGGCGGGGTGTAGCTTGCGCAGTCACCAAGCGCGAAGATGCGCGGATCCCGCGTCGTCTGTAGCGTCGGCCCGATAATGAGTTGGTTGGCGGCGTTGGTCTCCAATCCCGCGATGTCTTTCAGGAGATCGGGCGCCTTCACGCCGGCGGCCCAGACCCGGAGGTCAGCGTCGATCATTTCCCCGTCACGAGTCTCAAATCCGAGGGCGGTGGCGCGGACAATCGGCCGCCCTGTGACTACCCGCACCCCGAGCGCCTCAAGCTCATCGTGCGCCGCCTGGGCAAGCTCCTCCGGCAAAGCCGGCAAAATGCGCGGCCCAGCCTCGATCAGCGTCACTTTCAACCGGGACTCGTCAAAAACCTCGAGCCCGTAGTGCCGCAAGCCCGCTGCGGCGTTGTAAAGCTCCGCCGCCAGTTCCACGCCCGTCGCCCCGCCGCCGACGATCGCCACCCGGACATAGGCGTCCGCGTTCGGATTTTGGCTCAAGGTGCGCGACACCCGCAGACAGTGGTTGAGGAGCTTCAGTCGAAAGCGATCCGCCTGCGTCCGCGTGTCGAGAAACACGCAGTGCTCCCGCACCCCCGGCGTGCCGAAATCGTTCGAAACCGAGCCGAGAGCGACGACCAGATAATCATAGCGGATGCGATGCGAGGCCATGAGTTCGGCCCCATCGTCATCATGGATCGGCGCAATCACCACCTGCCGGTTCTCGCGGTCGATCCCCTCCATCATACCCAGGAAAAAGCGGTATCCCCAGCGCCGCCCATGCGACCGATACCCCACCTCATCGAGATTGGCGTCGAGCGCCCCGGCTGCAACTTCATGCAGCAAGGGCTTCCAGATGTGGGTCCGGTTCCGCTCCACAAGGATGATGTCGAAACGGTCGCGGCCGAAATGAGCGCCAAGCTTGCGCACCAGTTCAAGACCGCCCGCGCCGCCGCCCACAACCACGATCTGAGTCTTCAGCGCCTTGCGCGACGGCAGGGCCTGAGCCGGAACCGGGGGCGACGCCACAGCCGCCGATCCGGCAGCGGTAGAAGCAGAATCGAGCATAAGCGGACCTCGCGGACTGATATCCGTCAATGTGCTTCACGGCCCGCAAAATCAAGCGTCCGCTTTGCCGATTCAGAGCCGCACCCTCGCGCGCAACGCGTCCCCTACCCGCGGCGCGATCTCCACGACATGCTCTCCAGGTTCATCCCGCCACGCGCGCGCTGCTTCATCCCAGCGCCGCAGATCCCGAAGCGGGATGCGCATGAAGACGGTTTTCAGCTCGCCTGCTGCGAGCGACACCCGCGTGAATGCCCGCAACCGCCGCACCGGCCCTTCGCCCGACGGCGGGCGCCGAACGAAGGCCAAGACCACCTCATCCGCCGCCACAGCGCCGTCATTGCGCACGCTGACCTGCGCCACGATGGCCTCGCCCTCTCGGCGGGCCTTCAAGGCGCGATAAGAGAAGGCGGCATAAGAAAGCCCATGCCCAAAGCCAAAACGCGCGGCTTTCCCCTCCCGCTCCAACAGCGCGTAGCCGTGATAAGGCCCATAGGTGATGGTCTTGGCCCCCGCGTCGAAAAACGGATAGTCCCCCGCATCGCGGGCGACTGTGAAAGGCAGCCGTCCTGACGGCGAGACATCGCCGAACAAAAGATCCGCCAGCGCCGCGCCGCCTTCCATGCCCGCATAGAACGTCTGCAGGATCGCCGCCGCCGCGGCGTGCCAAGCCTCCGCCATCACCGCCGAGCCGGCCACGATCACCACGACCAGGGGCTTACCCGCCGCCGCAGCCGACGCCGTTTCAATCATCGCAATCTGCGCTTCAGGCAGATCAAGCGAAGCCCGATCCCCCCCGATATCGCGCCCAGGGTTCACCCGCGATTGCGCCTTGACCAGCGCCGCCATGGCCGGATTGTCGATCTGCCCGAGATCAATGCCGCCGCCAGGGATGAATTCGCCCTCGTCTTGGTGGGTGTAGCCGACGACGACGATGACCGCGTCCGCGGCGTCAATTGCTTCGGCGATCCCGGCCGGGTCATCCTCCTGGGCGAGCCGAACCGCCTCCGCCCCAAGCCGTCGCCGCAGACCCTCCGCCGGCGTGATGACGTAAGGCGCCCGCACATTTGACGAGCCCCTGTCCCCTGTGTTCTCCAAATCCGCCAAAGCGCCCAACACCGCGACCCGCTTCACCCGGCTCGGATCGAACGGCAATACGCCCTCGTTCTTCAGAAGCACCGCAGCTTTGGTCGCCGCCTCTTTGGCGAGCGCCCGGTGGGCATCGCAGGCGACAAGGCTTTCCTCATAGGCGGCCAGCGGGTCTTCAGCGCAAGCCATGCGATACTGCGTGGTCAGAATGCGCCGACACGCCGTATCGATCACCGCAGGCTCGATCGTCCCCGCCTGCGCCGCCGCGAGCAAGTGCGGCCCGAACACGATCGGCTCAGGGTTCTCCACGTCTAGCCCCGCAGCCGCCGCATAGACATGCCGCAACCCAAACACCCAGTCGGAATGGACAAAGCCTTCAAATCCCCACTCGTGGCGGAGGATGTCGGTCAGAAGCTCCCGATGCTGCCCGCAATACTCCCCGTTCCATTGGTTGTAGGCGCTCATCACGCTCAGGCAGCCCGCATCAATGATCCGTTTGAAATGCGGCAGATACACCTCCCGCATGGTCTGCCCGTCGCAGCGCACGTCGACGGTAAAGCGGGCGTTCTCCATGGAATTGAGTGCAAAGTGCTTCACGGTGGCGACCACGTTATGGGTCTGCAGCCCTGTGGCCAACGCCGCCCCCATCTCACCGAGATGACACGGGTCTTCCCCATAGGTCTCCTGCGCCCGCCCCCAAGCCGGATGCCGCAGCAGGTTCACACACACCGCCCCGGACAGATCACACCCCTGCGCCCGGATCTCGATGGCCATCGCTTCGCCGATCCGGCGCTCAAGATCGACGTCAAAGCTCGCCCCCCGCCCCATGGTGCAGGGAAAGCAGGTCGAGGCCCCCCGCGCCACCCCGCGCGGCCCATCGGTGAAGTAAAGCGGCGGCACGCCCAGCCGCTCCACCCCGCCGCCCGCGCGATAGGGCCGCGCGCCCCATCGGCGGCCGTCTTCGGCATAGGCCTGAAAGAACCCCCGGCCAGACATCATCGCGACCTTCTCTTCGAGCGTCGCTTCCGCCAGGAGCGCCTCGATCCGGGCCGCGATCTCCTCTGCCGTTAACCCTTTTTCAGGGGCGAAACGGCAATCAAGGGCGTCGGTTGACATGGCGGCGGCTCCTGCAACGGGGTTAAGGCGTTGTGACCGCCCCCGACCTGCCTTGGCAAGCCGCAGAATCCCCGCCGCCGCCTTGACGCGCAAAAGGCGTTTCGCTTATAAGCCCGTTCCCCCGCCTGCGCGGTCCTGCGCGGGCGGCCTTTGATTTTTGGGCCGCGGCCCAACGGCAGTAAGGTTTTCAGCGATGTTCGCGGTAATCAAGACGGGCGGCAAGCAGTACCGCGTTGCGGCCGGCGACGAGATCGTGGTGGAAAAGCTCGAAGGTGAGCCCGGCGCCAAGATCGCGTTCGAAGACGTGCTGCTGGTCGCTGACGGCGATACGGTTCAGATCGGCGCGCCGGTCGTGAAAGGCGCCACCGTGACCGGCGAGTTGGTCGACACCCGCAAGGGCGAAAAGGTCCTTGTCTTCAAGAAGCGTCGCCGGAACACCTACCGCCGCAAGCGCGGCCACCGTCAGGTGGAAAGCGTGGTGAAGATCACGCAGGTCAGCGCCTGATAAGAATTTCGGTTTACGGTCCAAGAACACAGACTTTCGGGGTTAACCCATGGCACATAAGAAAGCGGGCGGTTCTTCGCGCAACGGTCGCGACAGCCCAGGTCAGCGCCTCGGTGTGAAGCGGTTCGGCGGCCAGACGGTCCCGGCCGGCAGCATTATCGTGCGTCAGCGCGGCACCAAGTTCCATCCCGGCACAAATGTCGGCATGGGCAAGGACCACACTCTGTTCGCAACCTGTGATGGCACCGTCTCCTTCGCCACGAAGCGAGACGGCAAAACCTTTGTATCCATTCAACCGCTTATGGCGGCTGAATAAGGCGGTTCAGGGTTTCTGGATCGCCCCTCTCGAAGAGGCGATCCGGTTCACAAACAGACCAAGTCCACGCGGGGGAGCCGGGTCGCCGGCTCCCCCGTACGCATTTTGGGGGCGCCGTTTCTCCCCCCGCGAGGCGAACCGCTGAAGGAGCCTCGTCATGAGCGCCGAGATCGAAATCAGAACCGACCGTCTCGTCCTGCGCCCCGTGGCGCCGGAGCATTGCGATCGCTTCGTCTCCAGCCTCAACGAGTGGGAGGTGGCGAGGAACCTCTCGCACCCGCCCTATCCCTACGCCGAAGCAGACTTCAAAGCCTTCCAAGCGAGGCAAGCCAAAGGTTTTTCCGCCGACACAGACCTCGCCTGCGCGATCCACCTTGCGGGGGCAGAGGCGATCGGCTGCGTGGGCTTGCACCGCCGCCAACAGGGGGACAGCGAAGAGCGGTCTTGGGAAATGGGCTATTGGATCGCAAAGCCCCATTGGAGCCGCGGTTTCGCCACGGAGGCAGGCGATGCCCTGCTCCGCTGGTTCACCGCCCGCCATCCTGGCGATCGGGTCAAAGCCAGCCACTTTGTCGATAATCCCAACAGCGGCCGCGTTCTGACGAAGCTGGGCTTCGAGTACACAGGTGAGATGCTGACCATCCAATGCGTCGCCCGCGCCGAAGCGGTCCAGAGCCGCGCCATGATACACACGCCGACCTGGGAGGAACGGCCATGACCACGCCCGTGTTGAAGACCGATCGGTTGACCTTGCGCCCCTTGGCGATGACCGACGCCGGGCGGATCGCGCGCTTCACCGCTGATCCGGACGTCGCGGCCATGATCGCGGACGCCCCCCTCCCGGCGCTGGAGATCAGCGCCGAGGGCCGGATCCTCATCCACCATGGCCGCAAGAACCTTGGCCTGGAGCACCTCTTCGCCATCGACTTGGCCGATGAGGGCCTGATCGGAGAGGCCGCCGCCACCCGCGACGGCAAGAACGGCATCGAGATCGGCTATTGGGTGGCCAAGCCCTATTGGGGCAAGGGCTACGGCGAGGAAGCCGCGAAAGCGGTCACAACCTTCGCCCAGAGCCTTCAGCCGCAAAAGGTCCGCGCTGTCTGCGCCTTGGACAACACGGCTTCGCGCCGGGTGCTGGAAAAAGCGGGCTTCGCCGCCACGGGCGAACACGTGCGCCGTTATTCCTTGGCCCGGCGCGAGAGCATGGCCTGCTTGGCGTTTGAGCTGCGATAGCGAACCGACGGGGCGCTGGGCCTAAGAGCCCGGCGCCCCAACCGTTGCCGGCGGTGTGTAATGAACCTGCGCGCCAGGCCCCAGCGGCAGATCAAAATAAACCCACGCCGCCGTCATCCCGATCCCCACCACCATGAACGTGAGCGCATAGGGCAGCATCAGCGCCAACAGCGACCCAACCCCCATGCTGTTGTCCCACCGGCGGCAGAACGCCAGGATCAGAGGGAAATAACTCATCAGGGGCGTCATGATATTGGTGAAGCTGTCGCCCATGCGATAAGCCGCCGTCGTCATCTCCGGCGAGATACCGAGCAGCATGAACATCGGCACAACCACCGGCGCGAGCGCGCTCCACTTCGCGCTGGCTGACCCGATGAAGAGATCAAGAAACGACGAGAACCCAAGCACGCTGACCAAAAGCGTCGGCGCGGGCAGATTCATCCCCTGAAGGATCTCCGCCCCGTTGATAGCCGCGATCGGACCCAGCCGCGACCAGTTGAACATCGCCACAAAGTGCGCCGCGAAAAACGCGAACACGATATAAGGCGCCATGGTCTTGATGCCGTCGATCATCATGGCCACGACGTCGCGATCAGACTTCACCGTCCCCACGCCGATCCCGAAGGCGATCCCCGCCAACAGGAACAACACCATGAAGCCGCCGATCAACGATTGGTAGAACGGCTGCAGCCGCGCCGGCCCTTCCCTGCTCTCATCGATCAGCGGCGTGAAGCCCGGCCACAGCGCCAGCGCAGCGAATAGCGCCACCACGAACAGCGCCGCCCAGCCGGCGTAAGCGAGGCCTTTTTTCTCTGCCGGCGTCACCGCCGATTTCGCGAGCTCAGCTTTCAGCTCGTCATCCGCCTCCCCACCCCAGCGCCCCAGCCGCGGCTCGATGATGACGTCGGTGATGAACCAGATGAGTGGGGTGAAGATCACGACAATAGCAAGGATAAACCACCAATTGCCCAACGGATTCATGGTCCAAGTAGGGTCGATGATCCGCGCCGCTTCTTGAGTAAAACCGAACAGAAGAACGTCCAGCTGACCGGGCGTGATGTTGCCCGCAAAGCCGCCGGACACCGCTGCGAACGCTGCCGCGATCCCCACCAACGGATGCCGCCCCACCGCAGCGTACAAAAGTCCCGCCAGCGGAATGAACACGACATAGGCCGCATCCGAGGCGTGGTGCGACGTCATCCCGATCACCGCCACGAGCGGGGTCAAGATGACCTTCGGCGCATCCCGAAGGCTCGCCCGGATGAGCGCGCTAAACAGCCCCGCCCGCTCCGCCACCGCCGCCCCGTAGATCACCACAAGAACGAGCCCCAAAGGCGCAAACCCGGTCAGCGTCCTCGGCATGTCCACAAACAGCTTGCTCAGGTTCTGTTCCGAAAAAAGACTTGTCGCCGTGAACGTCAGCACCCCGTTCTCGAGCGTGCCGAAAGCCGGCGGCGTATCGCCCGCAAACTGCAGCGACGCCGACCACCCCAAGCCAGCCCCGATCGCCGACAACACCATCAGGATGCCGATCAGCCAGACAAAGATCATGACCGGATCGGGCAGATAATTGCCCATCCGTTCCACCCAACCCAAAAAGCCCTTGGTGCGGGAGGCGGGAGCGTCGGCCGGCGTCGTGCTCATCTTGTCCCCTTTTCAGATGCGGCCCAACAACCGCCGCCGGCCTTCTACGCTGCCCCGGCTTAAGGCGCGCCCTCGATCGCCGGCGACGGCAGGGTGTAGTGGACCGCAGCCCCCGGCCCCAGATCGATGTTCAAGAACACCCAACCGACCGACATCGCCAACCCGAAGATCAGGAAGAAGAACGAGTAGGGGATCATGCAGGCCATCAGGCCGCCGATGCCGAACTGCGAGTCCCAGCGCTGACAGAAGGTGAGCACGAGCGGGAAATACACCATCAGCGGCGTGATGATGTTCGTGACGCTGTCGCCCATCCGGTAGGCCGCCGTCGTCATCTCCGGCGAGATCCCCACAAGCATCAGCATCGGCACCAGGATCGGGGCCATAAAGCCCCATTTCGCGCTGGCCGAGCCAACGAACAGGTTGACGCTTGTGGCGAGAACCACAACGGCCCCCATCAACAGCGCGATCTTCCACCGATCCGAGCCGTCCACAACACCTGTGCCGTCAAGGCCGAAAGCGGCCTTGATCGCCTCCGCGCCATGGATGGCGCCGATAGCTCCCAGGTTCGACCAGTTGAACATCACCACGAAGTGCGCCGCCATGAACGCAAGCACGATATAAGGCCCAAGGTCCGCCATCGCCTGGCTCATCATTTTGACCACGTCCCGATGGTTTTGGACGGACTTTGTCGCCGCCCCGAACAGCACCCCGCACGCCAGGAACAACACGAAGAAATAGGCGATAAGCGAATGGAAGAACGGGTTCAGCGGCTGCTCCGGCCGCCCGTTCGCCCCGACGCCGGTTTCATTAAACAGCGGCGCGCCCCGCTCCGGATCAAGACCGGCCCACAATTGCGGGACCGTCAGCGCCGCCCACACCGCCGTAATCAGCAGGAAGGCGAAGAGCGCGTGTTGCAGCCCTTTGCTCTCGTCCGGCGTCAACTGGCCGGCCGAGGCGTCAACCGGGCTATCGGCAGACGGCGCCCATGTCCCAAGCCGCGGCTCGACGATGACGTCGGTGACAAACCAGCCGATCGGCGTAAACACCAGCGCCATGGCCGCGATGAAGTACCAATTGCCGGCCAGATTGACGGTGTAGTTCGGGTCGATCAGCTGCGCCGCCGGCTGGGTGATACCCAAAAGAAGCGCATCGAGCTGCCCCGGCAGCAGGTTTGCCGAGAAGCCCCCGGCCACGCCGGCAAACGCCGCCGCGATCCCCGCAATCGGGTTCCGACCGGCCGCCGCGAAGAGAACGCCGGCCAAGGGGATCAACACAACATAAGCCGCGTCCGCCGCCTGGTTGCCCATGATCCCCATGAAAACCACGATCGGCGTCAAAAGACCTTTCGGCGCATCCTTCACCCCCGCGCGCATGAACGCGGAGAAGAACCCCGACCGCTCCGCGACCCCCGCCCCGATCATGACCACCAGCACCATCCCCAGCGGCGCGAACGTCGTCAGGGTCTGTGGCATCTGAACGATCAGGCGTTCAAGGTTTTCCGACGTGAACAGGCTTTGCGCCCGGATGACGTCGTCATTGGTCGGATTGACCGCCGACCACCCGAGCAGCGAACCGACGACGCTCACCGCCATCAGAATCGCCAAGAGATAGACAAAGATGAAAACCGGATCGGGCAACTTGTCCCCGGTCCGTTCAATCCATCCCAGAACGCCCTTCGTCCGCTGGCTTGGCGCCGGCGCAGCTTCAACCGTCATCGACATCTCCCCCTAAGGATTTGCGACCTTTTAACGCAAGCTAGCACGCTTGCCGGGTGAAGCGAGCCGCCGCCTGCAGAACGGCGACCTATGTTCCCCCCATGCACGCGTTCGCCGAATTATTGGACAGGCTCATCCTCACCCCCGGGCGCTCCGCCAAATTGGCGGCGCTCGCAGCCTATTTCGCCCAAACCCCTGATCCTGACCGCGGCTACGCTTTGGCCGCCGTCGCCGGGACCCTAAGCTTCAAGACCGCCAAAGCGAGCCTTCTCCGCGACCTGGTCCAAACCCGGGTCGATCCGGTCCTGTTTGGCCTCTCTTACGACTATGTCGGCGATCTCGCTGAAACCGTCGCTCTGATCTGGCCCCAGCGCCCCCGCGCCAACCGCGGCCCCACCCTCAGCGAGGTCGTGGAAACCCTCGGCGCCGCCAGCCGCCCCAAAGCGCAGGCCCAGATCGAGGGGTGGCTCGACGCCCTTCCCGCCACCGAACGCTGGGCGCTTCTCAAGCTCGTCACCGGCGGCTTGCGGATCGGCGCCGGCGGACGCCTCGCCAAGCAGGCGCTCGCCGATTGGTCTGGGCGCCCCATCGCCGACATCGAAGAAGTCTGGCACGGCCTAGCCCCGCCTTATGAGGACCTCTTCGCCTGGCTGGAAGACCGCGGCCCCGCGCCCGCCCACGGCCCAGGGGCCCGGTTTAGGCCCATGATGCTAGCCCACCCTTTGGAAGAAGCCGACATCGCCAAACTGCTCGTGGAAGACTTCGCCGCCGAGTGGAAATGGGACGGCGTCCGCGTTCAGGCCGCCTCGGAGAACGGCGAACAGCGGCTGTTCTCCCGCGCTGCCGAAGACATCTCTCGCACCTTCCCCGATGTGCTCGAGCAGATCGCCTTCAATGCCGTCGTCGATGGCGAATTGCTGGTTCGCCGCCCCGATGGCGCCATCGCTCCTTTCAACGACCTCCAGCAGCGGCTGAATCGCAAAACCGTCGATCCCAAGCTGATCGCGAAATTCCCCGCCTTCATTCGCGCCTATGATCTTTTGGCCCTCAATGGCGAAGACCTGCGAGCCCTGCCGTTCAAAGACCGCCGCGCCAAACTCGAAGCGTTCATCCCCTCCGCCGGCCCCGCCTTCGACCTCTCGCCGCTCGTCCCGAGCGCCGACTGGGAAGCCCTCGCCGCCCATCGTGCAGCGCCCCCCGACAGCGCCATCGAAGGCCTGATGCTGAAGCGCTGGGACAGCGCCTACGAACAAGGCCGCCCCAAAGGCCTCTGGTTCAAATGGAAGCGCGAAGCTCACCGCGTCGATTGTGTGCTGATGTACGCCCAGCGCGGCCATGGCAAACGCAGCTCGTTCTACTCCGACTTCACCTTCGGCGTCTGGCGGGACGGGGCCCTGACCCCGGTGGGCAAAGCCTATTCCGGCTTCACCGACGAGGAGTTGAAGCAGCTGGACAAGTTCGTCCGCGACAACACGCTCGAGCGCTTCGGTCCCGTTCGCGCCGTCACCCAGACCTTGGTGCTGGAGGTCGCCTTTGAAGGCGTGCAGCGCTCCACCCGCCACAAATCAGGCGTCGCCATGCGCTTCCCCCGCATTGCCCGGATCCGCTGGGACAAGCCCGCCCCCGAGGCTGACACGTTAGAGGCCCTCGAGCGCCTTTTACCGGCCTAATCCGCGAATCCCCTTAACCGAGCCTCCCATGCAGACCCAAACGCTTTTGCCCCATCCTGATCTCTTGTCCTTTAAGGCCCTCTGGACCCGCTATGG
>JBILVS010000015.1:0-37832 GCA_044370335.1 Caulobacterales bacterium
CAGGGTTTCCTGAAGGATCCGACCCATCGCGGCCAAAGTCGCTCGGCGCTTTCCGTCGCTGGGATCGAGGCGAACCGACAGGATCTGCACCGCGCCGTAGGCCGCACGGTCAATCGCGTCGAGAAGGGCTTCGACCCCTTGCCCTGTCATGGCTGAGCACACAACGGCCTTATCGTCGCCCTGGCTCTCGGCCCGCGCCGTCCGCGCCTGCAGCGTTGCCGGCGCAAGCTTGTCCGCCTTGTTCCACGCCTCGATGACGGGCGGCATGCCCCCTTCCCCGGTTTCAGCCAGCTGGGACAACACCGTCTCCACATCGCTTTTCTGTCGTTCGGTGTGCGGATCGGCGATGTCACGAACATGGACGATCACGTCCGCGGTCAGGATCGCTTCGAGGGTCGCCCGGAACGCGGCCACGAGTTCCGTCGGCAGATCAGTGATGAAGCCCACCGTGTCGGTCAGCACCACTTCACGACCCGACGGCAGCCGCACCACGCGGGCGGTCGGATCGAGGGTGGCGAACAGCATGTCTTTGGCCAGCACGCCCGCTTCGGTGAGCCGGTTGAACAGCGTCGACTTACCGGCGTTCGTATAGCCCACAAGCGCTGCGGTCGGCAGTCCTGCGCGGCTCCGGGCGCGGCGTTGAAGGCCCCGCGTGCGGCGCACATCGTCCAGCTCACGCTTCAGCTTCACGATGCGGTCGGCAATGATCCGGCGGTCGAGCTCGATCTGGGTTTCGCCGGGGCCGCCGGTTTTGCCCAGACCGCCGCGCTGGCGCTCCAAGTGGGTCCAGGTCCGCACAAGGCGCGATTTCTCATAGCCGAGCCGCGCAAGCTCGACTTGAAGCTTGCCTTCCCGGGTTGCGGCGCGGCGGGCGAAGATCTCAAGGATGAGGCCTGTGCGATCGACAACCTTGGCGTTAAGCGCCTTTTCCAGGTTGCGCTGCTGAACAGGGCTGAGGGTTGCGTCGAGCACCAGCAACGACGAACCGGTCTCGGCAATCTGAGCGGCCAGGTCCTCGATCCGGCCTGAACCGAAATAGCCGTGCGGAGCGATCCGACGGACCGTAACCACTTCGGCGGCCCGGACCTCGAGATCCAGGGCCCGGGCCAAGCCGCAGGCCTCTTCCAGGCGTTCGGAGGCGTCGATTGCGAAACGCCCCGGCGCCACCGGATGAACAACGATAGCGCCTTGGATCGGCGCGGCGGTTGATTCAGTCTCCAGAGTCGCTCTCCTCGTCCCCCTTGTCGCCCTCAAACATCATCACCGGCTGGCCCGGCATGATGGTGGAAATGGCATGCTTGTACACAAGCTGAATCTGGCCATCGCGGCGCAGCAACACACAGAAGTTGTCGAACCAGGTGACAACGCCCTGAAGCTTCACACCGTTCATCAGATAGATGGTGAGCGGGGTGCGCGCCTTCCGCACGGCGTTCAGGAAAGTGTCCTGCAGGTTCTGGCGTTTATCGGTCATTTGGAGGTTCCGCTCTCTTGGGCCCTGCGAGCCAGGGGACCGTCCGCTGGTCGGCGAACAGCGCCCTCTATAGCTTTTCAGCGCTGCTTTCGGCAACCGAACCCGACCCTTTAGCTCTGGGCGGTACGTTTGGCCGCAGTGAGGGCGCCTGCGAGATAAGCGGCGCGCAGCCTCTGCGCCACTGGACCGGGCTTCCCGTCGCCCACCGCCCGCCCGTCGATGCCGATGACGGAGGTGGCGGCCATGCCGGCGGATGTCAGGAAGACTTCTTCGGCGGCCAGCGCGTCGGCAACGGTGAATGGCTCTTCCACAAGCCGCAGCTGGGCCTCTTCAGCGACTTGGATGATCGCCGCGCGCGTGACGCCATGGAGGATCGCATGATCAAGGGCGCGCGTCCGCAGGGCGCCTTTGGCGTCGACTATAAACACGTTGGTCGCCGCGCCCTCGGTGATGAAGCCGTCGGCATCGACGAACAGAGCTTCTGACGCCCCCGCCTCCTTCGCCGCTTGCCGGGCGAGCGCATTGGCCAGCAGGCCCACGGTTTTAATATCGCAACGGCCCCAGCGAATATCGGGCGTGGTCACCGCCCTGACCCCCGCCGCAGCGCGCGCCTCCAATGTCTCAGGTTTGAGCCGGGTGGCGGTGATGACCACCGTCGGCGCAAGGCTCTTGGGCGGGAATGGATGATCGCGGCTGGCCGCCGCCCCGCGGCTGATCTGCAGATAGACGATCCCGTCGCGCACCCGGTTGCGCCGAAGAGTTTCCTTGACCGCGACCAGAAGCGCTGCGTCGGACATCGGGGCGCGGATCGAGAGCTCCCCTAAGGATCGCGCCAGCCGCTTCAGATGGCCGTCCTGATCGAGCAGAAGCCCGCCCCGCACCGGCCAAACTTCATAGATCGCGTCGGCGAACTGAAAGCCCCGGTCCTGCACCGTGATCAGGGGATCATGCAGCGGGGCGTAACGGCCGTTGACGTAAGCGATGCGGCTCACTCGGCCTCGTCTCCGCCGCGGCCCGGGGCGTCGACGCCCAAGGATTTCAGTTTCCGGTGCAGCGCGGATCGCTCCATACCGATGAACTGCGCGGTGCGGGAAATGTTGCCGCCGAAACGGGTGATCTGGACATTGAGATATTCCCGCTCGAACCGCTCACGGGCGTCGCGTAGCGGCAGGCCAATCACCTCCTGCAGCCCCTGGTGCTGTGAGAACCCGGCGGAGGGCCAGGCTTCGGGGGGTAGATCGTCGACGGTGACAGGTTGGTTGGGGTCCCCGCTCGCCAAGATCAGGATCCGCTCCACGACATTGCGCAACTGGCGCACATTGCCGGGCCAATCTGCAGCCTGCAGCGCGGCCATCGCATCCGCCGCGATCATGCGCGGGGCAAGACCCGAGGTCTCCGCCAAACGGCCAACGAAATAGTGGACCAAATCGGGGATGTCCTCCCGTCTTTCCGCTAGGCTCGGAGCGCGCATCGGCATCACATTCAGGCGATGGAAGAGGTCGGCGCGGAAGCGGCCGCGCTCGATGTCGCCCTGGAGGTCCCGGGAGGATGAGGAAATCACCCGGACATTGACCTGAACGTCGGTGTTGCCGTCCTGCCGGCGGAAGCGCTGGTCGACGAGCACGCGCAGAATTTTGCTCTGGGTCTCGAGCGGCATGTCGCCGACTTCGTCGAGGAACAGCGTGCCGGCGTGGGCCTGCTCGAAGACCCCGATCTTGCGCGGACGACCGTCCGGGCCCTCTTCGCCGAAAATTTCGCTCTCCATCCGGTCTGGGTTAATGGAGGCGGCGTTGATCGCGACGAACGGAGCCGAGGCCCGTGACGAGCGCGCGTGCAGCATCCGAGCGATCAGCTCTTTGCCCGCGCCTGCGGGCCCTGTGATCAGCACGCGGGAGTTGGTCGCCGCGACCCGATCGATGGTCGCCTTGAGCTGGCTGATGACGGGGGCGGTCCCGATCAGCTCCGCGCTCGCCGGCGAGGCCGCCCGGAGCGACGCGTTCTCTTTGCGGAGGCGTGCGGCCTCCAACGCTCGGGTCACAACGATGGTTAGTCGTTCGGCTGTGAACGGCTTTTCGATGAACTCGTAAGCGCCGCGGCGGATCGCGGCGATGGCGGTTTCGATCGTCCCGTGCCCCGAAATGACGATAACGGGCATGTCGGGGTCGATATCTTTGAGGATGCCCAAAAGCTCGAGCCCGTCCATGCGGCTGCCCTGGAGCCAGATATCGAGCACGGCCAGCGCGGGCTTGCGCCGGCGGACGGCCTCGATGGCTTCGTCGGCGTCCCTGGCCATGCGCACCTGGTGCCCATCGTCCTGCAAGATGCCCCCCACGAGTTCGCGGATGTCCACTTCGTCGTCGATGACAAGGATATCGGAGGGCATCACTTTTGGGTTCCTGGTTGGGAGGCGAAAGCGGCGTCACTGACGCCGTCAGGGCGTTTGGGCAGCACAAATCGGACCAAAGCGCCTGGACCGGGAGCCGGCGCGTCATCAAGTTCCAGAAGGCCGCCGTGGTCTTCGACAATCCGGGCCACGATCGCTAAGCCAAGCCCCATGCCTTTGGACCGGGTTGTGACATAAGGCTCGATCAGGCGGTCGCGGCCTTGGGCGGGGAAGCCTATGCCGTTGTCGATCACCTCGAACTGGACGCCGTAATCGAGGTCCCGCAGGCGGACCAGCACGAGGCCGTCCTTCGGTTCCCCATCTCGGGCGCGGCGGGCGTTGACCCCGTCGCAGGCGTTACGGATCAGGTTCGTCAGCGTCTGGGCGATGAGCCGCTCATCGCAGACAAGGCCGACGGGCGCATCGGCGCCCTCGAGGTCGACCCGAATGTCGGGGGCGGCGAGCCGCTGGGCGAAGACCACGTCGCGGGTGGCCTCGGCCATGTCGGTGAAGGCCATCAGGGGGGTGGGCATCCGAGCGAAGGAAGAAAACTCATCCACCATCCGGCCGATGTCGTTCACCTGACGCATGATCGTATCGGTGCAGCGCCGAAAGGTCTCGGGGTCGGAGGTGACCTCGGCGGCGTACTTCCGTTGCAGGCGCTCTGCGGAGAGCTGAATCGGCGTCAGCGGGTTCTTGATCTCGTGGGCGATGCGCCGCGCCACATCCTTCCAGGCCTCCTGGCGCTGGGCAGCGATCAGGCGGGTGACGTCGTCGAAGGTGAGAACGAAGCCGCCCCGGTCCGCCACGGGGCTCATCCGCACCGACAATTGGCGCGGGCCGCCGGGGCCGTTGGCTTCAATGCGGACAGGGGCGGTTTCGCCGTCAGGCGTGGGGGAATTGAGCAAATCCCCCAAGAGATCAGATACGTCCACCAACCGACGGCCCTCAATCGGTTCATCCTCAAGTCCCAGAAGCTGCAGGGCGGACCGATTGGCGGTGGTGATGCGGCCGTCGCGGTCCACCCCGATCACGCCGGCGCTCACACCGCCCAACACCGCCTGGATGAATTGGCTGCGGTCTTCGGCCTCTTCGCGGGCCTTCACCAGCTCCCGGCGCTGGGCGTCGAGTTGGCCGGTCATACGGTTGAAGGCGAGAGACAGGCTGTCGACCTCATCCTTTTCCCGGGCGACGCCGACGCGCACGGCGAAATCTCCCGCCGCAACCCTTCGGGCCGCCTCCGCGAGCCGGCCGATCGGTTCCGCCACGCGGCTGGCGTTGGACAGGCCGAGCCACACCGCGCCCAAAAGCACCAGAAGCCCCATCGCCAGATAAGAGAGCGTGAACAGGCTCTGGATCTGCCCGCGCTGACGCTCGGCTTCGTTATACTCAAACACAGCCTGATCGAAGTTCGACAGGCTCGTCAGCATCCCCGGACGCAAGGGCGCAGCAATGAAGAGGTATGCGTCACCGTAGGCGCTCAACTGAAACAACCCCCGGAGGAGATCGGCCTCGGGGTCGGCGATGGAGGCCATGTCGCCAGCGTCGGCCGTCGCCCAGGCGTGGCTCGGCGGCGCCTGGAAAGGCGGCGAGCCGTCGCGCTCTGCGCTTGCGAGGATGCGGCCCTCTCGGTCAATCACGTAGGCCGCCGCCAACTCCCGCCTTTCGGCGAGATTGGCCAGAAACTCCCCGTACCGAACCGTATCCGTGCGCAAAGCGGCCCGGGCTTCCTGCGCTCCCAGCAGAGCCGCCATCTCGGTCATGTCTGCCTGCAGCGCCTCTTCGGCGATATCCACGTTCACCCGGCCGATGACGGCGGCTTCCTCAAAGACCGTGCGCGCCCGATCGGAGAACCACTCCTCCACCGCTCGGTTCACGACAAAGCCCATGAAGAGCGCCACGACCACTGTGGGCAGGACTGCGGCCAAGGAAAACAGAGTCACAAACCGGAGATGCAGCCGCGCGCCTGTGGCCTGCGCGCCGCGGCTGCGCCCAATGCGGCGGATCCGCAGGCCCAGAAGGACCGCCATCAGCGCCAAAATAGACACCGCGGCCATTAGCGCAGACAACATGGCGGTCCGATCGGACCGGGTGACGCCATCGCCGGACAGAGCAAACAGCAGAGCGAACACGATTAGCGCGGCGGCGAACCCGAACCCCACGGCAAAGCCGACCGCGGACCTGCTGACGCGCCGGACGCCTTGCCCTTCTGTGGAAAAAGATGTTGCCGTCATGTAACGGAGCTGTGCCTTTGCCGCATCGTTGCGTCAAGGCAACAACTGTTGCCGCACTTCTACGCAGTGGTCAATCCGCTCGCCCACCCGCGAGGCCGAGAGAGACGATCTTTTTCCTCAGCGTATTGCGGTTGATGCCGAGAATGGCCGCGGCCTTGATCTGGTTGCCCCGGGTGGCTTTAAGCGTGGCTTCCAGCAGCGGTCGTTCAAGAGCCTCCAGGCAACGGTCATAGACTCCCGCCTCTGGTCCTTGCGGCCCCGCGGCGGCGAACAGCGACTGCACATGCCTCTCCACCGCGGCGTCCAGGCTGTCGGCCGGTTCAGCTTCGGCCTCCTCGCCCGGGGGGACGCTCAGCTCGGCGCGGACTTGGGCGGCGGTGATGATCGGGTCCGGATAGAGCGCCGCGATCCGCTTCAAAAGGTTTTCCAACTCCCGCACGTTGCCAGGCCAGTCGTAGGCCTTCAGCGCCTCGATCGCGTCGGCGGCGATGGCCCGATCGGGAAGACCGTCGCGCTTGCTCTGGGTTAGAAACGCCCGGGCCAGATCGGCGATGTCTTCTTTCCGCTCACGCAACGGGGGCAGGCGGATCTGAACGACTTTGAGGCGATAATAGAGGTCGGGTCGGAACGCCCCTGCCCGCACCAAGGGGGCAAGTGCGCGCTGGGCGGCGGCGATCATGCGGACATCGTGTTTGTCTGCGCCGTCTAGGCCCTGCAAGGCCCCGAAGAGCCGGGTCTGGTCGTCGCTGGAGAGGCTGTCCAGCCCATCAAGAAGCAACACCCCGCCTTCAGCTTCGGCCAGGGCGCGGTCCAGGAGCGCCCGGTCCACCTCGCCGGCATGCGCGCCCAGATTGAGCGCCACAAACGGTCCGTTCTTCCGCCGGCTAAAGGCGTGGATCGCCTTCGCCACCCGGCGTTTGCCGGAGCCCGCCTCCCCCTCGATCAGCACTGTGAGATCGGAGGTCGTGACCCGGGACATCACCCGGTACACATCCTGCATGGCGGTGGATCGGCCGGTGAGGGGCAAGCGCTCGTCCCGCGGCGAACCCAGAGTCGGGGCGCCCCGGCCGCGTCCTTTGACCCCGGCCAATGCTCGCTTTACCGAAGCCAGCATGTCGTCGAGATCGAAGGGCTTCGGCAAATAGTCGTAGGCGCCGACGCCCGCAGCGGACATGGCGGTGGCGACCGTGCTTTGGGCGCTCATCACGATAACGGGGAGATCTGGCCGTGCCGACCGGAGGGCCGGCAGGGCGTCAAACACGCAATCGTCGCCCATGAACACATCAGAGACCACCAGATCCCCTTCCCCGTCCCGAACCCATTTGGCGAGAGTTGCCACCGCGCCGGTCGCCCGGACGGTATAGCCCTCCCGAGACAGGGCCTGGGACAACACGAACCGCAAAGAGGCGTCGTCGTCGGCCAAAAGCACCGTCGCGGCGTTGGGCGCGGTCATGGGGCGGGGTCCTTTTCAGCGAGGGGGAGCATGATGCGGAAGGCGGTGCAGCCGGGGGCGCTGTCGACCTCGATCGCCCCGTCATGCCGGTTGACGACCTCGGCGACGATGGCGAGACCCAGACCCATGCCTCCGGCTTTGCCGCTGACGAAAGGCTGAAACAGGCGGTCGCGGATGTCGTCCGGCAGGCCGGGGCCATTGTCGATGATAGCAACCTCCAACTGGGGGTGCGCGGGAGCGCCCGCCGCCCGCCGGACCCGCAGACCTGGCCGAAAGCAGGTGGCGAATATGATTTCCCCGTCCTCGACTTTTGCCAGCGCCTCGGCGGCGTTCTTGGCGAGGTTGAGGAAGGCCTGAATAAGTTGGTCAAGATCGCCCCGGACCGGCGGCAAGGAGGGATCGTAGCGCTCCCTGACCTTGATGGCGGGAAACCCCGAACTGACGATCGCCCGAACCCGGTTCAGCGCCTCATGGACGTTCACCGCCTGATAAGGGCCCTGGCCGAGGCTATCGAAGGGGTCGATCCGGTCGGTCAGGCGGTGGATGCGATCCACCTCGTCGCAGATCAGGCTGGTCAGCGCCCTGACCTCTTCCTCATCGGTGCGGGACAGAAACTGCGCCGCCGCCCGGATGCCCGCCAGCGGATTGCGGACTTCATGGGCCAGGGCCCTGGCCGCGGACGACGGCGCGGCCACCGCACGCCGGCGCGGCAGAGGCGTGAAGGCAAGACTGACTAGGTCGCCATCTCCTACCGGCGCCGCCGCCACCACCGCATGCGCCCCGGAGGGCAAAACAAGGTCCGCCTCGACCAATTGGGCTTCGGTCCGCCGAGCGCGCTCGCCCAACGCCACTACCGGAGAGGCCGAGCCAAACACGTCCTGCAGTCGACGGCCCGTCAGCCCCAGACCCCCCGCAAACAGCTCGGCTGCGGCGGCATTCACAAAGCGCACGGCGGAGGCTTCATCCACCGCAATGACCGCGACGGGCAGCGCCTCCAGAAGCCGGAACGCGTCCAGAACCGCGCGCGAGGGCCGCGGCGCAGGGGCCAGGGAAGCCTCGATCATGCGGCCTCCGCCCAAGCGCAGGGTTGGAACGCTGCCAGGAGGGCCCCCTCGACAGCGAGCGGGTCTTCCAGCGTGCAGACGTGGCCGCGCAAAGCCCGCCGCTCAGCGACGGGAATCCAGGCGGCGTCGTCGATGGCGGCGGCAAAATGCTTGCGCGCCAGGCGCACGCCAAGGCGCTCGCCATAAAAGTCGAGCATATCGCGATAGAGCGCGATGAGGCTTTGGGCTTGGGCCTCGGGGCTGGTCGGCGCCACGGCGCGGCCCTCAAGCGCCTGTTGCACCTGCCCGACAAGCCAAGGCTTGCCGAGGCTCGCGCGGCCGATCATGACCCCGGACGCCCCGCTTTGAGCCAAGGCGGCCTTGGCGGACGAGGCGCAGCCAATGTCGCCGTTGGCGATCACCGGGATCGACACGGCGGCGCTGACCTCACCGATCGCGGCCCAGTTCGCTTCCCCCTTGAAGAACTGCGAGCGGGTCCGTCCGTGCACGGTGATCATGGCGACGCCGGCGTCTTCGGCCCGCCGGGCGAGGTCGGCGGCGTTCAGCGAGGCCGGGCACCAGCCCAACCGCATTTTGACCGTCACCGGCACGCTGGACGCCGCGACCACCGCTTCGATCAGCGCCGCCGCCCGATCCGGCACGCGCATCAGAGCGGAGCCCGCCGCGCCTCCGGTCACGGTCTTGGCGGGGCAGCCCATGTTGATGTCGATGACGTCGGCCCCGGCTTCGCAGGCGAGTTGCGCCCCTTTGCCCATCCAAGCGGGATCCCGGCCCGCCAGCTGGACGACCAGCGGCGAGAGGCTCCCCGCGCCGGCGACGCGGCGCACCATGTCCCGCCGGGCGCCCGCCAAAGCCTCGCTCGCCACGATCTCTGAGACCGTGTAGCCCGCTCCCGCCGCCTGCGCGGCCCGGCGAAACGGCGGGTCAGTGGCGCCGGCCATGGGCGCCAGCAGCACGGGCGGCGCGCCGACGAAGGAGAGTGCGAAATCCCGCATTGCAGCAAACTGTAAGGCGCCTAAAAGAAAGGCGCCAGAGCGTGATTGTCACGCCGGGCCAAGAAGGACCATCCGATGCAGGCCGCGGGCTTGATCATGGCCGCCGGGGGCGGGAAACGGGCCGGCGGGACTGTGCCAAAGCAGTACCAAGCCTTTGACGGCGCCACGCTTTTGCGCCGGAGCGCGGAAGCCTTGCGGGCCGATGCGCGGCTGGGCGCGATCGTGGCGGTAATCGATCCGGCGTTCCGGGACGAGGCGGAGCAGACGCTGGCGGGACTAACCGGGGTCACCCTGGCTTCGGGCGGGGCGACGCGCACGGACAGCGTGGCGGCGGGGCTTGAGGCGCTAGCGTCCATCGGCCCTGACCTGGTTTTCATCCATGACGCCGCGCGCCCCGGGCTGTCCAGCGCGGTGATGGACCGGCTGTTTGCGGCCCTCGCGGCGGGCGCGGACGGCGCGGCCCCCGGCCTGCCGGTCACCGATGCGCTCAAGCATTGCGTCCCCGACGGAGCGATCCTGGGCTCAGCGCCCCGGGACGGGCTGATGCGGGTGCAGACTCCGCAGGCGTTCCGCTTCCCTGCGATCCTGGCGGCCTACCGCGCTCACCAAGGCCCAGCGGCGGACGATGACCTGGCGCTTGCGGCGGCGGCGGGGCTCACCACCGTGGTTGTGCCCGGCGCCCACAGCCTGATGAAAGCCACCTACCCTGACGACGGTCCTGCTTTGGAGACGATGATGCGTGCGACGATCCGGGTCGGCTCAGGCTTTGACGTCCATCGCTTCGGGCCGGGGACGCACATCCATCTCTGCGGAGTGAAAGTGCCTCTGGACCGGGGCCTGGTAGGCCATTCCGATGCGGATGTGGCCTGGCACGCTTTGACGGATGCGCTGCTCGGCGCCGTCGCCGAGGGCGACATCGGCGATCACTTCCCGCCCAGCGATCCGAAATGGAAGGGCGCGGACAGCGCCGTATTTCTCCGCCACGCCGCGGAGCTGGTCGCCGCCCGAGGCGCACGGATCGTCAATGTCGATCTGACGATCATCGGGGAGAAGCCGAAGGTGAAGCCGCACCGCGCCGCCATGCGCGAGGCCACAGCAGCGCTTCTGGCCCTACCCCTCGATGCGGTCAGCGTCAAAGCCACGACCACCGAGAAGCTGGGCTTCACGGGCCGCGAAGAAGGCCTCGCCGCCCAGGCCGTCGTGAGCGTGGCTCTACGATAGGCGCTTACGGGCGGGCAAAAGCCCAGGCGGGCTTTGGCACGGCCGGCGGCGGAGGTCAGTGAGACGGCTCTCAAGCCCATTGAAGTGCTCATAGAGCGCGCGGGGGACGTTGATATAGTCGTCCGACCAGGCGCGGCCCGGCGCCACGGGCGGGATGCACCACTCCCCCTGGTGAAAGCGCATCGGCGCAAGCGCCTCGGGGGTGTGGGTCAACACCATCGTTGTGGCCGGCAGAGCGCCATAGCCGAACACCCCGGCGCGTTCATCGCCTGCGCTCGTGCGCCAAATGGCGGTGAGCCCAAGCTCGTGGGCTACCCGCATCGCCTCTAGCACCAGTGACAGGTTGCGGTTGGACAGGTGCAGCACCACCGCGCCTTCGGGCCGGATCTTGTCCATGTAGGTCGCAACCGCCTCCCGGGTCAGGAGGTGTGCCGGGATCGCATCGGAGGAGAACGCATCCACGACCAAAACGTCAAAGGCCTCATCCGGCTCGGCCTGAACCATGAGCCGGGCGTCGCCGATCCGAACCTGGGCGTCGCGGGCGCACTCGTTGACGTAGGTGAAGCGTGCTTCCGGGCCGACGGACATCCGGACGACCTCCGGATCGATCTCAAAGATCGTGAGATCGTCTTCGTCGTTCCAGAGCAGGCAGGCCGTGGCGCCGGCGCCGAGGCCGATGAGCCCCAAGTGGGCGGGGCGGTTGGCCCGAGCGGCGCGCGCCGCGGCTTCGCCGAGGGATGTCGCGGGGTTGTAGTAGGTGAGCGGCCGCAGCTGGGCCAATTCGCCGGTGAGCTGCGCCCCGTGTATGGTGGTGCCGTGATAGAGCACCCGCAGATCGCCGCCCTCCTCTTCGCCGGAAGGGAAGTCCACCACCCGCAACACGCCGAAGAAGCTGCGCTCCTGGTGGACGACCTGGAGATTGCGATTGTCGTCGACATAGATGACCACGAACGCGGCGAGAACCATAGCGCCCAGAGCCCAAGGCCGGCTGCCATTCAGCACAAGGCCCGCGGCGATGAAGGCAAGGCTCGCATAATAGAGCACGTTGCCGGAGAGCTCGGCGCCGTAAACCGCCAGCGCCACCCCAAGGCCGACAAAGGCAAGGCCGATCCCGGCGGTGGCGGCGAGGCCCCGTTCGCTCCAAGACGGCTCCTGAGCCGGAGAGGCCGCCGCCCGGATCAGGAAGGCGAGGGTCAACAGCCCCAGCCCGCCCAGCACCCAAGCCCAATAGGGGATCAGTTCATAGGCGGGGCGGCCATCTTGGCCTTGGATTTCCCGGAAGAGCCAATCAGGCATGGCGGTGAAGGCGGCGAGGAAGCCTGCAAACACCGTCGCGGTGGCGAAGAAGACCAAGACCATGGAGCGAGCGGGGTCGCCCTGCTCGGCCTTGCGCTCCATCAGACCTGCGCAGATCAGGGCCGCGGCGGCGCCGATGGCGGCGCAGAACAAGGCGGTGCGCTGGGGGGAGAAGGCGAACAACAGGCCCGCCGGCACAAGCAGGGCGATGGAGCCCACGAAAAACGCTGTGGTCAGGCGCGGCCAGCCGCCGGGCGCCCCGCCCCGCGCCACCACCAGGGCAATGGCGGCGAGCGCGAGGGGATATTCATAGACGTCATTGAACACCAAAGGCGCCAGAAGCGCCGTCGCCGCGCCGCCCACGACCCCGCCGAGGGACACCCACATGTAGAACTCGGTGAGGCGGGCGGCCTCTGGTCGGGTCCGCGCCAGGGTCAAGTGGCAGGCCAGCGCGCAGACGAAAAAGGCCGAGAGATTGGCCGCAAGTTGGACTGGCCAGTTGTTGAACACCGCGTAGCTGAGGATCAGGGCGCCCAAGCTGATGGGAGCCAAGAACCGCATCAGCGGCGCCAGCCGCTCCCCGCCTTTGGCGAAGGCGATGATGAAGGTGATCAGATAAAGCGCCAGCGGCACAACCCACAGGAACGGCGCGGAGGCGACGTCGGTGGAGATGTGGAGCGTCACGCCTAGCAGGAGGCTTGAGGGCAGCGCCGCCGCGGCGAGCCAGAACAACTGTTGCGTCCAGCGAGGGCGCGCGCCTTCGGGGGCAACCTTCGCGGGGGCCTCGCCCTTGGCGGCGAGGGCCAGCGCCACGCTGCCGAGGATCAAGACCGCCACGACGCCGTAGCCGATGCTCCAGCCGTTGCGCTGATCGAGGAGACCGGTGAACGGCTCGATCAGCAGCGGATAAGCGAGCAGGCCTCCAAGGCTGCCGACATTGCTGGCGGCGTAGAGGTAATAGGGATCGTGCGCGTCCGCCCGGCCGGTCCGGGCGTACCAGGCCTGCAGCAAAGGCGCGGTGGCGCAGGCGACGGCATAAGGCGCTCCCACGGCAACCGCCAGCACGCCAATCAGCCACAGCTGCGGAGCGGCGGAGTTCTCAGGCCCTGTGAGCGGGGCGGCAATCGGCAGCGCAAGGGCGCCGAGGCCGAGCATGACCGCATGGATCAGCCCCTGCAGGCGGAGGCTCTTGAGCCGGGTCAAGAGGTGCGCGTAGCCGTAGCCCACCAGAAGCGCGCCCTGGAAAAACACCATCGAGGTGTTCCACACCGCCGGCGATCCCCCGAGGAGCGGTGTAGTCATCCGCGAGAACAACGGTTGCAGAATGAAGATCAGCGCCGCTGACGACAGGATGGCAAGGGTGAACACGGGCACGGCGGCCCGACGGGCGAAGGCGGACATAAGGGCCCCTTGACGCCGCCGCTGGAGATCAGGCCGGCGCGCTTTCGCCGCGCTTGTCGCCGTCTCTCCCGCCCCGGCGCAAGGGGAAACTGCTGCGGGCCTCGACGCTGGGCTTGGCGTGTGATGCAGTGGCCGGCCATGGAGGACGCCGATGTTTCCCGATGAGACCTTGATGGCCGCCCGCCTGCTGCTAGCGGAAGCGGAAGACCGGCGGCTGAAGATCGTCACCGCCGAGAGCTGCACGGGCGGGCTGATCGCGGCCTGCCTGACCGAAATCCCGGGCTCCTCTGCGGTGGTCGAGCGGGGCTTCGTCACCTACTCCAACCAGGCAAAGCAAGAGCTTCTGGGCGTGCCGGGAGACCTGATCGCAGACATGGGCGCGGTCAGCGAACCCGTGGCCCGGGCGATGGCGGAGGGCGCGCTCCGGGAAAGCCGGGCGCACATTGCGATCGCGGTGACGGGAGTTGCGGGTCCCGGCGGGGGGACGCCGCTTAAACCGGTGGGCCTCGTCCATATCGCCTGCGCCCGGGACAATCACCGCCTGCGGCACGAGGCTCTGCGCCTTGGTCCTTTGTCGCGTCAAGAAATCCGCCTCAAGACCGTGGACGCCGCCATCGCCCTGATGCGGGCGATGATCGCCGGAGGGCCGGCCTCATCCTGGACGTGAGGCCGGGACCGGATAGCGCTTGTGCGCTTCCTGGATGAAGGCGCCCATGATCCGGTTGGCGGCGAGTTCCCGGTTGGCGCCCGCCACCGCCTGCAGGATCGGATTCTTGAACTGGTAGCGGATCCGAAAGCGCAGGGCGGTCCCCTCGCCGTTGGGGCCGGGCTCGAAGAGCCAATCGTTCTCCAGGACCTTGAACGGGCCATGGACCAGCCGAACGGAGACCGTCCCGTCGCCGGGTCGAGAGGTGACGCGGGTCTCAAACCGCTCAGTGAAGGCCCGCCAGCCGACGAGGGCGGAGGCCACGCCGACCCAGCCATCCGCCCCCTCTTCCTCCAGGCGCAGGGACAGCGACTTCACCCAGGGAATGAAATCGGGATAGCGGCGCACGTCCGTCACCAGGCTGTGCAGGTCAGCCGGCCGGAACGGCAGGTGCTTGCGCACTTCAAGAAAGACCGCGGTCACGGGGCGCGCGCTCTGGCTTTATGCCCCGACGAGCTGGCGTTCGCGCGCCGCCCGAAGCTTTGCGAAGTCATCGCCGGCGTGGTGGCTCGACCGGGTTAAGGGCGTCGCCGACACCATGAGGAAGCCCTTGGCGGAGGCGATGGTCTCATAGGCCTTGAACTCATCGGGGTGCACGTAGCGATCGACGCCCGCGTGCTTGGACGTCGGCTGCAGGTACTGACCGATGGTCAGGAAATCGATACCGGCGGAGCGCATGTCGTCCATCACCTGCATCACCTCTTCCTTGGTCTCACCCAAGCCCACCATCAGGCCTGACTTGGTGAACTGGGCGGGGTCGCGCTCCTTCACTCGCTCCAAGAGCCGCAGAGAGTGGTAGTAGCGGGCGCCCGGCCGGATCGAGAGGTAAAGGCGGGGCACAGTCTCCAGGTTGTGATTGAAAACGTCGGGTCTGGCTTCGATGACGGCTTCCACAGCGCCCTCTTTGCGCAGGAAGTCCGGGGTCAGGATCTCGATCGTGGTCTGAGGCGAGGTCTGCCGGATCGCCCCGATCACCGCCACGAAGTGCGCTGCGCCCCCGTCGTCGAGGTCGTCGCGGTCCACTGATGTAACCACGACATGGCTAAGCCCCATGGCGGCGACGGCTTCGGCGATCCGCCGCGGCTCGTCCGCGTCCAGCGGCGCCGGCTTGCCCGTCGAGACGTTACAGAAGCTGCAGGCCCGGGTGCACACCTCCCCCATGATCATGAAGGTGGCGTGCTTCTGGCTCCAGCACTCCCCGATGTTCGGGCAGGAGGCCTCTTCGCACACCGTGACGAGCTTTTTCTCCTTCACCAGCAACCGGGTCTCGGCGAAAACGCGCCCCGACGGGGCGCGAACGCGGATCCACTCGGGCTTGCGCGGCGAGGGATTGTCGGCCCGGTGCTGCTTCTCAGGGTGCCGGGCTTTGGGGCCCTTGCGGGCGTCGATGAGCGTTGCCATTGGGGCACAGATGGCGCCTTTCGCCCGTCCCTTCAACGGGTCGCCCCTGGCGGCGGCAGCCACTACCGCTGTTCACGATTGCGCAATAACGCTAGCTGTTGTTACAAGGATGAAACATATCTCACGAGACCTAGCCATAAGCCGGGCGCATCCTTGAGAGGATCAAGCGCGACAAACCGGCGGCGACAGCATGGAGAGCGAGCTATGGGGCGGCAGAACTTTGATCCGGCGCGAGCCCAGGTCACCTTGTTCGACGCACTGTTGCGGATTGCCAAAGAACGCGGCGTCAACACCCCGATTCTTGAAGACCACGACCGGAAAGTTCTGACCTACCGGGACCTGATTCGGGCGGCCTTCGCCCTCGGCGGGAAGATCAAGGGCCTCACCAAAAAGGGCGAACGCGTCGGCGTCATGCTCCCCACAGGGGTAGGCTGCACGGTGGTGTTCTTCGCCCTGCACGTGGTGGGCCGAGTGCCGGTGATGCTGAACTTCACCTCCGGCGCGATGAATATGCGCTCGGCGCTGGAAGCGGCAGGCGTGAAGCGCATCCTGACCGCCCACCGTTTCATCGAGACCGCCAAGCTCGAAGACGTGGTCGCAAGCCTCAGCGAGCAGGCCGAGATCACCTATCTCGAACAGGTGCGGGAGACCATCGGCCTGGCGGATAAGCTCAGCGCCGTTATTAAAGCCGCCCTTCCGTCTTCGTTCCGCGCCCGGACTCACCATGATGACCCGGGCGTTATTCTTTTCACCTCCGGCTCCTTCGGGGCGCCGCGAGGGGCTGTGCTGAGCCACGAAAACCTTGTGGCCAACGTCGAGCAGATCAACGCCCATATCGCTTTTGAGCCCGACTGGGTGTTCTTCAACCCGCTGCCGATGTTCCATTGCTACGGGCTGACCGGAGGCACGCTTCTGCCGCTCCTGTCGGGGCGCAAGGCGTTCCTCTACCCCTCGCCGCTGCATGTCCGGGACATTCCGAAGCTGATCGCGGAGTGCGGGGCCAACGTGCTTTTGGCTACCGACACCTTCGCCGCCCAATACGCCCGCAGCGCGGGTAAAGGGGAGTTGTCCTCGCTGAAGTTCTGCGTGCTGGGCGCTGAGCGCGTGAAACCCGAAACCCGAGACCTGTTCCGTAAGAAGTTCGGTGAAGTGGACCTGTTGGAAGGTTACGGCGCGACCGAAGCTTCGCCCGTGATCGCGGTGAACAGCCCGATCGCCAACCGGCACGGCACGGTGGGGCAGATCCTTCCGGGCATTGAGTGGAAGCTGGAAGAGGTGCCCGGCATCTCGGAAGGCCAAAAGCTGATTGTCCGCGGCGCCAACGTCATGAAGGGGTATCTGAACCCCAACGCACCGGGGGGCATCGATCCCCTGCCTGAAGGCTGGCACGACACCGGCGACGTGGTGAACGTGGACGAAGAAAGCTTCGTCACCATCAAGGGCCGGGTGAAGCGCTTCGCCAAGGTCGGCGGCGAAATGGTCTCCCTCAACGCGGTCGAAGGCATAGCCGCCCAGATCTGGCCGGAGCACCACCACGCGGCAGTGTCGGTCCCCTGCGCCCGAAAAGGCGAAAAAGTGGTCCTCATCTCCGACAACCCCAATGCGGAGCTCACCCAGCTCATCCATTGGGCGCAGGAGAAAGGCGCCCCGGAGATCGCCCTGCCCAAAAAGATCATCAAGATCACGGAAATTCCGGTTCTGGGCACGGGGAAAACCGACTATCAGACCATCCAAAAGATGGCCTGCGAAAGCGCGGACAGCCAAGAAGCCGCGTGACGCCACAGCTCCAGGAAGCAAACGACGACACGCAAAACCCCCGTCGCAAGCACCGCGGCGGGGGTCTTTGAAGGCCCCCTTGTTCCCTCAGCGGTGGATGACCCTGCCATAGGCGTCGAGCGTCGCCTCATGCATCATCTCCGACAGGGTCGGGTGCGGGAACACGGTCTCTATCAGGTCCTGCTCGGTCAGCTCTCCGGTCATCGCGATCGCATAGCCCTGGATCAGTTCGGTGACCTCCGCCCCCACCATGTGCGCGCCCAACAGCTCTCCGGTTTTGGCGTCGAACACGGTTTTCACCATCCCTTGGTCTTCGCCCAGGGCAATGGCCTTGCCATTGCCCTGAAAGGCGAAGCGACCGATGCGGACCTCGTGGCCTTTGTCTCTGGCCGCAGCCTCGGTCAATCCTACGCTCGCCACCTGGGGGTGGGAGTAAGTGCAACCGGGGATGCGGGTCTTGTCCAGCGCATGGGGGTGAAGGCCGGCGATGGCTTCAACACAGATCACGCCTTCATGGCTTGCCTTGTGGGCGAGCCACGGCGGGCCGGTGACGTCGCCGATGGCGTAAAGGCCTGGGACGTTCGTCTTGCATTGGCCGTCGGCGACGATGTGGCCGCGTTCGAGGGTTACGCCCAGGGCTTCGAGGCCTAAGTTCTCGGTGTTGCCGACAATGCCGATGGCCAGGATGGCGTGGCTGGCGGTGAGGGTCTCGGTCTTGCCGCCCTGCTCCACTTTCGCTTCCACGCCGGACACGGTGACCTTGAGGTCAGAGGCCTTGGCGCCGGTGAGGATCGTGATCCCTTCCTTCTCAAAGCGCTTGCGGGCGAAGGCGCTGATCTCGGCGTCCTCCACAGGCAAGATCCGGTCGAGCAACTCCACCACCGTCACCTTGACCCCGAGGGCGGCGTAGAAGCTCGCAAACTCGATCCCGATGGCGCCGGATCCGAACACCAGAAGGCTCTTCGGCCACTCCGGCGGCGTCATGGCCTCGCGATAGGTCCAGATGCGCTTGCCTTCCGCAGCGAGCCCCACCTGCGGCATCTGCCGCGCCCTCGCGCCGGTGGCGAGGATCACGTGCTTGGCCTCGAGCGTGGCGTCCTTGCCGTCCTTGCCCTTTACAAACACCTTCGGCGCCGCAGCGCCCTTCTCCAGCCGCGCCGTCCCCTCGATCACGGCGATCTTGTTCTTCTTCATGAGGAACGCGACGCCCCCCGACAGCCGCCCCGCGACCTTGCGCGAGCGATCCACCACCGCCTTCGGGTCAAACGACAGGCCCTCAATGGTGAGGCCGAAATCCTTGGCGTGCTGGGCGTTGCGGTACACCTCCGCCGTCCGCAGCAGAGCCTTGGTGGGGATGCAGCCCCAGTTGAGGCAGATGCCCCCCAGCGCGTCGCGCTCCACGATCGCCGTTTTCAGCCCCAGCTGGCTCGCCCGAATCGCCGCCACATAGCCCCCGGGGCCGGACCCGATCACTACCACGTCAAACGCATTGCTCATCGTCGACCCTCCCCATCAGCCCAGTTGAAAAGCGCCGCGCACGCCATCGACGACGAACTGCGCAGCGAGCGCGGCCAGCATAATCCCGAAGATCCGCGTCATGACCATCAGGACCGTCGCGCCCATGACCCGGATCAGCGGGCCGGTGGCGAGCAGAAGCCCCAGCGTCAGCAGAAAGTTCGCCCCGGCAGCGGCGAGCACCGCGGCCCGCGCTTCGGTGGTCGTGTGCTCGTTAAAGAACAGGAGCATCGTGGCGATGGCGCCCGGCCCTGTGATAAGCGGGATGGCGAGCGGAAAGACGCTGATGTCGTCCATCTGCCCTTGAGCGCGGGCCTCGGTGACCTTGGTGACGGTCTCCTCCCGGCGGGCCTGACGGCGCTCAAACAGCATGTCCACCGCGATCAAAAACAGAAGCATGCCCCCGGCGATGCGGAAGGCGTCCAGAGACACCCCCAGCTGCTGCAGCAGCCATTGGCCGACAAAGGCGAAGGAGAACAGCACGATGGCGGCGATCATCACCGCCCGGATCGCGACCGAGACCCTGTGGCCTTGGGTATAGCTCGTAGTGAGCGAGGCGAAGGTCACAGCCACGCCCGCGGGGTTGATCAGCACGAAGAACGTCGCAAAGGCCGCGAGATAAAGCTCAAGCATGGCCGTGGCTTAACCGCGTTCGACGAGTCTCGCCAGGGGGCGGCGGCGCAGGCGTCCTATGCTAGAACGAAGAGCCGTCCTTTCTAGGGTAGGCTTTTGCGCCAGCGTAGCGGTTCGGCAGGAACACCATGTCGATGTCGCCGTATTTGCCGTGGTCCTCGTCGCTCCGGCCGCCAACGACGAGGAATGTGGGTTGGCGTCGCTCTCATTGAGGAGGTGATGGCCGTCCCGGTCTCCAGCCTTGAAGCCCGCCGCGTCGGTGGGGCCCATCGGGTGGCGGCCGGCGTCGTCGACGAGGATCAGCGCCCCGCTCAGGACATAGACGAACTCGTCATCATGGCTGTGCCAGGGCCGCTGGCTGCTCTACACCTCGGGTTACAGCATCACGAGGTTGACCCCCAAACTGGGTGAGGCCGCCCGCCGCGCCGAGCGCCTTCCATTGCCGGTCTTTGCAGGGGGCGTCGTGGGGCGGCAGGTAGCGCGTGCCGATCTGGGTGGAGAGACTTGCGATGTCAATGGTGGGCATGGGTTGGGTCCTTTGGCATGACGGCCTTTGCTATGGATCCCATCTCCGAGACGCCCGTCAGGGCGGAGCTGGACCCACAGCCGTCATCCCGGGTTCGGCTTTGCGGCTCCAGGATTTGGCCTTGCCTTTTTCTCCCCCGCCGGGCGGGGGGAGTGCGAGGAAGTCGCGAGGGGCGCTGCCGTTTACAGCAACATGCTCATCGGGTCCTCGATAAAGCCCCGGAACGCCTTCAAGAACGCGCTGCCGATCGCCCCATCCACGACCCGGTGATCGCAGGTCAGCGTCACGGTCATCACGGTGGCCACCGCGAGCGCGTCGTTTTTCACGACAGGGCGCTTTTCGCCTGCGCCGACGCTCATGATCATGCCGTGCGGCTCGTTGAGGATGGAGGAGAAGCTCCTAATCCCCATCATGCCGAGGTTCGAAAGGCTGAACGTGCCGCCCTGATATTCCTGGGGTCTCAACTTCTTTTCCCGAGCCCGCGTTGCGAGATCGGCCATTTCCCGGCTGATCTGGGCGAGGCCCTTGTGCTCAGCCTGCCGGATGATCGGGGTGATGAGTCCGCCGTCGATCGCCACCGCAACCGCCACATCGGCGTGGTGGTGCAACGCGATGCCTTCGGGCGTGTAGCTCGCGTTGCTCTCCGGCACACGAACCAGCGCCAAGGCGCAGGCCTTGATGATCATGTCGTTGACGGAGATTTTGACACCCTGGTCGCCGAAGCGGCCGTTGATGTCGGCGCGGGCTTTGAGGAGCTTGTCGATCTCGAGATCGATCGTGAGGGGGAAGTGCGGGATGTCGCGGAAGCTTTCCGTCATGCGCCGGGCGATGGTTTTGCGCATCAGATCCAGCGGCACGAGGTCATAGGAGCCGGGGGCGACGCCCATCTGCTCCAATGTTTTGACCTGCGCTGGAGGGGTCGAGGCGCCGAGCGGGGTCGCCACGAGCGTCGCAACTTCACGGGACGCGGGCGCCGGGGCCGCAGCGGGCGAAGTCCGGTTCAAGGCGGCCTCGATGTCCTTTTTCACGATCCGGCCGCGCGGGCCGGAGCCGAAAAGGCCCGACAGGTCGATGCCGGACTGCGCCGCCATCCGCCGTGCGAGAGGCGAAGCGACGACGCGGTCGCGATCTTCCCCCGCTTGCGGGGGAGGCGCCACGCCTGACATTGCGGAGGGGGCCTGAACGGCCGGCGCCTGGGCCGAGGTCGGGGTCGGGGCCGGCGCGCTCGCCGCCCCCTCGCCTTTCATCCGGGCGATGGGGGTGTTCACCTTCACCCCTTCCGAGCCCGCAGGGATCAGGATCTCCTCCAAAACGCCCTCGTCGACGGCCTCCACCTCCATGGTGGCCTTGTCGGTCTCGATCTCGGCGATGACTTGGCCCGCCTCGATGCGGTCGCCCGGCTTCACGAGCCATTTGGCGAGGTTGCCCTCCTCCATGGTGGGCGACAGGGCGGGCATGGTGATGGTGGTGCTCATCGGCTTTCGTTTCACTCCGGATCGCGCCAGCGATACACAAACGTCAGATAATAGAGACCGGCGTAGGTCAGCACGCCGCTTGTCCAGATAAGGTAAACCACCGCCTGATCGATGGAGATGTTGCGGCCGGCGAAGGTCCAGCCATTGGTGGCGTTGAAGATGCCGGCCTGGCCGCCGGCGGTGAGTTGGCCGGCCGCCTGCAGCTCCTGTAGCCGCGCCACGAGGCCTGCGTGCTGGGACTGGGCCCCCATCAGCACCACCGCCAGCATCAGAAGCGTCACCGATACGAAGAAGAACGCCATAAGCCGCGTGATGAAGCGCTCATTGTGCAGCACGTAATGCAGGCTCGCGACATAGACCGACAGGATCGTGAAAAACACGCCTGCGCCCACGAGCAGTATGTTCGTGAACTGGATTAACTGCTCGACCACTTCGCCTTCGGTCATGGCGCGTCCTCCCCGCTCTCCTCGGCGGCTCAGGCGCCTTCGCAGACAGCCCGGACCGCGTTCACCACATCCTCGACCTGAGGCAAGGCCATGGCTTCCAAGTTCGCCGCGTAGGCGAGAGGCGCATCGATCTGATGCACCCGGGTCGGAGGGGCGTCGAGGAAGTCGAAGGCTTCGTGAGCCACCACCGCGCAGATTTCCGCGCCGACGCCCATGCGGCCCCAGCCTTCTTCCACCGAGATCAAGCGGTTGGTTCGCTTGACGCTGTCGACGATGGTTTGGGTGTCCAGCGGCCGCAGGGTACGCAGGTCTATGACTTCGACCTCGATGCCTTCGCCGGCGAGGATCTCGGCGGCCTTCAGGGCGTGGCCCACCATGCGCGCGTGGGCGGTGATCGTCACGTCCCGGCCGGGGCGGCGGATTTTGGCCTTGCCGATGGGCAGAACCCAGTCTGCCAAGTCCGGTACCTCAAATTCGATCCCGTAGAGCATCTCGTGCTCCAGAAAGACGACGGGGTTCGGGTTGCGGATCGCGGCCTTCAAGAGGCCCTTGGCGTCGGCCGCATCATAGGGCGCGATCACAATCAGGCCCGGGACATGGGCGTACCAGCTCGAATAATCCTGGCTATGTTGCGCCCCCACCCGCGAGGCCGCCCCGTTTGGCCCCCGGAACACCATTGGCGAGGTGATCTGCCCGCCGGACATGTAAAGCGTCTTGGCGGCGGAATTGATGATGTGGTCAATCGCCTGCATCGCGAAGTTGAAGGTCATGAACTCCACGATGGGTTTCAGGCCCGCCATGGCGGCGCCCACGCCGAGGCCCGCAAAGCCATGCTCGGTGATGGGGGTGTCGACGACCCGCTTCGGACCGAACTCGTCCAAGAGCCCCCGCGAGACCTTGTAAGCGCCCTGATACTGGGCGACTTCCTCGCCCATCAGAAAGACGTCCGGGTCCCGGCGCATCTCTTCCGCCATGGCGTCCCGCAGGGCGTCGCGGACGGTGGTTTTGATCATCGCCGTGCCGGCGGGGATTTCGGGATCAACCAGCGCGGGGCCGGGGCGGCTCTTTTCCTGCCCTGCCAGTGAGGGAGGCGCCGCGCTTGGCGTCGGGGAGGGGGCCTTGGCGGGCGGCGCAGGCCCCGCCGCCCCTCCGCCCTTCAGCCGGGCGATGGGGGTGTTCACCTTCACGCCTTCCGAGCCCGCGGGCACCAAAAGCGCCTCGAGCACGCCCTCATCGGCGGCTTCGACCTCCATGGTCGCCTTATCGGTCTCAATCTCGGCAATGACCTGACCGGCGGCGATCGTATCGCCGGGCTTCACCAGCCATTTCGTCAGGTTGCCCTCCTCCATCGTCGGAGATAGAGCCGGCATCAGAATGTCGTTCGCCACGCAGGAATTCCCTCAAAGAACGCGCCGGACTCAGCCTTCCAGCGTCAAGGTTTGGATCGTCAAAGCCAGCGGCAGAAGCATCAGCGCAAAGCCCAAGTCCCGCCGGGCGTGCTGCAGCTCCCGCGCCGCCGCCGGTGGGAGTTTCGCCCGGTCGAGTTCCAGCTCGGTGGTGAATTTCTTCTGTTTGAAGTCGAAAGGGCCGCCATTCGCTTCCCGCCACAGCTGGGCCGCGGCGCGGCGTTCCAGCGCGGACTTCACCAACAGAAGCCCAAGCCCAGTGTAGATCAGCCAAAGCAGAATCGTTCGCCAGATCATGGCTTGTCTCTTTCGCTAACGGTGGCAGTGGGGTCGGGCGCGGTCGCAAAGCTGCGCAGCGCCTCATCAAAGTTGAGCCGGATGGCTTCGAGCGCCTCATCCCGGCTGATCTGCCCGCCTTGGGCGTGGGCATGGGCCACATAGCGCGCCACCAGCGCCAGAAGCCGCCCCCACTTCCAGACGTCATCGCCATAAAGCTGCGGCGGAAAGACGGCCGCGAGCTCTTTCTGGTCCACGATCCAGACACTCAAAACCTGGTCGGCGCCGGCCTGCGCCTGTGGCACGGCAGCAGGTTTGGGCAATTCGCGGATGGGCGGGTTGGTCATGAGGGGCTGCTCCGCGGACGCCTGAGGCGGGGGGTCAGGAATAGATGTGCTGCATCAGCTCTTCGGCCGCCGGTTCGGGGCTTTCTTGGGCGAAGGCCGCCGCCTCCAGCACCACGGCGCGAACCTCCCGGTCAATGTCTTTCAAGGCATCCTCGGTGACGCCCGCCTCCGCCAGAAGCCGCTTCACGTGGTCGATCGGGTCGTGCTGGGTTTTGACCTCCTCCACCTCTTCCTTGGTCCGGTACTTGGCCGGGTCGGACATGGAGTGGCCGCGATAGCGGTAGGTCTTCATCTCCAGAAGGGTCGGTCCGCCGCCGGCGCGGGCCTTGTCCAGCGCCCGGCGTCCAGCCTCTTTGACCGCCAGCACGTCCATGCCGTCGACCATCTCGCCGGGGATCTCAAAGCTGATGCCGCGCTTATGAAGCTCGGTTTCCGCGCTCGCACGCTCCACGCTCGTGCCCATTGCGTACTGATTGTTTTCAACAATATAGACCACGGGAAGCTTCCACAGGCTCGCCATGTTGAAGCTCTCATAGACTTGGCCTTGGTTGGCCGCGCCGTCGCCAAAATAGGTGACCGCCACCTTGCCGTCGCCGCGATACTTGTTGGCGAACCCAAGCCCCGTCCCCAGGCTCACCTGCGCGCCAACGATGCCGTGGCCGCCATAGAAGGCCTTTTCAGTGGAGAACATGTGCATCGAGCCGCCCTTCCCCCGGGAAGAGCCGCCGATACGGCCGGTGAGCTCGGCCATGATCTCTTTGGGGTCCATGCCGCAGGCCAACATGTGGCCGTGGTCGCGATAGCCTGTGATGACCTGATCGCCCTCGCGCTGAGCGGCCTGCATGCCGACCACGACCGCTTCTTGGCCGATATAGAGGTGACAGAAACCGCCGATTAGGCCCATGCCGTAGAGCTGGCCCGCGCGCTCTTCGAAGCGGCGGATCATCAGCATCATTTGGTAGTAGGACAGGAGCTCGTCCCGGGAGGCGCCGTCGATGCGTTGCCCCGTGTCGCCACCCGCCATTTGAGAGCTCCTCCAAATTTTTGTGGGGCGCAGCCTAAGACGCCCTTGCAATGGCGTCCAGCCGCACAAACCAAATGCATAGCTGCTCTACGGGGTTGCGCGGACGAACAGCATTTCTTGGCTGTGGGCGGCGCCGAGAGCCGCGCGGGTGCGCTCGTCGACGTAATCGGCGTCCGCCTCCCCCCGAAGTCTCGCGACACGATCTTCGAGGTAGGCGCGTTCGCCGGACAGGCGGTCGAGGTCCCGCTGCAGGGCGGCTTCCTGCGCCTGCAAGTCCACAAAGGCCAGCAGACCATGCTGGCCCATGACCGCGTGTACGCCGAGATAGACGATGCCCGCCGCGAGCCCGAGGCTCACGGCCAACGACTTGTCTTGCGACATGGAAACACAACCCCGAATCACCAAAAGGGTGATTCAGAGTGGTTAAAAATACCCTAAAGCTTGGTCAGCGGCCGCGGATCGTCCGGGCGCCGGCGTAGATGGCCTGATCGTCGAGCTGTTCGGCGATGCGGATCAGCTGGTTGTATTTCGCGAGCCGGTCCGAGCGGGCCAGCGAGCCTGTTTTGATCTGGCCGCAATTGGTCGCCACCGCGAGGTCCGCGATGGTGGAGTCTTCGGTTTCGCCCGATCGGTGGCTCATCACCGCCGAATAGCCCGCGCGGTGAGCCATATCGACCGCGGCGAGCGTCTCGGTGAGGGTGCCGATCTGGTTGACCTTCACCAAAATCGAGTTCGCGAGACCCTTGGAGACGCCCATCCCGAGGCGCGCCGGATTGGTGACGAAAAGGTCGTCGCCGACCAGCTGGCAGCTTTGGCCGACAAGGTCGGTCAGCGACTTCCAGCCTTCGAAGTCGTCCTCCGAGCAGCCGTCCTCGATCGACACAATGGGATAGCGCCTCACCAGGTCGCCGAGATAAGCTGCAAACTCTGCAGGAGCGAGGCTTTTGCCCTCCCCTTCCAGCTCATACTTGCCGCCTTTGAAGAATTCGGTCGCGGCGCAATCCAGCGCCAGCGCGATGTCTTCACCCGGCCGGTAGCCTGCCTTTTCGATAGCTTTCATGATGAAGCCGATCGCCTCATCGGTGCTTTTCAGGTTCGGCGCAAACCCGCCTTCATCGCCGACATTGGTGTTGTGGCCCGCGGTTTTGAGCTCTTTCCGCAGGGTGTGGAACACCTCGGCCCCCCAGCGGATGGCGTCGGCCATGCTGGGGGCGCCGATCGGCATGATCATGAATTCCTGGATGTCGATCGGGTTATCGGCGTGCGCCCCGCCGTTGATGATGTTCATCATCGGACACGGCAGGATCCGCGCCTGCACGCCGCCGATATAGCGGTAAAGCGGCAAATTGACCGCCTCGGAAGCGGCCTTCGCCACCGCCAGCGACACCCCAAGGATGGCGTTCGCGCCAAGCCGCGCCTTATGAGGCGTGGCGTCCAGTTCGATCAGGATCTGATCGATGCGGGTCTGGTCTTCGGCGTCCATGCCCAGGATGGCGTTAGCGATTTCGCCGTTCACCGCGTCCACCGCGTCTCGGACGCCCTTGCCGAGATAGCGATCGGGCTCGCCGTCGCGCTTTTCCACCGCCTCATGAGCGCCCGTAGAGGCGCCGGACGGCACCGCCGCCCGGCCGAAGGAGCCGTCTTCCAGCGCCACATCCACCTCGACCGTGGGATTGCCCCGACTGTCCAGGATTTCGCGGGCCAGAATGTCAGCAATGCCGGTCATGGGGGGCGTCCTTCGCAGAGGCGTAAACAGGAAAACGCCCGGCTTTTCGGCCGGGCGCTGTCATTTGGCAAGACGACGTCTCGGGCGACGCGAAACCGCCGCGGGCTCAGAGTCTTATTCGTCCTTCGGCTTGATCACCTGCTTGCCGTTGTAGCGGCCGGTTTTCAGGTCAATATGGTGCGGACGACGCAGCTCGCCCGATTCCTTGTCCTCGACATAGGCGTTGGCCTTCAGCGCGTCGTGCGCCCGGCGCATGCCCCGGCGGGAGGGAGAGGTTTTTCGCTTCGGAACGGCCATGGAAGGCTCCAAACAGGGCAATGGCGCGCTCGGCGGCGCGCGCAATGGGAGGGCGGGCTTATGGCAAAGCCGCGTGGGCTTGGCAAGCCTCGGCGTCTGTCAAACCCGCACGGTGAGGATTTCCGCAGGGTCCACCGACCCCGCAGCCGTCTGAGCGAAGGCCTGCGCCACGGCTTCCGGCCCCTCCACATGGCGCACCCGCAGCTTCGGCGCGATGAACCCCAGAAAGCCCGCAAGGCCTTCGGCCAGGCGGGATTGGAAAACGTCCGGGCCCCACTCTTTCGTCAGCGCCACGGCGTGATCGGGGGCAAAGAACAGCGTCGGCTGCAAGCCCGGAGGGGCAGCCTGCCCCCGGGGCGCGGTCCAGTGCGTCATGCCAACGACGGCGGAGTTCTTCAAAGCGTCGCCGAAATGGCTGTGCACGGCATGGGTGACCGAAGCCGACCCCGCCATGTCGATATAGGCCGACGGGGTATCCGCCGGCAGGCCGCCGATCTCGTCGTAAGCGCAGACCCGATCGAAGACGCCCAAGCCTTCCACAAAGGCGCGGTTGCCGGCGCTCGTGAGGCCCACGGTCTTGAGCCCGGCCTGTTTCATCAGATACCCAAGCGCATACCCCGTCTTGGAAGACGCGCTGGAGATGACCGCCTGTTCGGCGCCGAACATAGCAGCCCGGGCGTACATCGCATTCAGCAGGAACGCGGTGGTGAAAAGCGGTCGGAAAGCGGCGATCAGAGCCTCGTCCTGGGGCTTATAGTCGGGATCGGCCGCCGTACGCTGATAGCGGTTATAGACCGGCGACAGGCCTTGGCGGTGGGCCGCGTTGTCCATGAAGCCCGCCGCGTCGATCCGGCCCGGCTGGATCGTCAAATGGCTCGCGACGGGGAAATAGCCGTACACCCGTTCGCCTAAGGCGACGCCATCGGCGCGACTGTCTTCCACCACGCCGAAGCCCCAGGCGGGGGTTTTGCCGAAGCCTTCCGGCGCGGGGAAAAATTTCCAGTAGCCGAAGGCGTCGCCGGCCACCGCATAGGTGACCGTGTTCGCCGTCAGCGCCAGAAGCTCCACTCGCAGGCGCGCTTCGCCGTCTGCGAGCGGGGCGATCGCCGCCGCTGAGGCCTCCGCCTTCGTCAGATCCGCTTTCGCAACGAGGATATCCACCGCAGCCATGGTCGAGGCCCTTCCCTATCGGCGCTTCATTGCCGAAGGGGGTAGCGCTTGGCCGACCGGCTTGAAAAGCGAAATCGACGCCTGCGATCCCCTCAAAGAGGCGGGGCGGCAATGATCGTAAACAGCACCCCAAGCAGCCCAAGCAGCACTGGGCTCAACCGCGCCGTCCGCCCCAGCCCACCAAAATCAAACGCCTGGCCGCGACCTTGATCGGTCATCTCCGCCCTCCTGTCTTGAGCCCACAGACTGGCGAAAAATAGTTGACGGGCAGCTACCAAGTTCTTTCTGATTCGTTGCCGCCCGCAGAAAGCGGGTTAAACGAGGCGGCTGTGCTCCACCGCGGCGCGGATGAAATCGGCGAACAATGGGTGCGGATCAAAGGGCCGGCTTTTTAGCTCCGGATGATACTGAACACCGACAAACCAGGGATGATGGGGGCGCTCGACAATCTCCGGCAACACCCCGTCCGGGCTCATGCCGACAAACCTTAAGCCGGTCTGTTCGAGCTGTTCTCTGTAGGTGTTGTTCACCTCATACCGGTGGCGGTGGCGCTCGTTGATCCGGGTCGCGCCGTAGATTTGCGCCACCCGGCTGTCGGGGGCTAGGGCGGCTTCATAGGCGCCAAGCCGCATCGTGCCGCCGAGATCGCCCATCGCGGAGCGCTTCTGGAGCTCGTTGCCCCTCAGCCACTCGGTCATCAGGCCGACGATGGGGACTTCGGTGGGGCCAAACTCGGTGGAGCTGGCCTTGGGAAGGCCAGCCTGGTGGCGCGCAGCCTCCACGCAGGCCATCTGCATGCCGAAGCAGATGCCGAAATATGGCACGTTCCGCTCGCGGGCGAAGCGAACGGCCTTGATCTTGCCTTCCGCGCCGCTGTCGCCAAACGCGCCGGGGACGAGGATCGCGTTCACCCCTTCCAGATGGCTCAGGATCGTCTGGTCGTCGTCAAAGGCGCGGGCGTCGACCCAGCGGATATCGACCTTCACATTGTTCGCCACGCCCCCGTGTTGGAGCGCCTCGATGAGCGATTTATAGGCGTCTTTCAGCTCCGTGTATTTGCCGACGACGCCGATGGTGACGGCCCCATCGGGCTTTTTGACCCGCTGGACGATGGTCTCCCATTTGGCGAGGTCCGGCTGAGGAGGGACAGTCACGCCGAAATGCCGCAAGAGCTCGGTATCGAGTCCGGCGGCATGATAGGCGATCGGCGCCTCATAAATCGTCTCCAAATCCCGCGCCTCGATGACAGAGCTTTCCCGGACGTTGCAGAACAGCGCGATCTTGCGCTTCTCCCCTTCCGGCACGGGGCGGTCGCAGCGACAAAGCAGGATATGCGGCTGGATGCCGATGGAGCGCAGCTCTTTAACGCTGTGCTGGGTCGGCTTGGTCTTCATCTCACCGGCGGCGGGAATGTAGGGCAAAAGCGTCAGGTGGATAAACACCGCCTGGCCGGGCTCCAACTCCTGGCCAAGTTGTCGGATCGCCTCGAAGAACGGCAGGCCCTCGATGTCGCCCACGGTGCCGCCGATTTCGCAGAGCACGAAATCGGCCCCGTCCGCGTCCGCCAGGATAAACGCCTTGATGGCGTTGGTGACGTGGGGAATGACCTGGACCGTGGCGCCGAGATAATCGCCGCGGCGCTCTTTCGCGATGATTTCCTGATAAATGCGGCCGGTGGTGATGTTGTCGCTTTTCGCCGCCGAGACGCCCGTGAAGCGCTCATAGTGGCCAAGATCGAGATCGGTTTCGGCGCCGTCGTCGGTGACGAAGACTTCCCCGTGCTGATAGGGGCTCATCGTGCCTGGATCGACGTTCAGATAAGGGTCGAGCTTGCGAAGCCGCACCCGATAGCCACGGGCCTGAAGCAGCGCCCCCAAAGCCGCGGAGGCGATCCCCTTGCCCAAGGACGACACCACGCCTCCGGTGATGAACACGTAACGGGGCTTTTGGAAAACGGCGTCGGGCATCGGCTTGCCTTCAGAGACGGGCGAAACACACTAGCAAGCCCCCGGCGGGCGGCCGGGGGCGAATGTTGAAGCGATTCGGCCGCCCCGAGGGGCGGCCGAAGTGATTGAGCCTTATTGATCGGGGCCGGCGCGCTGCCGCGGCGGTGCCGGAGCAGGCTCGGAAGCCGGGGCCGCAGGCTCGGTCACTGGCGGGGCGGGCTCCCCCGGGGTTTCCGCCGGAGCGGCGGCAGGGCGCGACGACGAGGCGCCGCTGGAACCAGGGCGGGATTGCGGCGGGGGCGTGGTGCGGGGGGCCGCGGTCGGGGCGACGGCGGCGGCGGCGGGCGCAGGCGACAGCAGAGCCGGGGCCGCGCGTTCGGCCGCGGCGGTCGGAGCCGGCGCGACAGTCACCGCGCCCAGCGCCTGGGCTGAAGCCGGGCTTGCCCGGGCCGGGGCCAAAGGCTCTTCCGGCGTGACGGTCGACGCAAGGGGCGCATCGGTCACTGAACGGTTGCGGTTCTCGGTCGCCTGCCCGCCCAGAAGCGACAAGGTGATCGAGGTGCCGAAGAAAATGATGCCAGCGATCGTGGTCAGCCGAACCAGCAGGTTCGCCGCCCCGCGGCTGGAGATGAACGACCCACCGCCACCGCCGCCGACGCCGAGGGCGCCGCCCTCAGAGCGCTGCATCAGCACCAGGAGGATAAGACCGACGCAAACCACCAAATGGATGAAAAGCAGGATCGTCTGCATGCGCGGCTAGGCTCCCAGAACTCGAAACGGGGCGTCAAAACACGGGCGCCGACACTCACATGGGCGCGCCGCAAGGCGCGCTCAATAGCGGAGGCGAAGGACCTTGAACAGGGGCCGTGGCAGGGGCCCGGCTGCTCAGCCGACCGGGGCGCGGTTAACCGCGGGATGCGCCCGAACAATCGCAAGGAAGCTCTTGGTTTCAAGGCTCGCCCCGCCGACCAAGGCGCCGTTGACCTCCGGCAGCGACAAAATGACCGCAGCGTTGTCGGGCTTCACCGAGCCCCCGTAAAGGATCTGTGTCGCCTGCGCCGCCACAGCGCCGCAGCGCTCGCTCAAGGCCGCCCGCGCCGCCCGGTGCATAGCTGAGATCTCATCCAGGGTAGGCGTCAGCCCCGTTCCGATCGCCCAGACCGGCTCATACGCCACAATCAGCCCCACAGGCCCCGCGGCGGGAAGGCTTGCCCGGATCTGGCCTGCAACCACCGCCTCGGCCTCCCCGGCCTGCCGCTGCGCCAAGGTTTCACCCACGCAGACAATCGGCGAGAGCCCCGCCGCCGCCGCCGCAAGCGCCTTGGCCTGCACCAGCGCGTCGGTTTCGCCGTGATCGGCTCGCCGCTCCGAATGGCCGAGAATTACCGCCGAGGCTCCTGCCGCCCTCAGCATCCCAGCCGACAGGCATCCGGTGTGGGCGCCCGAGGCGTTCTGGTGGCAATCCTGGCCTCCCAGCCGAACCGGAGATCCCTCCGCGACGCGCGCAGCCCCCGCCAGCAGCGTCGCCGGAGGACAGATGAGACAGTCAACCCGATCGGACAGGGGCGTGAGCGCCTCGACCATGTCCCGGATCACGCTCAAGGCGTCCGGGCCCGCGTTCATCTTCCAGTTTCCCGCAATCAGGGGGCGAGGCGCGGTCATGCGATGTCTCCTCGGGGGCCGTTTGGGCCGCAAATGACGGTATCTCCCCGTTGCAGCGCGCCGACGCGATCCCTAAGGTCGCGCCGCCCGTTGCTTCGGACGAATTGATGCTTGCTTATCTGCGTACACTGACCAAAGGCCCAGTGGCCATCACCCTTGTTCTGTTGATGGCCGTGGCGTTCGCCATCTGGGGCATGCCAAACATGTTCTCCGCCGCGAACCGGGCGCCCGCCCGGGTGAACGGAGAGGCTGTGAGCCGCGCCGACCTGGAGCGACTGGTCGACAGCTTCGTCCGACGGGCCCAACAGGAAGATCCCACCTTTACCCGCGATCAGGCGATCGAACAGGGAGTGGCGGGTTTCGCCCTGCAGCGCCTGATCACTGAGCGCGCGATCCATCAGTTCGTCCGCAGCTTGGGCGTCAGCGCCAGCGATGGCCAGCTGGCCGAAGCGATCCGCTCGATGCCGCAGTTCCAGGCCGCCCTCGATCCGACCGGCGCCGGTGGGTTCGACCCTATCGCCTACCGCTCCGCCGTGGGGGAAATGGGCTTCGGCGTGCCGGAATTCGAAGCCATGCTGCGCTCCGAGATCGCCTCTGTTCAGGTGTTCACGGCCCTGTCCTTGGGAACACGGGCGCCGCAGAGCTTCGCCGCGTTCGACCTCGCCTATCAGTCCGAATCCCGGGAGCTTTCTTTTGTGGAGGTTCCCCCGGTGAGCCCCGAAACCATGCCCGCGCCGAGCGAGGAGGAACTCTCAGCGTTCTACGCCGAGCGGTCTTCGGCTTGGCAGCGCCCGGAACGACGGACCCTGATGATTGCGGTGGCCGATCCCAGCGCCTTCGCCGATCGGGTGCAGGTGTCGGAGGAGCAGCTGCGCGCGGAGTTCGACCGCGTCAGCTCCACGTGGGCGCAGCCGGAACGGCGAACCTTTGTGCAGATCACCCTGCCCTCTGAGGCGGCCGCCCAGGACGCCGCCGCGCGCCTGACCGGAGGCGCTGAGCCGGCGGAAGTTGCCGCAGCTCTCGGCGGCCAGGTCATCACCCATGACAACGTCGCCCGCGAAGACCTTGCCGATCCGCAGATCGCCGAAGCCGCTTTCGGCATCGCTCTCGGCGGCCCGGCTGAGGCCGCGCAGGGCAGCTTGGCCCCCTGGTCTGCGATTCGCCTGTCGAGCGTGACCGCCGCTGTGACCGCGAGTTTTGAGGAGCGCCGGGACGAAGTGCGCCAGAGCATCGTCTTGGAGGAAGCGGTGACCTTGATGCAGGACGCGGTGCGCGAGTTCGAGCAACAGCGCCGTCGGCGCGTCGCCTTTGAAGAGGCCGCCGCCGCCACGGGCCTGCGGGCGGTGCGAGTGGAGAACATCGCGGCGGACGGCTCCCTCGCCGACGGCTCACAAGGGATCACCTTCCCCGGGGCGGCCGATATCCTGCAGGCGGCTTTTGAAGCGCGCCAGGGTCGGGCGTCGGACTGGCTCAATCTGGAGACCGGCGAAGAGGTCAGCGTGCTTGTGGAAAGCATCACGGCGGCCTCTATCCCAGAACTCGCGGAGGTGGCCGACGAGGTCCGGATGGCTTGGCGCGCGAACCAAGCCGGCAACCGGCAACGCGCCACGGCGCAGGCGGTGGTCGAAGCTGTGACGGGGGGCGAGACTTTGGCTGCGGCGGCGCAGGCGCGCGGGCTGCGGATGATCAATTCCCCCGAGGGCCTGAGCCGTCAGCAGGTCAACCAGACCTTCGGCCCTGAGGTATTGGGCCAGGCTTTCGGGCTCGGCGTCGGGGAAGCGGGCTTCGGGCGCTTGGCCGTGACCGGCCCGGACGGACGGCCCCAGGCGACGCCGGTGCTGATGGTCGTCGGCGTCCGCAGCATCAGCCGCATGTCGCCTGAAGAGGCGGGCCCGATTCTGGAGCAGCTCCGCCTGCAAGGTACCCAACAGCTGCAGCAGACCATGGGCGACACCATGACGGCCGCAGCGCGGGGGCGCGCACGGGTCGAAGAAGACGAAGAGGTCGTGCAACAGATGTTCCCGACCTCGCCTGACGCCGGCGCATGATGGACGCCGTCTTCCCGGCTTTTGACGCGTTTGAAGCGCAGTTCGCCAAGGGCGGCGCCTTGGTCTGGACCCGACGGATCAGCGATTTGGAGACGCCGGTCCTGGCGCTTCTGAAACTGCGCGCGGAGACCCCGGGCTCGTTCCTGTTCGAAAGCGTCCAGGGCGGCGCTTGGCGCGGCCGCTATTCGATCATCGGGCTAAAGCCGGATTTGGTCTGGCGGGTGCGGGACGGCGTCGCCCAGACGAGCCACGGCGGGTTCCACGACGCAAGCTTCAAGCCGATGCGCGCCGCCTCCCCGCTTGAGGCGCTCCGCCAGATCATCGCCGACAGCGCACTGCCGATCCCGCCGGAACTTCCGCCGATGGCGGCAGGCCTTTTCGGCTATCTGAGCTACGACATGGTCCGGTATGTAGAGCGGCTTCCCGACCTTGTGGCCGATCCCCTAGAGCTGCCTGAGGCGATCCTTACCCGGCCGACGGTGGTGGCGGTCTTCGACAACGTCTCAAGCGAAATCACCCTGGTCACGCCTGCTCGGCCTCCGCGGGCCGGCGCTGACCCCGCCAAGGCTTATGCGGCGGCGAAAGCGCGCCTAGCCAAGGTTTTAAGCGCCCTCGACAAGCCGATCAAGCCCCGCCAAGCCCCTGACCCCGAGGCGGCCCCCGGCCCGATCACGCCGACGTCGAATGTGGCGCCGGGGGCCTACCGGTTGATGGTCGAGCGCGGCAAGGCCTACGCCCGGGCTGGGGACATCTTCCAGGTGGTGCCGAGCCAGCGCTTTTCCGCGCCGCTGAAGGACAGCGCCTTTTCGCTCTATCGGGCGCTGCGGCGGCTGAACCCCTCGCCGTTCCTGTTCTATCTGGCGTTCAACGGGTTCCAGATTGTCGGCTCAAGCCCCGAAATCCTTGTCCGTGCTCGGGACGGCGTCGTCACGATCCGCCCCATTGCAGGGACCCGGCCGCGGGGCAAAACTCCGGCCGAAGACGCCGCCAATGAGCGCTCGCTGCTGGCTGATCCCAAGGAGCGGGCCGAGCACCTGATGCTTTTGGACCTTGGACGCAACGATATCGGCCGGGTGGCGCATAAAGGCCCTGCCCGCCCCGGCGCCAACCACCCCCGCAATGTCGAGGTGACCGAGAGCTTCGTCATCGAGCGCTACAGCCACGTGATGCACATCGTCTCCAACGTCGAGGGCCAGCTGGCCGCCGACAAAGATGCGGTCGACGCGCTGATGGCGGGGTTCCCGGCGGGCACCGTCTCCGGGGCGCCGAAGGTCCGGGCGATGGAGATCATTAACGAGCTCGAGCCGCACCGTCGCGGCGTCTATGGCGGGGCCGTGGGCTATTTCTCCGCCGCCGGGGAGATGGACACCTGCATCGCCCTGCGGACGGGCGTCGTGAAAGACGGCGCGCTCTATGTGCAAGCGGGCGGCGGCGTCGTGCTGGACTCCGACCCCGAGCTTGAGCTTCAAGAAACGATCCACAAAGCCAAGGCCCTCTTCAAGGCGGCCGAGGAAGCGTGGCGCTACACCTGAAGCCGGAGCGGACCCCGCCGTGATCCTCGTGATCGATAACTACGACAGTTTCGTTTATAACTTGGTCCACTACATCGAGGATCTGGGGGTGAAGACCCATGTCGTCCGCAATGACGCGATCACTGTAGACGAAGCGCTGGCGATGAAGCCCAAAGGCGTCGTGCTCTCCCCCGGCCCCTGCACGCCGAACGAAGCGGGCATCTGCCTCGGGCTTTTGGAGAAAGCGCCGGAGAAGCTCCCGATTTTCGGGGTGTGCCTCGGTCATCAGGCGATGGGCCAGGCCTTCGGCGGCGACGTCATTGCCGCCAAGGCGATCATGCACGGCATGACGAGCCAGATCCGCCACACGGGCCAAGGCCTGTTCCGCGGCCTCCCCTCTCCGCTCACGGCGACGCGCTATCACAGCCTCGCGGTGAAGCGGGAAACGCTTTCGCCGGAATTCGTGGTCGATGCGGACACCGAAGACGGGGAGATCATGGCCATCCGGCACAAGACGCGGCCTTTGGTCGGCCTTCAGTTCCACCCCGAATCGATCGCTTCCGAGCACGGCCATGCCCTTGTCGGCGCCTTCCTGCGCATCACTGAGCTCAACGCATGAGCGCGGCCCTGCGCGCCTGTCTGGCCCAGTTCGTGGCGGGCGAGCGTCCGAGCGAAACCGAGATGGCCGCAGCCCTCGCCGCGATCATGGACGGGCAAGCGGGCGAGGCCGAACTGGCCGGCTGGCTTACGGCTTTGGCGATGGCCGGGGAACGCGCCGAAGACGTGGTTCTGGGCGTGGAGGCCCTGCGCGCGCGGATGGTTCGGGTCGAGACGGCGCGGCCCCTCCTTGACGTGTGCGGCACGGGCGGCGACGGCGCGCACACCCTCAACATCTCCACCGCCGTTTCTTTCATCCTGGCGGGCGGCGGGGTTGACGTCGCCAAACACGGCAATCGGGCGATGTCGTCCAAGACCGGGGCTGCGGACGTGCTCGCCGCCCTCGGCGCGAACATCGACGCCGACGCAGAGGCTCAAAAAAGGGCGTTGGATCGGGCCCGGGTCGCCTTTTTCTTCGCCCAGACCCACCATCCCGCGATGCGGCATGTCGCTGGCGCGCGCAAGGCGCTCGGCTTTCGCACCCTGTTCAACATGCTGGGGCCGCTGTCGAACCCCGCGGGCGCCCAGCGGCAGCTTTTGGGCGTTTATCATCCACGCATCATGGCGCTTGTCGCCGAAGCCGCCCGGCGGTTGGGGTCAGAGAAAGTCTGGGTGGCGCACGGCGCAGGCGGGGTGGATGAACTTGCGCCCTCTGGCGCAAGCCAAGTCATCGAAGCCACGCCCCAAGGCTTGCGCGCCTTTGAGATCAAGCCGGAGGACGCGGGCCTTCCTGAGTGGCCGCTGGAAGCCCTCAAGGGCGGGGACGCCGAGCACAACGCCCAGGCGCTGCGGGCGCTTTTGGCGGGCGCTAAAGGCGCCTATCGCGACAGTGCGATCCTCAACGCCGCGGCAGCCTTCGTGGTGGCCGACCGCGCCGCGACGCTGAAAGAGGGCGCGGTGCTAGCGGCGCAAGCGATCGATAGCGGCGCGGCCGCGGCGGCCTTGACCCAGCTTATCGCCGCCACCGGAGGCGCCCCGTGAGCGCGCTGGATCGCATCATCGCCTATAAGCACGACGAAGTCGCTGCGCTGAAGGCCTCGAGCGGAGCCGCCGACCTTGCCGCCAGGGCGTCCGACGCTCGTCCGCCTCGCGGTTTTGAGGCCGCGCTGCGGTCCAAAGCCGCCGCCGAAGGCTTCGCCGTCATTGCCGAGATCAAAAGGGCGAGCCCTTCAAAGGGCCTGATCCGGGCGGATTTCGATCCACCCGCCCATGCCCGCGCCTACGAAGCGGGCGGGGCGGCGTGCCTTTCGGTGCTCACGGACGGCCCGAGCTTTCAGGGCGGGCTCGATCACCTGGTCGAGGCCCGCAGCGCCTGTGCCCTGCCTTGTCTGCGCAAGGACTTCATGATCGATCCGCTGCAGGTCACGGAAGCCCGCGCCCACGGCGCCGATGCAATCCTGATCATCTTGGCAGCGGTGGACGACGCTCTGGCGCAAGAGCTTGCAGGCGCCGCCGAAGCTCTCGGCATGGATGTGCTGGCTGAAACCCATACCGTTGAGGAAATGCACCGCGCCAACGCCCTGGGCGCGACCCTGATCGGGGTGAACAATCGCGATCTCCACCGCTTCGTCACGCGCCTTGAAACGACCGAAGAGCTGAGCCGGCTCATCCGCCCCGAAGCGCTGCTGATCGCGGAGTCGGGGATCCACACGCCCGCCGACATCGCCCGCCTCCGCGGCTGCGGCGCGAAGGGCTTTCTGGTGGGTGAGGCCCTCATGCGCCAACCCGATATGGCCCAGGCGTTGATCGACCTCCGCTTGACCTAG
>JBILVS010000082.1:0-12887 GCA_044370335.1 Caulobacterales bacterium
CGACGGGCTTGGCCCGTACCGGGCGCTTGCGCCGGCGATCAAGCGGCTGTTGGCTCCAGGTGGAGTTGCGGCGCTGGAGTTTGGCCACGGCCAGGCAGACGCAGTGGCGGAGATTGTCCAGGCTGCCGAGCTTGCGCCGGTGCGGCTCGTGCAGGACCTTGGGGCGCGCCCCCGGGTTTGGGTCGTAAGGCATCCGGAGGGTTAAGGCCGCCGCTTGCAGCCTTGTGAAAAAACCATTGGAAATGATGGCTCGGAAAGCTAGTGTTACCGCTGACTCGCGGTCGGCGATACTAGGGGCGGCCGGGTTGCGGGTCTTGGGGGCAGAAAAAGGGCCCCGTTTCCGTAAGCGTGCTGGTTGGTTTTTCGGCCTTTGATAAGGGGTTCGGGGTCCGGCTTGGTTCGCGGCCCTGTGGCGGCGCCTTAGGCGTGGCTGCTCATAAGGGGTCGAAAACGCGCCGCTTGCGGCCCTCACTTTGGATTAACTCGTTGGTGAAACGGCGATGAAGCGTCAACGCGGCCGGGGTCGTAAGCCCGGCGGACACCACCAGCCCAACCGCAGCTTTGAAAGCACGGGGCCGGATGTGAAAGTGCGCGGCAACGCCGCCACTATCTATGAGAAGTACCTGCAACTGGCTCGGGACGCGAGTTCGTCCGGGGATCGGGTGATGGCGGAAAGCTATCTGCAGCACGCGGAGCACTATTTCCGTGTGATGCGGGCGATGCAGCCGGCACAGCCGCCGCCGCAAGTGCTGGATCGGTTCGGCCAGACCTATGAGTCAGACGACGACGAGGACGGCGGCGACGAGGTCGACGCAGAAGTCGAGCCGTCGGCGGAGGTCGGCGAGGCGCCGCAGCCGTACCAACATCGCGGCGATCGGGATCGGGGCGACCGTCCCCGGCGGTTTGATCGGGACCGCGATCGGGACCGCGATAATCGTGAGCCGCGGGAAGCCCGCGAGCCGAGAGAGCCGCGGGAGCCGCGCCCTGAAGGGGCGGAAGGCGAGGAGCGCACGGGCGACGATCGTGAGTTTCGGCGTGGGCGCAATCGTCGCGGCCGGTATCGTCCGGACGGCGACCGGGACGGCCCCCGGGTTGAAGGCGGCGGAGATCGTCCGCCGCGGCCCGAGCGTGCGGAGCGCCCAGAGCGCCCAGAGCGCCCAGAGCGCGCGGAGCGGAAAGACCGCGAACCTGTCGAAGGGTTTGGCGACGGCGTGCCTGCTTTCCTCGCGGGCGAATGAGGCCGTCCTGCCAGGGGCCGGGATGACTGCAGGGGCATTGTGGTCATCGCCCCTTGTGTGACATCTAGGCCACACCTACGTGAGGGGTATCAGCCCACTCACTCGGCGGGGATGGCCCACCATGGACATTGAGAAATTCACCGACCGCGCCAAAGGTTTCGTGCAGGCCGCGCAGACCATTGCTCTGCGGGAAAGCCACCAGCAGATCGAAACGCAGCACCTCGCCAAGGCGCTGCTCGATGACCCGCAAGGCATGGCCGCGGGGTTGATGCAGGCGGCGGGGGCAAACCCGCGCTTGGCTAAGGCGGAGATCGACGCGCTTGTGGCTGGACTGCCGAAGGTGAGCGGCGGCAACGATAAACTCTATATGGCGCCGGGGATCGCGCGGGCGCTGGATGCGGCGCAGCAGGCGGCGCTGAAGGCCGGAGACGCTTATGTCACGGTGGAGCGGCTCTTGTTTGCACTTGCTCTGCAGGCGGACAAAACCGGCGATGCCTTCAAGAAGGCAGGGTTGACCCCGCAGGGGCTGGAGCAGGCCATCCAAGAGCTGCGCAAGGGCAAGACGGCGCAAAGCGTCGGCGCAGAAGACCAGTATGACGCGCTGAAAAAGTATGCCCGAGATCTGACAGCGGACGCGCGGCAGGGGAAGCTTGATCCGGTCATCGGCCGTGACGAGGAGATCCGGCGGACGATCCAAGTGCTCAGCCGACGGACGAAAAACAATCCGGTGTTGATCGGCGAGCCGGGCGTGGGCAAGACCGCGATCGCGGAAGGCCTTGCGCTGCGGATCGTCAACGGCGATGTGCCGGAAAGCCTCAAGGACAAGAAGCTTATGGCGCTCGATATGGGCGCCTTGATCGCGGGGGCGAAGTATCGCGGTGAGTTTGAAGAGCGGCTGAAGGCTGTGCTGACGGAGGTCACATCGTCTGAAGGCGGCGTGATTTTGTTCATCGACGAGATGCACACGCTTGTCGGCGCCGGTAAATCGGAAGGGGCGATGGATGCCTCCAACCTGTTGAAGCCTGCATTGGCGCGCGGCGAGCTGCACTGCGTTGGCGCCACGACGCTCGATGAATACCGCAAGCATGTGGAGAAGGACGCGGCGTTGGCGCGGCGTTTCCAGCCCGTGTTTGTGGATGAGCCGACAGTGGAGGACACGATCTCAATCCTCCGAGGACTGAAGGAAAAGTACGAGGTCCATCACGGGGTGAGGATCGCGGACAGCGCGATCGTCGCAGCGGCGCAGCTGTCCAACCGCTACATCACCGACCGCTTCCTGCCGGACAAAGCGATCGACCTGATGGACGAGGCGGCGTCGCGGTTGCGGATGCAGGTTGATTCGAAGCCCGAAGAGCTCGACGAGATGGATCGGCGGTTGATGCAGCTGCGGATCGAGGCGGAAGCCTTGAAGAAAGAGTCCGATCCTGGATCAAAGGAGCGATTGGCGCGGATCGGAGACGAGACCGCCAAGCTGGAGGCGCGGAGCGCGGAGCTGACCGCAAACTGGCAGGCGGAGAAAGCCAAACTGGCCGGGGCGACAAAGGCAAAGGAAGAGCTTGAGCGGGCGCTGCAGGAGCTCGCGGAGGCGCAGCGGCGGGCGGATTACGCCAAAGCCGGGGAGCTTCAGTACGGCCTTATCCCGCAGCTGGAAAAGCGCATTGCAGAGGCCGAGCAGCAAGGCGGCGGGCTCATGAAGGAGGTCGTCGACGCGGAGGCGATTGCGGGCGTCGTGTCGCGCTGGACCGGCGTGCCGGTCGAGAAAATGCTTGAGGGCGAGAAGGCTAAGCTGCTCGCCATGGAAGATTCGCTGCGGCAGCGGGTCATCGGCCAGGAAGAGGCGCTGGCGGCGGTGTCTGACGCCGTGCGCCGGGCGCGGGCGGGCTTGCAGGACCCGAACCGGCCGATCGGCTCGTTCATGTTCCTGGGACCGACGGGGGTGGGCAAGACCGAGCTCACCAAGGCGTTGGCGGCTTTCCTGTTCAATGACGATACCGCGATGACGCGGATCGACATGAGCGAGTTCATGGAGAAACACTCCGTGTCGCGTCTGATCGGCGCGCCTCCCGGCTATGTCGGGTACGAAGAAGGGGGTGTGCTGACCGAATCGGTGCGGCGGCGTCCCTATCAGGTCGTGCTGTTCGACGAGATCGAAAAGGCGCATCCGGACGTTTTCAATGTGCTGCTTCAGGTGCTCGACGATGGACGACTGACGGACGGCCAGGGTCGAACCGTGGATTTCAAGAACGTGATCTTGATCATGACCTCGAACGCGGGGGCGCAGTATCTGGCGGAGCAGCCGGACGGCGCAGACGTGGAAGACGTGCGCGATCTTGTTCTGGGCGAAGTGCGGGCGCGCTTCCGGCCGGAGTTCCTGAACCGGATTGATGAGATCATCCTGTTCCGCCGTCTGCAGGAGGCGCAGATGGGGGAGATTGTCCGGATCCAGCTGAAGCGGCTGGAAACATTGCTCCAGGATCGGACGATCACGCTTTCTGTGGACGACCGAGCCCGCGCTGCGCTGGCCAAGCTTGGCTACGATCCAAGCTATGGGGCGCGGCCCTTGAAGCGCGTGATCCAGAAGCGGGTGCAGGATCCGTTGGCGAGGGCCATTCTTGAAGGCCGTATCAAGGATGGAGACGCCGTGACCGTGAGTCACGATGGGAATGACTTCACGTTCAACGGCTGGGTTGACGGAGATCGCCGGGCTGCGTGAGCGAGCCCTGGTTGAGCCAAAAAGAAAGGGCCGCCGGATCGCTCCGGCGGCCCTTATTTTATCCGTTTGCGGACCTTACCATTCGTAGGCCAGGCGCGCGTAAACATAGCGGCCGGACCGTCCGAACGGAGAGTAGTTCGAGAACGGCGTGTTGGAGGTCGTGTTCAGAGCCGGCGGGGTCTGGGTCGGATATTCGTCGGTGACGTTATCCGCGCCGATCGCCAGGCGGGCCCCGGTGTCGAACAGATTCATGCGACCCTCGATGTCGATCAGCGTCGCAGGTTCGAGCACCAAGTCCGTGGCGGCGCTGGTGCCGGGGGACAGAACTTCGCCGTAGCGGGTGGCGCGGAAGGTTGCGCCAAACAGGCCGTACTCCCAATCGGTGGAGAAGGCGTATTTGTCCTTTGGCGTGCCTTCTTCAAAGGTCAGCACGTTGATCCGGTCGAACAGAACCGGCGCCGGCGACAGGGCCGCCAACTGGGCGGTCTGCGGGACGCGGGTCACGTCGGTGGAGTTCCAGTTGGCGCCGAAGGTGAAGTCGAAGTCGCCAATGGGTGTTTCATCCAGCGACCAGTTGGCCACCACGTCCACACCCTCGGTCGTGGTGTCCACGCCGTTGATGAAGAAGCGGCCGCCGCCGATCCCGATGAAGCCCTGGCTGGTCAGGAAGGTCCGGACGTTGGCCGCGGTCAGGTTTTCCGACAGAACGATCCGGTCGGTGACGTCGATCTGGTAGGCATCGATGGTCACGTTCAGTTGGCCAAACCGGATCACAGCGCCGAGGGCGAGGTTGACGCTTTCTTCGGCCTGCAGAGGTTGAGCGCCAAGGGCGCGGGCGACCGGGTCGTTCACCGGGAAGGTGGTGATGTCGAACGGGATGCCGTTGATGAAGTTGGTGCTCGTGGCGGTAAAGTTCTGCTGCTGCAGCGAGGGGGCCCGGAAGCCATTCTGCACCGAGCCGCGGATGGCGAAGTTGTCGCTGAAGTCATAGCGCGCCGACAGGCGGCCCGAGAGGGTCGCGCCAAAATCGGTGTAGTCTTCAACGCGGACCGCCGCGCCGACAAGCAACGCGTCGGTGAGGTTGGTTTCCACGTCGACATAGGCGCCAAGGGCACGGCGGTCGACGTCCACCACGTTCGACGGACGGAAGCCCGGGAACACCTGAGCGCCGGAGGCCGTCGGGGCGCCGTTCAGAAGAACGCCGCCGTTGCGGTAGCTGTCCGGTTCGCCGGCGTTGATCGCGTAGCCTTCTTGGCGGAATTCCACGCCGATGGCGAGGTTGACCGGGTTGGCGAGGCCGGCGTTGAACGAGCGGACGCCGCCGAGATTCACCGCCATCTGGTCATATTCGAAGCCGCCGGCGTCAAACACGGTCTTTGACGTTGGGCCGATGGACCGGTTCAGGGTGTTGCGGATCGTGAAATCCATCGAGTTGGCGCCATAGACGACGGAGGCGTCCATGTCCCAATCCGCCATCGTCCAACGCATGCCGAGGGCGCCGGAGTAGTCGATCACTTCGGGGTTGATGAGCGGCAGGAAGCCGTCCGGATAGATCGAGATGACGTTGCGATCGTCGAGGGCCCGGCGGAAAAAGCCGGCGGAGGTCGAGTCACGGTTCTGATAGCTTGCCCAGCCATAGAGTTCCGCACCGTTGGCGAGGTCGTAGCCGGCGTTGGCGAACACGGTGTATTGTTCGATCCGGGGCTCGCCATACCACGCGTTCAGACGGTTGATCGTGGCTTCACGGGGATCAAAAGCCGAGCCGACCAGTGGATATTGCTGACGCCAATCGGCGGCGGTCCGGATGGTTTCCTGTTGATCGAGATACTCGCCCGAGATGGTCAGGAAGCCGTTCTCGCCGAGAGGCAGGCCGATCCAGCCGCCGACGGTAGCGGTTTCGCCGTCGGTCACATCGCGGGAGGCTTGGTTCGCCACCGACCAGCCGGCGCCGGTGGGCGGGTTCCCGAGCAGGGTTTCCACTGTGGTGATCCGCTGGCCGTAGGTGACCGTTGCCCCGCCGCCGGAGGATTCCTCGCGCAGGCGGACGTTGATCACGCCGGCAATGGCGTCGGAGCCATAGAGGGCGGACGCGCCGTCCCGAAGGACTTCGATCGAGCCGACCGCAGCAGCGGGGATCGTGTTCATGTCGACGGCGGAGGAGCCGCGGCCGATGGTGCCGTTCACGTTGACCAGCGAGGCCGCGTGGCGACGCTTGGAGTTCAACAGCACCAGGGTCTGGTCGGGCGCAAGGCCGCGAAGGGTCGCCGGTCGGATTGTGTCGGTGCCGTCAGCGAGGCCAGGGCGGGGGAAGTTGAACGACGGCAAGGCCACGGACAGGGCTTGGTTCACTTCAGTGACGCCGCCTAAGCTCAGGTCGTCGGCGCTGATGACGTCGACCGGCGACGCCGTGGACAGGGCCGAACGGTTGGCGGCGCGGGTGCCCGTGACGATGATCGCCTCATCGTCGGACGCCTCCTGTGCGAGAGCGGGCGTCGCCCACGGGGTCAGTACGGTGGCGGCCATCAGGGCCGCAATGCCGAGACCAAAGCGGCCGGCAATCTGCGATGCGCTCATTCTATTAATTCCCCAATTTCCCATGAAGCCCAATGCGGGCTACACTAGTCCTAGATTGGTCATATCTTCGTCACGGCTAGGGCGCTAGATCTAAATGGATCGTGAAGCGCTGCTTGAAAGCGGCGGCGCCGCTCTTGTGGGCGCCCGTCGCCTGCGCGTTAGGCGAGGTTACCAGTGGGCTGAAACTGGAACGTTTTCAAAAACCTTCGCCATGGGGGCTTGGGTTGGGCGGGTGTTTCCCCTAGAGAGGTGGTCGGGAGGGGAAGAAGCCCATCTCGGCGATTTCGCGATTGGGTTAAAATGAGGTCGATTTTAAGGCGTCGAAGACGAACAAGGCGATGTGGTCGTTCTTGAAATTCGCGTGGTTGGCGTAAACGCCGAATAGAGAAGCGGCGGGACGACGGCCCTTAAGCCTGTTTCCTCCGCCAGTTCCTTGTGTGCGGCGGCTCGCAGGGTTCCGCCGCTCTTAATGCCGCCGCCAGCGAGGCGCCATCCTGGTATGGTGCTGTGGCGCCTAAGGGCGATGCGATTCTCACGGTTATCGGCGAGACAGCGCAAGGCTAAGGTCGCGCCGCGGCTGAGGCGCCACCAGGCGCGGAACGCTGGCGTGAGAAGCGGGCAGACCCTTTGCTGAAAGCGTGGTCGCGATGACAAGTCGGCCATGAGGGCCGCTCTAGCACGCCCGCGACGCAAACGTCGCTTCTCAAACAGAAGACGTTGGGTTAGGAGGCTGCGCCTTCGGTTTTTGGATAGGAAAGGAGCCGCGCATGGCCGCGCTCACCACCATCATCGTCTTTTTCATTGTCGTTCTGGCCCTCAATATTCTGGATTTCGGGCGGGTCGACTGATCGGGGGGGGCGGCTCGTCGCCGGCGGCGAACTAAGGCGACCGCCGCAGCCTGCTGCGCTCTTTTGACCGGTTTACGCCTATCACGCAGGCGACACCGCGGCGCGAACGTAGAGCGCAGCGCTGAACAGGGCCAAAGCGGCGGCGGCCCATAGCCCGGCGTGCCCTGCCCAGTCGAAGATCCGAATGGCGGCCAAAGGCCAGCCAAAGGCGCCGGCGGCGGCTTCGGCCAAGATGGAGGCCACGCCGATCATAGCGGCGGCGGATTTGAGTTTGCCGGCAAAGGCGACGGCAGGGCCCGCGCCGGCGAGGCCCTCACGCAGGCCGGCGATGGCGAAATCCCGGCCGATCAGGATCAAGGCAGCGATGACCAAGGGTAGGGGCAGAAGGGCGTAGACCAATGCGATGAGGGTGACGCTGGTCAGGACCTTGTCGGCGGCGTGGTCGAGGGCCGCGCCTAGGGTCGAGGTGACGCCCATACGGCGCGCGATGGCCCCGTCGGCCCAATCGGTTAGGGCGGCCAGACCGAAGATCAACAACGCCAAGGCGTACAGCGTACCCATTGCGGCGGGGCCTTGGGTGAAGGCGGCGTTGTGGCCCCACAGAATCAAGCCCGCGACGATCGGGGCGGCGGCAAAGCGGGCAATCGTGAGGGCCATGACCAAGCGGGCCGCGCTTTTGGCGCGGGCGTCGGGCGCGGCCGCTTCAGGCGTTGGGGTGGAAGTGGTCATAGATGCGCCTCGCCAGCTCCGCGTTGACGCCTTCGACATCGAGCAACTCGGCGATAGCGGCGCGGGCTACCCCTTTGGCGGAGCCGAAGCGCGCGAGCAAGGCCCGCTTCCGGGCCGGGCCGACGCCGGGGATCTCGTCGAGGGGGTTTTTGGCGATGTCGGCCTTGCGCTTCTGGCGGTGGGCGCCGATGGCGAAGCGGTGGGCCTCGTCGCGCAGGCGCTGGAGATAATAGAGGACGGGACTGTTTTCCGGCAGGCGGAAGGGCTCGCGGCCGGGCATGAAGAAGCGCTCGCGGCCGGCGTCGCGGTCGACGCCCTTGGCGACGCCGATGATTGTGGTGCGGCCGGTGAGGCCCAAGGCGGCGATGGCGTCGAGGGCGGCTTTGAGCTGACCTTCGCCGCCGTCGATCAGGACGAGATCGGGCCAGGCGCCGAACTTCTCGTCCGGGGTTTGCGGCTCGTCGTCGGTTTCTTTGGAGAAATCGACGCCTCCGTCATTCACGGACCCCTTGTCCCTTTGAGGAAGAGGGGCTGGGGTGAGGCTGTCTTGCAAGGCGCCCTCCCCCTCACCCCCGACCCCTCTTCCTGGAGGCGGGGCGAGGGGGGAAAGCCGCGCAAAGCGCCTTCTAATCACCTGTCCCATCATGGCGTAGTCGTCGCCGGGGGTGAGTTCGCCCGCGCGGATGGTGAATTTGCGGTACTGGTTCTTTTGGAAGCCTTCAGGGCCGGCGACGACCATGGCGCCGACGGCGTTTGTGCCCTGGATGTGGGAGTTGTCGTAGATCTCGATGCGCTCGGGGGGCGCTTTGAGGCCAAAGGTTTCGGCGACGCCTTCCAAGAGCTTGGCGATGGAACCCTGCTCGGCCATGCGGCGGGCGAGGGCCTCGCGGGCGTTGAGGACCGCTTGGTCCATGATGTCCTTCTTCTCGCCGCGCTGGGGACAGCGAATTTCGACCTTATGCCCGGCCTTGAGGGCGAAAGCCTCTTCCAGAAGGGCCGCGCCGGCCATCTCGGCGCAGGCGAGGATGAGCTCGGGCGGTTCTTTGTCGTCGTAGAACTGCGCCATGAAGCTCTCCAGCACCTCCGCCAGAGGAAGTTCGGCTTCATGCTTGGGGAAATAGGCGCGGTTGCCCCAGTTCTGCCCGGCGCGGAAGAAAAAGACCTGGATGCAGGAGAAGCCGCCTTCCATGTGAATGGCGAAAAGGTCGGCTTCGTCAAAGGTTTGTGGATTGATCCCTTGCGTGGCGCGGATCGCCGCGAGCGCCCGGATGCGGTTGCGCAGGCGGGCGGCGCGCTCAAACTCCAGCTTTTCGGCGGCCTCGTGCATGTCTTCGGCCAGCCGGTCCTGGAGGGCGGCGGATTTGCCTTTCAGGAACTGGGCGGCGTCGTCGACGAGGGCGCGGTATTCCTCGGGTTTGACCAAGTCCACGCAAGGGCCGGCGCAGCGCTTGATCTGATAGAGCATGCAGGGGCGCGTGCGGCTGGAGAACACGCTGTCGGAGCAGGTGCGCAGGAGGAACGCCTTCTGCAGGGTGTTGAGCGTGCGGTTGACGGCGTTGGCGGACGCGAAGGGGCCGAAAAAGTGGCCTTTGAAGCTTTTCGCGCCGCGGTGCTTCTGGAGGGCGGCCGCGGGGTGGTCGGTGCGGATCGCGATGAAGGGGAAGCTCTTGTCATCGCGCATGATCACGTTGAAGCGCGGGCGCAGGCGCTTGATCATGTTGGCTTCAAGCAGCAGCGCCTCGGTTTCGGTGGCGGTGACGATGAACTCCATCGCCGCGACCAGGGTGATCATCCTCGTGATGCGGTTGGTGTGGCCGCGGCCTTGCGCGTATTGGGAAACGCGGGCCTTGAGGCTCTTGGCTTTGCCGACATAGAGCACTTCGCCGTCGGGGCCGAGCATCCGGTAGACGCCGGGCTTGGGCGGCAGGTGCTTGAGGTGCTCGCGGATGACCTCGACCCCGCGGACGGGAGGCGTTCCCTCCGCCTTTTTGGGCCTGTCTTCGCGCGGCAGGTCTGCGAGATCGGGGACGGGGGGCTTATCGGCGGGGGGCATGAACCGCCTAGATAGGCGCTTCGGGCTTGAGTGGGGAAGGCCCCCATGCTATCAGCCCGCCCTTCCGAAAACGGGCGGCCCGGCGACACGGCATGCCGCGGCGGCCCCCAGGATAAGCGGTTAACGCCGCACAAGGAGACCGAAATGCCGAAACTGAAGACCAAGAGCGGCGTCAAAAAACGCTTTAAGCTCACTGCGACCGGCAAACTGAAGCACGGCGTGGCGGGCAAGCGGCACCGCCTGATCAGCCACAATGGCAAATATATCCGGCAAAACCGGGGCGCCGACGTGCTGAGCCACGCCGACACCGCCCGGGTGAAGGCCTGGATGCCCTACGGTTTGGATTGATCAGAGCAGGAGCGCACTCAATGGCCCGCGTTAAAGGGGGCGTGACAGCTCACGCCCGTCACAAGAAAATCCTCAAAAAGGCCAAGGGTTATTTTGGTCGCCGGAAGAACACCTTCCGGACCGCGAACGCCGCGGTCGAGAAGGCCGGCCTCTATGCCTATATCGGCCGCAAGCAGAAGAAGCGGAACTTCCGCGGCCTCTGGATCCAGCGGATCAACGCCGCGGTCCGGGAAGAGGGGATGGTTTATTCCCGCTTCATCGATGGGCTGAACAAGGCTGGGATCAGCATGGACCGTCGCGCGCTGGCGGACCTCGCCATGAACCAGCCGGCGGCGTTCAAGGCGGTGATCGCGCAGGCGAAGGCGGCGCTGGCTTAAGCCAGCGCTTTCCGAAGCAAGACCGGAAAGCCGGTCGGGGCGCATGCTCCGGCCGGCTTTTGCTTTGCCGCGGAAGTGGATTTTGGCTAGATTTCTGGCCATAAAGCAGATCGCCCTCTACGAAGCTAAGAACACCCTGTCCGCCCTTATCGACGAGGTTGAGCGGACCGGTGAGGACGTGATCATCACCCGCTACGGCAAGCCGGCGGCGGGGATCGGACCATTGGGTCCGCGGCGGACGGCTGAGGCGATGCGGGCTCTGGGCGAACGCCTCGCTCCGCATCGAGCGCAGCAGACCTCGGAATTTGCTGGCCGGCCCACCATGACCTGGGAGGAGCTCAAAGCCGCGATGCATGAGGATCGGTGACCAACGCATGCGTGTGTGACGCCTCTGCGGCTTTCGCGCTCATGCTCCGGTCGCAGGAAACCGGGGCCTCGGTGGCCTTTGGAGCGCAGCTGCCTGGGGGCATGTTTGTCCCGGTCCACGTCTTGATAGAGGTCCGCCAGGCGCTGAGGACACTGGAGCGCCGAGGCGTCATTCCAGAAGCGGCGCTCGATGAGCCGCTGGGTCAGCTTGAGATCGGGTTGACATTGGGCCCGCCGCTTGAAGCCCACGACTTGGCCCGCATCCTGGTTCTTGCGAGACATGATCGGTTGGCGTTCTACGACGCCGTTTATCTGGATATGGCGATTGAGTCTGGCGTGCCGCTGGCCAGCCGTGACGGCCCCCTGCTGGCCGCGGCGACCCATCGGGGCGTGGCCGTTCTAGACTTGCGCTGAACCCCGCCTTGCCCCGCGTCGCGGCGGCCCTTAAACACACCGCTGCCATGGATACCCAAACCACTGATCTTGCCGCTCTTGAGAGCGATCTTTCCGCCCGGATCGCCGCCGCCGCAGACGAGGCGGCGGTCGAGGCGCTGCGCGTCGAGGCCCTGGGCAAGCAGGGCGTGGTCTCTGGGCTGATGAAGACTTTGGGTTCGATGAGCCCGGATCAGCGCCAAGTCATGGGGCCGAAGCTCAACGGGCTGAAAGATCGGCTCGGGGAAGCGCTGACCGTCCGCAAGGCGCAGTTGGCCGAGGCCGCGCTGGAGGCCCGGCTGATGGCGGAGAAGGTGGATGTGAGCCTGCCGCCGCGCCCGATGCGGGCGGGCTCGATCCATCCGATTTCGATGGTGATGGAGGAGCTGTCGGCGATCTTCGGGCAGATGGGCTTTGCGCTCGAAGAAGGCCCCGATATCGAGACCGACTTCAACAACTTCACCGCGCTCAACTTCCCGCCGGAGCACCCGGCGCGGGACATGCATGACACGTTTTTCTTTCACCCGGACGAGACCGGCGCCCGCAAAGTGCTGCGCACCCACACTTCGCCGGTGCAGGTGCGGACGATGCTCAAGCAGAAGCCGCCGATCCGGATGATCTGCATGGGGAGGACCTATCGCTGCGACAGCGACGCCACGCACACGCCGATGTTCCACCAGATCGAGGGGCTCGTGATCGACGAGACCACGACGATGGCGGATCTGAAGGGGGTGCTGATGGCGTTCATCCGCGCCTATTTCGAGGTGGACAATGTGGAGGTGCGGTTCCGGCCGCACCACTTCCCGTTCACCGAGCCGAGCGCGGAGATGGACGTGCGGTGTGATCGCTCCATCCCCGGACAGTTGAAGATCGGCACGGGCGAGGATTGGCTGGAGATTTTGGGCTGCGGGATGGTGCATCCGAACGTGATCCGGGCGTGCGGCCTCGATCCAGAAAAGCACCAGGGCTATGCCTTCGGGATGGGGGTGGATCGGCTGGCGATGCTGAAATACGGCATCCCGGATTTGCGGGACATGTTCGCTGCGGACACGCGCTGGCTGAAGCATTACGGGTTCAGCCCTTACCTGTTGCCGGGGTTGGCGAACGGGGTGGGGTGAGGGCCTAGAATAGGTCGGTAAGGTCCCGGGCCCCATGGACAGTCCGACGGATCAACGTCTCGCTGGGGGGGGACTCGAACAGAATGAGATA
>JBILVS010000224.1:0-3623 GCA_044370335.1 Caulobacterales bacterium
CGCGAGGAGCGCGCCCTGGAAGAAGACTAGCGCCACGTTCCAAACGGCCGCGGAGCCGCCGACGACAGGCAGCACCATCTTGGCGAACATCGGCTGGACCGAAAAGACAAGGCTCGCACCCAGAAAGATGGCGAGGAGATAAACCGGGGCCGCCGCGATCTGCGCGATCGACTTTGTCGGGGACTGGGCGGGCTCGTGCGTCGGCTGTTCGGGCGTGACGGCAAGGTTGGACATTGGGGCGGGCGCCTCTCGGGAAACCGCAGAAAACGCGCCTGTCTTAATATGCAACACTTGAGTATTTGCTAAGCAAGAGACGTTTCAACGCAATCATGGTCAATTCATGTTAAATATTCTGGTTCTTCGTTGGTCATGACCCATTCTGTGACGCTTTCCGAACCCTTGGCGAACAAAGCCCCGGCTATGGCTGCCACGAAGCAACTTGATCTCGTGCAGGGGCTGCGGGGGCTCGCGGCGTTGGGCGTTCTCACCCATCACATCGCCGTCGGCATTGATCGTTGGTTCGGCGCGGGCTTCACGCCGCCGGGATTCGGCCTCGGCTGGGTGGGGGTTGATCTGTTTTTCGTGCTGTCGGGCTTCATCATGGTCTGGACGACCCAGACGGCGGGGCATGGGCTTAAGCCGGCGACAGCTTTTTGGACGCGGCGGGTTTTGCGGGTCTATCCGCCCTACTGGGCGGCGTGGGCGATGGCCGCAGCCCTCACGACGATGCTGCCGGGGATCGTGACGCTTGCGAGCGCGGACTTCTGGGCGAGCCTGTTCCTTTGGCCGGCGGAGCATCCGCCTTTCCTGCAACCGGGCTGGACCTTGATCTATGAGCTTTGGTTCTATCTGGGTTTCGGGCTTCTGATGCTGGCGCCGCGGCGGTTTCTTCCCACCCTGTTGGGCGGCTGGGCTTTGGGCGTCCTCCTGACGGCCCTTCGCTTTGGGCAGGAGGTTGACCCTTTGCTCCACGTCATCAGCAACCCGCTGACGCTGAATTTTCTGATGGGCGCAGGCGTGGCCTTGGCGCTGATCCGCTGGCCGGGGACGCTTCCCCGCCCGGCGCTTTTGAGCCTGATCGGGTTCGGCTCGCTGTGGCTTTTGGCCGGAGCCTTTTACGTCACCGAAACGGGGTGGAACGAGTGGACGCGAATGCTTGCCTGCGGGCCTGCTTCAGCGCTCGTGCTGGCGGGGGCTGCGCTTCTGGACCGGGAGGGACGCCTTGCGCCGCCCAAACCGCTCGTGATGCTGGGCGATTGGTCCTATGCGCTCTATCTGACCCACCTGCCGATCGTTTACGCTGTGACGCTGCTGAGCGCGCAGGCCTTCGGGGTGGGCTGGGCTGGGGTCGGGGTTGCGGTTCTGGGGGGGCTCACCCTGCCCTTCCTCGCCACCGCGATCCTGCATCAGGGGATCGAAAAGCCCGCTCAGGCGGCCGGGCGACGCCTGGCGCGGGGGATCGAGGGCTTCCGCTAGAGGCGCTCAGCCTAAGCCTAACGAAACGCCGGCTCGTCAAAGCTGCGCAGCTTGCGGGAGTGAAGCGCGGTCACGTCTTCTTGGAGAAGGGCTATGGTCTTGAGCCCGATCTGGAGATGGGCGCTGATGGCGCTTTCATAAAATTTGTCCGCCTGACCGGGGAGCTTGATCTCCCCGTGCAGCGGCTTGTCCGAGACGCAGAGCAGAACCCCGTAAGGCACGCGCATGCGGAAGCCCTGGGTGGCGATGCAGGCGCTTTCCATGTCCACCGCGATGGCTCGGGACTGGGAGAGGCGCTTGCGCTCGTCTTTATAGTTGAGCTCCCAGTTGCGGTCGGCGTAGGACACGACCGTGCCGGTGCGCAGGCGGGCCTTAAGCTCTTCGCGGTTTTCGGCGGCTTCAGCCGCGGCCTGTTGGAGGGCGACCTGAACCTCGGCGATGGCCGGGATCGGGATTTCTAGGGGGACCTGATCGTCCAGGATCTTGTCCCGCCGCAAATAGGCGTGGGCGAGAACGTAATCGCCGATACGCTGAGTCGCCCGGAGGCCGCCGCAGTGGCCGACCATGATCCAGCAGTGGGGCCGCAGAACCGCCAAGTGATCGGTGATGGTCTTGGCGTTGGAGGGGCCGACCCCGATGTTCACTAGGCTCACGCCGCTCCCGTCCGGGCGGATCAGGTGATAAGCCGGCATCTGGAATTTCCGCCACGGAGCGTTCATCGCGGCTTCGGCGATGTTGGGGGTGGAGCCGTCGAGCCGCACCCGGCCGGCGCAGGACAGGACCGCGCCGTCGCCGCGGGCGACCTCGTCGGCGGCCCAGCGGACGAACTCCTCCACGTAACGCTGGTAGTTTGTGAAAAGGATCCAGGGCTGCACGTCCGCCCAAGGCGCGCCGGTGTAATGCTCCAACCGCTTGAGGCTCATGTCCACCCGCGGCGCCTCAAAGAGCGACAAGGGCCGGGCGCCGTCCTGGCGGAGGATCGTGTCGCCGTCGACGATGGCGTCGCCCACGTCCGCCAGCATCGGATAGGGGAAGTGCCGGGCGAGATCGCTCATCTTCACAGTATTGGGATCGATGCCCGCCACGCCATCGATCACAAACGGATAGGGGATTTCGGCGTCCGAAACTCCCACCTCCAGAGCCGCGCCGTAATCTTCATGGAGAGGGCGCAGCTGCTCCAAGAGGTAGGCGCGAAAATGGCGCGGCTGGGTGACCGACACGGCATAGTCGCCCGGCCAGATCAGCTGGCCGAACGCCCGGGCGGCGCGACCGCGGGCGGAGGGGCGGCCGTCGTAGCGGACCCGCAGTTCGGGGTATCGGAACAAGGCGCGCTCATCGCGGGTGGGCGCGGCGCCCGTCTCGATGAAGCGGGCGACCGCGGATTTCAATGCTCCGACCGCGCGGTCGAAATGGACGATCAGCGCTTCAACGGCGCCTTCAGGAGTTGCACAACGAGCCATGGGCGGTTGTGAAGGCGTGAGCGGGGCGAAAATGTCAATCAGTTTTCAATCCGCCCCTGTACCCGCCCCTCGGGCTCAGTCGCGCATCACCGGGTCGATCACACGGGGGCGGCGGTATTCGGTCTTCGCAAACGTCATGGGGACAGAGGAAAACAGGCCAAGAGGCGGGTCGTAGTCGAGAATGGTTTCGCCGATCACAAGGCCTGTGTTGGGCACGCGCATCCCGTTCGGGATCCCGATCACCGCGCCTGCATCCAAGGGAGCCATGCCGGAGCCCTCGCTCCACTGCACTTCGGCGCGCCCGTCTTCGTCGATGAAAACGCTGGTCACGCGGGACTGCACGCGGGCAGCTTCGGTGGGATAGGTGATCCAGGACACCGCGTTGAAGATGCCTTCGATCTCGTCGTCGGTGACCAGAACGTCGCGGGAGATGACATCGGCGAGAGAGCTGGCGGCGGTTTCGGCCCGGCGGTTAGCGGCGACGGCGTTGGTCATCTCAAACGACATGAACAGCAGCAAAAACATCATCGGGGCGATGAGGGCGAACTCCACCGCCGCCACGCCCGAGCGGTTGTCGCGGAAGCGACCCAAAACGCCGGAGAAACGCGGGCTTGTCGCACTCTGGAACATCGAAGACTCCTGCGGCGGGAACCTGCAGGGGTCTGAAGCAAGATCGAAGCCAGAGAG
>JBILVS010000083.1:0-12761 GCA_044370335.1 Caulobacterales bacterium
AAGCACGCTTCAAATCATCTCGCGCTCGTTAAACTCGCTTCCGCCAGATTGTGGATGCGATTTATGAGTCGGTGACCTAGCAGTCTTCTCCCATATAGCTCGAGCCATGGTCGTGGTGCAGTGTCAGGCCCTTTGCCACGTCCGCCCGGATATCACCAAGATGGTGCGTGACGCCTTGCCGGACGGGCTCCAATGCCTCCCACAGGCTCGCGGTTGATGAAGCGTGGGCACCAACAAACTCACCCGAGCAATGATCGACCACGATGAATACATAGGCACGCCCTTCCCTGGTCGTGACCGTCTGCGTCATGTCGGCTCCCCAAACTATGTCGACTTTAATCAGTAACGATCGTGCCATCGTGCACACGGGTGTCGTGTTGGACAGGACGCTGCGGGGCGAGAAGGTTGCTCTGTTTCATGATACGCCGCACCCGGCGTGCTGCCGTTCTTACACCCTGTGCCCGCAATCGTGCCCAGACTGTGCGGTAGCCTTCCCCGGAGAAGGGCGAGGCGGCGATCACTGCCGCCTCGATGTGGGTGAGAAGCTCGGTGTCGCTGCAGGCCCTCGCAGGCCCCCGCAGGATCTGAGCATGCGCAGAGTTGGCGGTGTCAGCCTCACCGCAGCAATGGCGATAGAAGGTTGCCCTAGGTACGCCCCAGATCCTGCAGACACGGGACATTCCATAGAGGCGGCGTGTGGAGATCGAATGCGTCCGGCTCATCTCTTCGATCTCCCCCGAGGCCAAGAGGCGGACGCACTCCACCCTCTCGATCCTGGCGTAGAGCAACTCGTTGTCCATGGTGATTTCACTCATCTTGGCCTGAAGCCGGGCAATCTCGTCATCACGGGCATCCCGCTCCCGTTTCTTCAGGGCGCTTTCGGCAGCCGCGAGGGCCTTGTCACGCCACTCCGTTAGGCGGTGAACCGGGACGCCAAGGTGGCGCGAAACCGCGTCCAGGCTTTCGCCGCGGAAAAGGCGTTGAACGGCGCCCCATTTCCGCTGCGCCGAAAAGGGCCGGGCCGGCCACGGCCCCGCCGTCGCCAGCGTTATGGTCGCGCGCCGACGGGTGCCGTGGCCTCCGTCTCGCTAGATGTCTCTAAGGTTTTCCTGTCCGTGCTCTACTCTGCTTGCCGAGAGAGATAGCACTTCGGACTTCCTCAGAAAACCGCGCCCCAGCCCAGACGAGGCGATTACTATCGAGCTTGTGGAAAGTCGGCTAAAAAGCGGAGGAGCGCAGGTCAGATGCCTTTTTCTCCGGCGAAGACATCCGCCCGCGCCTCCGACGCCCGCGCCTCAATGAAATCCGCGAGCGCCTGTCCCGCAGGCGAAGGGCGCGCAGCCGCGAGCAGGCATAGCTCCGCGTCGCTCAGACCGGGCCAGCCCTGCCCGCTGGTGAGAACGGGCAGCCCTTCAGGCACAAGCCCTCGGGTCATAACCGCATAGCCAAGCCCCGCCCGAACCGCTGCTGCGCACCCTGCATGGCTCGGGCTTTGGAAGGCGACGACCCATGGCGTTCCTGTCGTCTCCAGCGCCGCAATCGCCCGGGCGCGATAGACGCACGGCGCGGGCGAAACCACGAGCGGCAATGGCTTTCCGGCGCGAGCCTCCCCCAAGGACGCCTCGCCCCGATGCGCCGCTTGCTCAGGCCCCACCCAAACGAGGTCCTCTCTCCATAACGGCCTTGCCCCCGGATGCCGCGCCCGGGGGTCCTGCTTGACGATAACGAGGTCCTGCTCACCCCGTTCGAACGCTTCAATGAGGTGAAGCGTCAATTCGCAAGTGACGTGCAGCAAGACCCGCGGATGCGCCGCCGCGAACGGGCCCAAGATGCCTGGCAGAAAGGCGGTGGCGAAATCCTCGGGCGAGCCAAACCGCACCTCGCCTTCGATATCATCTTCCCGGAAACGGCCAAGCATCGCATCAGCCATGCGGACCATTTCCAATGCGTAGGGGAGCAGCTTTTCGCCGTCTGCGGTGAGGCCGACATTGCGGGTATCGCGTTCAATCAGCAGCGTGCCGAAATTGTCCTCAAGCCGCTTGATCTGGCTCGACACAGCTGATTGCGAGCGCCCCACCCGCTGCCCCGTTCGGGAAAAGCTCTTGGTCTCCGCCAAGACCACAAAGGTGCGCAAAAGGGCGGTGTCGACGTCGTACATGGGTCCTCCACCGCCCTTCGTTGCTTCGGCGCGAGCTTCTAGGGAGCCACGGGTTCAGGCATTAGGGAAGAGTGCAGAAGTTGGATGCGCCACACCCCGTCGATCTTCTCCCAAACAAAGCTGTAGCGGGCGGTAACGGTGTCGTTCTGGCCGTTACGCGTCAGCTGAAACGACCAGACACCAGCATCGATGGCCGTCGTATCATCCAACATGGTCACGTGGCGCTCAAGCACGGTCTCGTGCGGCGACAAGGCAAGAAAGTCCACAAAATAGGCCTCGATCCGAGCCGGCGTCGAGCGCACCTCATTCGAAACCGTCGGCAAGAGCACACCGTCGGGGGCGAAGAGCGCCGCCACCGTCCCCGGATCCCGGCTTTCAAGGGCGGCATCCCACCGCGCGAATTGGGCCTCGATCAAGGCCGCATCCTCCGCAGGCGTTGCGTGCGCTGGGGTAAACACCCCCCAAGAGGTCACCAAACCAAATGTGAGGGCCAACAAAGCGCGTTTCATAAGCGAGCTCCTTCTGGTGTTGCGTGCCTCGATGATTGGCAAAGACAGCTGGAGGATCGCCAACGCAAAGATTGGCTAGCACTCATCGCCGCCAGTGATTGATCGACGGCACTGATAAGCGGCATCCGGATTTTGCGTTACGCCGATCAAGGCCAACAACGCTATCGGAACCGGCGTTTGCCTACGGGGCCCCCTGATGCCGGTTGATATTCTGATCGAGAATCTCGTTTCGCCAATAACCATGGCGTTCTTGTTGGGGGTGATCGCGACGCTGATCCGGTCCGATCTGGAAATCCCCGAGCCCGTGATGCGGATCTTCGCGATCTTCTTGCTGTTTTCGATTGGCTTGCAGGGCGGCCAAGAGCTGGCGGGGGCCTCCATCGCCGATCTGACTGGGGCTGCCTCGACGACCGCAGCCTTGGTCATCGGCTTGCCGCTCCTTTCGTTCTTGGTGGCGCGCTACATCCTGCGCCTCTCCATCGAGAACGCCGCCGGGGTCGCGGCCCTTTATGGCTCAGTCTCTTCGGTGACGTTCGTTGTGTCCCGCAGCTATGCCGAAACCATGGGCACCCCGATGGATGGCTTCATTACGGCCCTCGTGGCTTTGATGGAGCTCGGGATTTTGGTGGCCCTATTCATTGGCCGCCTGGCATTGAGCCGCGCCTCAGGCGAGACGGGCGGATTGGGAGCCATTCTTCTCGAAACCCTACGCGGAAGAGGCCTTGTTCTGTTGGGCGGAGGCCTCATCATCGGCGCGTCGATCGGCGAAACGAACTTCTCCCGGATCGAGCCCTTCTTCGTCGATCTGTTCCGCGGGGTCTTGGTGCTCTTCCTTTTGGAAATGGGCATGACCGCCGCCAAGCAGCTGCGCGAGTTCGCGCGGGTCGGCCCCATCATGACCGCCTTTGCTTTGATGATGCCGATGATCAACGGCGCCATAGGCACCCTTCTGGGGACGCTCGCTGGGCTTTCGGTGGGCTCGGCCTTCGTATTGGGGGCGGTCGCAGCCTCCGCCTCTTACATCGATGCTCCAGCTGCGGTGCGGGCGACTTTTCCCTCAGCCAACCCGTCCATCTATCTCACGAGCTCGCTCGGCATAACCTTCCCCTTCATGCTGATCGTGGGGGTCCCCGCAGTCTATGAAATGGCGGTGTTCTGGGCCTCGACCTTGAACTGAATGCAGCAAGGTCGAGGGTGCGCCTTTTATCGAGCGGAAGGAATCTTGATGAGGCTTCCAAGAGCTTCCACGCTCTATTCAGCGTCATCAGCTCAGCCTAAACGCTCCGAGCGCTGCGTGACTATCAGCGCCGTGCCCCAAGCCAGAAGGACCCACGCCAGAAGCCACCCCAGGCTTGCCCACGCCACGAGGCTGGGCGCGATGAGCCGCCTTGTGCTCCATGCGACAACCTCCTCAGCACCCAGACCGCGGCTGCCCATAATTGCCGGCCCCATCGCGGCGCGGAATGACTCCATTTCAGCCCGCGCGCCGGATTGTCTGTCGAAGGCCGTAAGCGCGCTCGTGCCTGCGATGTCGATCATTGCGATCGATTGCGCGAGTGTCGGCGTCAGCCCCTGCACCGCTTTGGCGAACGCCATCTGGCGCCCAAGCCGCCACGGAGTTCAAATTGGCAGCGCAACCGGCGCAGTGCGCTGTCTCATAACCATGCCCCAGTACACTCTCGGCTGCGCACTTCCTGCGAGTGGCCCACCGCGGCCAAAGGGGGCTCGCGTCGGCGCGCGCGGCGGCCCGGCGGATTGCTGCCGAACTGCACGGGACTGCACGGGGCGGCTGATCGGCCGCTCCTCGACGCCGCCTAGCAAGAAGGCGTGAATGCGCCAGTTCCCCCAAATCATCCCGCTCATCGCATCGGTGCGAAACCTGCAGCGCACTGACCGACGCCTTTGGCGAAGGAAAGCCCATGGACACCGCCTCGACTTCTTCCGCGCACCCTGCTCCGGCGAAGCCCCGCCGCGCTGCTGTCCGTCGCACGGGAAAAACAGCCCTTCGTTGGATTGCCGGTGTTTCCATTCTCGCCTTGTTGGCGGCGGCCGGCTTCGGCGTGGCGACCGCGTTCGCCGATATGGCGAAACAAGACGCTCTCGCCGGCGCCTATCAGGAGGTGTCCGCAGACGCCGCGCGCGCCGCTGGAGGGAATCCCGGCCCAGATTGGGAGACCCTTTTGGAGGCGCCTGCCGGCCGCCGCAGCCTCGCGCTCTGGTTTGACACGATCCGCAGCCAATGGCCCTCGGCCTGTTCGGATGGGATGGCCAAAGTCAGCCAATCGAGCGCGGCCTGTCTGCCGGACTCGGGCTTTCTGCAGGCGCTAATCGATGCGCGACTTGGTCCACAGAGCTATCAAGCCTTGGCCGACAACGCTGCGGCCACCGCCCTTGAACGCGCCGCCGTCGCCCAGCCAATCGCGGCCCCCGAACCCGCCGTGATGGATCGCGACGTCGCCGCGGGAGACACCGCAGTGGAGCGCGCGGCGGAGGCCTTGCGTGCGGAAAGCGACCATGCAGAGTTAGAGGCATTCCTGGGCGCTTATGAGCCGTCCCCAGCACCTGTAACCGTCTCTGTTCCGCCAACGCCCGCGACGGGGCCGATCGAAGCGCTTGAGGCGCCAGTGTTGGAGACTTCGCCCGTTATTGAGGAATCCGCCCTCCTGTACCTTTTTTGAGCGGGTTAGGACATCCTGTCCGCCTCGGGCCGGCCGATCGAGAGCAGCCCTTCGCCCCCTGCGCCTTCGAGCGCCTGGGGGGACATGCGCCTCGATTGGTCAGGTGAGTTGCACGCCCAGTGGGGAGTTGCGCCGGGGGTCGCCCCCCGCCCGACGATCAGCCTGCCGCGATTGCGGGCCCCACGCTCAATCCCGATGAGCCGGCGGCGGCCAATCCGTCGGCGCTCCTGGGCGGCCCGGTTCTGAAAGCAGCGACGCTCGCGCTCGTCACGCCTTGAGGCGGGGCCCTAGTCTGCAACGGATAATGGTGAGCCCGCCGGGATTCGAACCCGGGACCTACTGATTAAAAGTCAGTTGCTCTACCGGCTGAGCTACAGGCTCTCTGCGCTCAGCCTGAAGCCGCGCGCTCGGTGGGCGGTTCGTAACGAGATGCGCGGGAGCGCGCAAGCCGACCGTGTGAGAAAAAACCCGGATGGCGCGGCGGCTTATTATGACCTCGGGACCGAAAGCCACCGCCGGCGCGCGGGGAATTGGAGCGCGCCGCCCCTGGCCAAGGGGGCCGGCCGGTCGGCGCAGAAGACGAAGCCGTCAACGGGAGGACACGCCGCCTCGCCCGCGCCGAACAGGTCGAATGAGGAGAGCGGCGCGCACGCCCGGGCTCGGCCAAGGCCCACGCCAGGCGCCCCAAGAGCGAACAGCAAATCAGAGGCGGTTCCGACGATCTGGTCAGCGCTCTCGCAGGGCAGCGGCTGACCGAACTTGCCGGCGACATAGGCGAGCGCCACGGACGCGACGGCCCGCATGGTAACGGAGCGATAGAAGGGTTTGGTATCTTGGGGTTGGATGGTCACGGTCAGGCCTCGCCGGTTGGGGTGATGCCGCGAAGGAGGCTAGGCGGAGAACAAAACCGGCGGATCAACTGCGAAAGAAAAGGGCCGCTCCCTCGCGGGAAGGCGGCCCTGATATTGTGGACTTGGATCTGAGACTTATTCCGCCGCGACCCGGTTGAAGATCGAGGTCGCCGCAGACAGGCCGGCCTTGGCGGCCTCATATTCGCGGGCCCATTTGTCCACCAAAGCCCCGGCGCTCTGCACTTCCTTGATGGCGCCGATGCCTTGGCCACAACCCCAGATGTCTTTCCAGGCTTTCTTGTCGGTGTTGCCGCCGGAGCCGAAATTCATCTTGGAGGGGTCGCTTTCCGGCAGATTGTTCGGATCAAGGCCTGCGGCCTCGATGGAGGGTCTCAGGTAATTGCCGTGGACGCCCGTGAAAAGGTTAGAATAGACGATGTCCTCGGCGCGGCTTGCGACGATCATGTCTTTGTAACGCTGATCCGCGTTGGCTTCGGTGGTGGCGATGAATGGCGAGCCGACATAGGCGAGATCCGCTCCCAGCGCCTGCGCCGCCAGGATCGACCGGCCATTGGCGATCGAGCCCGAGAGCAAAAGCGGGCCGTCGAAAAACTCCCGCAGCTCCTGGATCAGGGCGAAGGGCGAGAGCGCGCCCGCATGCCCGCCGGCGCCCGCACACACCGCGATCAGGCCATCCGCGCCCTTTTCCAGGGCCTTTTTCGCGAATGCGACATTGATGATGTCATGCAGCACGATCCCGCCATAGGAGTGGATCGCGTCATTGAGCCAGGGCTGGGCGCCAAGGCTGGTGATGATCACTGGGACCTTGAACTTGACACAGGCTTCGACGTCGTGCTCGAGGCGCTCATTGGTCTTGTGCACGATTTGGTTAACCGCGAACGGCGCTGCCGGACGGTCCGGGTTCTTCGCGTCCCACTCGGCCAGTTCGGTCGTGATTTTGTCAAGCCATTCATGGAGCACAGGCGCGGGTCGGGCGTTCAGGGCCGGAAACGAGCCCACCACGCCCGCCTTGCACTGGGCGATGACCAAATCCGGGTTCGAGATAATGAACAACGGGGCTCCCACGACAGGGATGCGCAGCTTCTGGAGCACGGGCGGCAGGCTCATGGGGGCGTTTCCTTTCCGTTTGCGTCAACGGCAATAGCGCGGGCGGCGCGCCCCGTCGAGAGGGGGGCGGACTTGACGAGACTGGCCGTCAGTCCTCTTTACGCCTCATGAGCGCCGATCCGATCACCCCGCAGATCCTGTCCTTGGCCCAAGACTTTGACGCCCCCGACGAAAGCCGATGGCGGGCCTTGGCCGAGGCTGCGCTGAAGGGCGCGCCGTTTGAGCGGCTGGTGACGAAAAGCCCGGACGGGGTGACGATCCAGCCGCTCTACCGCGCCCCCGATGCGTCCGAACCCTTTGCGGCTTTAGTGCAAGCCGCCCTCGCCGGCCGCCCAACCGATCTGCCGTGGGATATCCGCCAAGTTGTCCGCAGCGCTGATCCGGCGCGGGCGAACGCAGAGATCCTAGACGATCTGCAGGGGGGCGTGACATCCATCGAGCTTCTTGTCGGCGGCGCTGATGGTCAGGGCGTGCGGCTCGGCAGCGCCGAAGCCGTGGCCAAAGCCCTCGCCGGCCTCCACGCCGACATCGCCCCGATCGCGCTCAACGCCCCCCGTGACGGCAGGCAAGCCGCGCACCTTCTGGCGGACTGGCTCGCCGCCAACGCCGATCCGGCCCAGGTCCGCCCGGCCTTCAACCGCGATCCGATCACGCCGTGGCTGAGCGACGGTGCGCTCGGCCGCCCGGTCGAAGAAGAGCTTGCCGACGCCGCCCGCTTCGCCGCGGCGACCCGGGCCAGGTTTCCGAACGCGACAGGGCTTGCCGCCGGCGGTCGCGGCGCCCACGAAGCGGGCGCCTCTCCGGCGCAGGAACTCGCGATGATGCTGGCGTCCGGCGTCTCCCATCTGCGGGCGCTGGAAGCGGTAGGGATTGATCCGATCGAGGGGGCGCAGCTCATCCTGTTCCGCCTGGCGGGGGGCGCCGACGTGGTGGTGGAGATCGCTAAACTCCGCGCCGCCCGCGCCTTGTGGGCGCGGGTGATGGAGTTGTCTGGCGCCGGCCCCGAAGACCGCGCGATGCGCCTGCAGGTCACCACCGCCCGCCGCATGCTCAGCCGCGATGATGCCTGGACCAATATCCTCCGCGGCACGGCCGCCTGTTTCGCCGCCGCCGCGGGGGGCGCAGACATCATCACCGTGCTGCCGTTCACAACGCCGTTGGGCGGGGCCTCTGCGTTGGCCAGGCGGATGGCGCGCAACACGCAAGTGATCCTGATGGAGGAAAGCCGGCTGGGCCACGTCGCCGACCCAGGCGGCGGCGGCTTTGCGGTCGAAGCCTTGACCAAAACCCTCGCCGAAGAGGCGTGGGCGATCTTTCAGGGCCTAGAGGTTCAAGGCGGATTGATCGCAGCGCTGCGATCCGGCTCATTCCAAGCCGACATCTCGAAGACCGCCGAGGCCCGCGGCAAACTGATCGCCACGCGGCGCTTCCCCATCACCGGGGTCTCGGATTTCCCTCTGTTGGACGAAACCACGCCTGAAACCGATCCCGTGGCGGCGACTGTTTCGACGACCGCCCCTGCAGCGGACCCGATCGCCCCGCTGCCCTGGACGCGGCACGCGGAGCCTTTCGAGGCCCTACGCGACGCCGCCAAAGGCAAAGACGCGAAGGTGTTTTTCGCCAATCTGGGGCCGCTGGCGGAGTTCAGCCCGCGTTCCACCTTCGCCATGAACCTGTTCGCGGCCGGCGGGGTCGCCGGTGTTGGTCCGGATACGGCCTATCCTGACCACTCCGCTATGGCTGCAGCCTTCAGATCCAGTGGTTGTCGCGTCGCGGTGCTCACGGGTTCAGACGGGCGCTACGCCGCGGAGAGCCTGGAGGCGGCGGCCGCGCTTCAGGCGGCGGGCTGCGCTTGGCTCATTCATGCGGGCAAACCGACCGACGAGCAGACCTCCCGCGCCAAGGGCTTTGACCAATTCATCTTTGCAGGCCAAGACGCGGTGGCGGCCCTGCGCTTGCTCCACACCGCCTTGGGGATTGCGTGATGTCGGAACGTCAGCCCCTGCCTTCCAAGATCGAAGACGCGCTTGACGTCCTGGCGACAACGGAAGACTTGGCCGAAGGCGAAGCCGCCGAAGGACTGGCATCTAATTACTTCGCGCAATTCAACTGGGTGGAGTGGCTTGGCCTCGTTCCAGTCGTGATTGCTTTTGTGGGCTTGGGTTTTCGCGACCAAGCGTGGGGCGAGGCGATCCTGTGGCTGGGTCTTCTCCTGGGGGTGGCCAACATTTTTCTCCGCCATCACCTGCGCCGAGTGTGGAACCTCGATCGCTATCAGGATGCCCTCAATCGCTTTCGCCAGATCGCCGGGACGCTGGCGGTGCGGAGCCAAACGCCATGACCCACTCGCCCGCCTTCGCTTTGCCGCCCGACGTAAAAGAGGCGGTCGCTCTGCTTGAAACCAGCGAGGATCGCGCCGCTGGCGACGAGGCGTTCTGGCGTGTTCAAAGGTTCCAGAACGGGTTTGGCGTGAAGCTAGCCGCCCCCAGCGCCGCCTTTTCGGTCCTGGCGATGATCATCGCCCTCGCAGTGGGGCAGATCGGTCTGACCAACCCCATCGCCATCGCTCTGATCGCCGCCACAGGAGCGGTGATCGCCGCGTTCCTTCTGCTCAACCATCGCCGCCGGAAGGCCGAGAGAGAAGCCTTCACCCGCATCACCGCCGCTCTGCGCCGTTGGCGGGCGCTGGCGCAAGCCTCCGCCCAGAAAGACCCCGCATGACCCGCCTGCCCGATTTCACCGCCGTCCCCTTCGCAATGCCAGAGGCGAAAGCGCCCCGCTCAAGCGCGGAATGGCTAACGCCCGAAGGCATCGGGGTTAAATCCGTATACGGACGAGATGACGTGGCCGCCCTTGATTTCCTCGATGGCTTCCCAGGGCTCCCGCCCTTCGGCCGCGGCCCATACCCGACCATGTATGTCAACCAGCCCTGGACGATCCGTCAGTACGCGGGCTTCTCGACGGCGGAGGACTCCAACGCCTTTTACCGCCGCAATCTGGCGGCGGGGCAAAAAGGCCTCTCCATCGCCTTCGACCTCGCCACCCACCGCGGCTATGACTCAGACCACCCTCGCGTACAGGGCGATGTCGGCATGGCGGGCGTCGCCATCGACAGCATCTATGACATGCGCACGCTCTTTTCAGGCATCCCGCTTGATCAGATGAGCGTGTCCATGACCATGAACGGCGCAGTGCTCCCCGTGATGGCGCTTTACATTATCGCTGCGGAAGAACAGGGCGTCGCGCCCAAACAATTGTCCGGAACCATCCAGAACGACATCCTGAAGGAGTTCATGGTCCGGAACACCTATATCTACCCGCCTGGACCGAGCCTCAGGATCATCTCCGACATTTTCGCCTATAGCTCGGCGAATATGCCGAAGTTCAACTCGATCTCCATCTCCGGCTACCACATGCAGGAAGCTGGCGCGACGGCGGACCTAGAGCTTGGCTATACCCTCGCCGACGGCGTCGAATATATCCGGGCCGGACTCCAAGCCGGGCTCACCATCGATCAGTTCGCTCCGCGGCTCTCTTTCTTCTGGGCCATCGGGATGAACCCCTTCATGGAGATCGCCAAGATGCGCGCTGCGCGCCTTCTTTGGGCGAAGCTTGTGAAGCCGTTTGACCCGCAGGACGACAAATCCTTGGCGCTGCGAACCCACTGCCAGACCTCGGGCTGGAGCCTGACCGCGCAGGACGTCTTCAACAACGCCATCCGCACCTGCGTCGAAGCCATGGCGGCGGCCTACGGCCATACCCAGTCGCTGCACACCAACAGCCTCGATGAGGCGCTGGCCCTGCCGACGGATTTCTCCGCCCGCATCGCGCGCAACACGCAGCTCTTCCTGCAGAACGAGGCGGGCGTGACGCGCCCCGTCGACCCTTGGGGCGGAAGCTATTATGTCGAGCGCCTGACCCACGATCTGGCGGAAAAGGCGCTGGCGCACATAGAAGAGGTGGAGGCTCGCGGCGGCATGGCCAAGGCCATCGAAGAAGGCCTGCCGAAGCTGCGGATCGAAGAGGCCGCCGCCCGCACCCAGGCCCGCATCGACACCGGCGCGCAGACGGTCGTGGGCGTGAACAAGTTTGTCCAGAACAACGAGCCGGACGTGCCGGTGCTGAAGGTCGACAATGCCGCCGTACGCGCCGCCCAGATCGACAAGCTCCAGCGCCTCCGGGCCGAGCGAAATCAGGCGGAGGTGGACGAGAAACTCCGGTCACTGACGAACGCAGCGGCGGGCGGAGGCAATCTCCTGGCCCTTTCGGTGGAAGCCGCGCGGGCGAAAGCCACCGTCGGCGAAATCTCGGAGGCCATGGAGAAGATCTTCAACCGACACCGGGCGAAGATCCAGGCGATCTCCGGCGTCTATGCGGGCGCGGCCGGGGACAAGGCCATGGCGGAGGTGAAAAGCGCCATCGAGGCCTTTAAGAAGGCGGCGGGCCGACCCCCGAAAGTGCTCGTCGCCAAGATCGGCCAGGACGGGCATGACCGGGGCCAGAAAGTCGTCTCCTCGGCCTATGCCGATATGGGGTTTGACGTCGAAATCGGGCCACTGTTCGCAACGCCGGAAGAGGTCGCCAAACAGGCCGTCGAAAGCGACGTGCATGTCGTCGGTGTGTCGTCACTGGCGGCGGGACATTTGACGCTGGTGCCGGCCCTGCGCGCCGCGCTCTCAGGCGAAGGCCGGGCGGACATCATGATCGTGGTCGGCGGCGTGATCCCGCCGGACGATGTCGCGATCCTGAAGCAGATGGGCGCGAGCGCGGTCTATCCGCCCGGCACGGTGATCGGGGAAAGCGCGAAGGACATGCTAGCCACGCTGAGCGCACGGCTGGGGCATGAGCAGGGTTGAGCTCTAACCGATCGCAGAGCCAATGATCTCGATCAGGAGCGGCGCCGACGTGGTGATACTCGTGACCCAGACGACGATCCGGATTTCTCGGTTCGGGTGGGTGAGCCAATGGCGAACATGGTACCAGAGCACCGGCCGGATATAGACGTTGTACTCCCTAACACTCACGCCTGAGTTCAGATCGCCGTCCTCCTCATAGCCGTTCATGTTGCGGACTTCCGTCGCGCCGGAGGTATCGAGCTGAATGACCCCGGGTTGGTTCTTCCAGCGGTTGCCGAACGGCACATTCAGGCGCATTTCCCGCCGAAAGATCAGGGCGTTGCGTTTGGTCTCAACGACGGTTACGACGTAACGGCGCGCAGCGTCATCGCGGAGGCGTTTCTATAAAGGGCGTCTTCCCGCCTCAGGGTCGGCGCCAATTTGTGTAAGGCGAGGTCATCCTCCGAACCGAGATGGATATGGTCTTCGTAAGTATGAGCCGCCGGTTTGACTTTGGCGCTGGTCAGCGTCGGCTTCCGGAATAGCAACGAATAGCCCAGCACCCACGCCACGATGGAGGCGAAGCCCACAATCATCAACCC